>JAJFGP010000157.1 GCA_021776055.1 Kiloniellaceae bacterium
CTAAACGGTGCGAGCTTCGATGTTTTGGCGACTTTACGCCGCTCCGGCCCGCCCTATCGGCTTTCACCGGGCGACTTGTTGGCAACCATGATGGTTACATCGGGTACGATGACCAACCGGATCGACCAACTAGAAAAAACAGGATTCGTAGAGCGAGTACACAATCCCAAAGATGGTAGGAGTGTCATCATATCGCTTACTGACAAAGGCTTCGCCGTCGTCGATGCCGCTGTCACCGCGCATGTCGAGACCCAAGCCAGACTGATCTCCGGATTGTCTAAGAAAGAGGCCGCGACCCTCAATGGGCTGCTCAGCAAGTTTCTAAAAGGCTTTGAGGAAAACTGATCGACAACCTTCCAAAGGCCGGGGTGCCCTTCGTCGTTTCGGCTGCTTGTCCGGCCTGCTCGGGCAGTCTAATTTCTCCCGTATCGGTTAACCCTCAATAGGTGGATTTGGCGTTCTATGCATACCCCATACAACATCCTGATCATGGGCGCGTCTTATGGCTCACTGCTGGCAACGAAGTTATTGCTCGCGGGACACAACGTAAAACTGGTTTGCCTGCCCGCCGAGGCAGAGTTGATCAACAAGGACGGAATCCGGGTTCACATGCCGGTCAAAGCCCGGGACGGTCTCGTCGAGATCGATTCACGGAATCTGCCGGGCAAGCTGTCCGCCGCCACGCCCGACACTGTCGATCCGGCCGACTACGATCTGGCCGCGTTGGCCATGCAGGAGCCGCAGTTTCGCGCGCCCGCCGTGCGCGACCTGCTGGATGCCATCGCCAAGGCCAAGGTTCCCTGCATGTCGATCATGAACATGCCGCCGCTACCCTATCTGGCGCGCATTCCCGGCCTCGATGTCGATACGTTGACGCACTGCTATACGGATCACACCGTCTGGAGCAGCTTCGAGCCCGCATTGATGACGCTGTGCAGCCCGGACCCGCAAGCCTTTCGGCCTCCGGAGGAAGAAACGAATGTGCTGCAAGTCAGCCTGCCGACCAACTTCAAGGTCGCCCGGTTCGATTCAGATGAGCACACGGCCATGCTTCGCCGGATGCAGGCGGATATCGAGGCCATCCGGTTCGACACCGGCGACGGCATGATCGAATTACCCGTCAAGCTCAAGGTGCACGACTCTGTCTTTGTGCCGCTGGCGAAGTGGAGCATGTTGCTGACGGGCAACTATCGCTGCATACAGAAGGATGACACGCGGCCCATACGAGATGCCGTACATACCGACATCGATCTATCGCGGTCGATCTACAACTGGGTGGGTGATTTGTGCAAGGCCATGGGCGCATCCCAAGGTGATATGGTCTCGTTCGAGAAATATGCGAACGCGGCCAGAGGGCTCGGGAAACCGTCCTCCGCGGCGCGGGCGTTGTTTGCCGGTGCGCCGAATATCGAGCGAGTGGACTGTCTGGTGAAAACCATAGCGGCACAGAAGGGCATGCAGTCCGACGCTGTCGATGAGACGGTAGCCTTGGTCGACGCGCGGCTGGAAGCCAATCGGCAGGCAACCTGATTTGCCGATCGGCGAGTCCACGACCTACTCGGTTCGATCCCAAGTTCCCGTACTGCCAAGCTCGACGATCATCGCGTCCAACTCGGCGGCGGCGGCGGCTAGGCGGTCCTCGTCGCTGGCGCGCAAGACCAGGCGGGTGGCGAAGCGGCCGTCGCGGCTGAAGGGATAGCTGCCCATTTCCACGTCCGGGTAGGTTGCTTGCAGCGCCCCGAACCCGGCCGCGATCTTGCCCTCGGGCACCGAGACCGTGAGGGTGCGCGAAACCAGCGGCTTGCCGCCTACCAGGCGGTGCACGACGCTCTCGAACATGGCCTGCATGATCACCGGAATCCCGGCCATGACGAAGACGTTGCCCATCTGAAATCCGGGCGCGGCGCTGACCGGATTGTCGATGAGCGAGGCGCCCTCGGGCGTATTCGCCATACGCAGGCGCGCCTCGTTGAGATCTCCGGAGCGGTAGTTGCCCTCCAGACGGGCGCGGGCCTCGGGATTTTGAATCAGCGGCACATCGAAGGCCTTGGCGATCGAGGCCGCGGTAATATCGTCGTGGGTCGGCCCGATGCCGCCGGTCGTGAAAACATAGTCGAAACGCGCGCGCAGCGCGTTGACGGCATCCACGATTTCCGCCTCGATATCCGGCACAACCCGCACCTCAAGCAGACGCACGCCGATCTCGTTTAGACGGTGACCTAGATGAGCGATGTTGGCGTCTTGGGTGCGGCCGGACAGAATCTCGTTGCCAATAACCAACAGACCGGCCGTAACAGGCTGCTCCGCCATGTGTGCGCGTCAGGCGGCAGGGCGGTTCCCGCTAACCGCGGGTATAGCCCTTCGCCTCCATGCACTGACCGAACAGGCGCGGAAACCGATTCGTGCGGGCGAACTGGTTCATGCGTTGCCGCAGTTGGATCACGCCACTCCCAGCCGTCGAATCGTCGAAGGCCGCACCAGCATCGCTTTCTATCCGCGCGTCGTGGTCATTCTGGGCGCGCGCATAGCTGTAGCAATCGTCGGCGTCGGTCCGATAGCGCTCGTTCGCCGTATCCGGTTTCAACCAGATTGCCCCATCGGGTCCCGTTGTTGTGGGGTCCTCTCGCCCGGCGCTAGCATTGCTGGTTTGCACCCCGCCGGTTTTACCGTAGGGGTACGTTCCGCCGGTATTGACACCAAAATCGGCGCCCGCAGACTGAGCCGAAGCCGTGCTGTCGATAGTGGTTGGGGGCACAGGGGCCGAAACTCTGTGTGTTGCCGTCGGCGCGCAAGCGGCCAGCGCCAGCGCGGACGCGGCGGCCAGCAGAAGGGGAAAATGACGCATGGACTGGAACCTCGAAGCGAAAAAATCGGCAGAATTACATGGCAACATACCCGCGCCGAGTCGCCATAGTATTAACTTTGGGTAGCCGTTTTCGAAGTTACAAGTGTCAAGCGTGTGAGCAGGCGGCACCGCTGTTGATAAGTACGGCTTTGCCCCCTACTTTGGCGCCATGAAATTCCCTGACCCACTGATCCCCGGCCGCCTGTCCCGGCGCTACAAACGGTTCCTGGCGGATGTCGAGTTGGAGAACGGCGAGGTTGTGGTCGCCCATTGCGCCAATCCCGGCTCCATGTTGGGCCTGGCCGACCCTGGCTCCGAGGTCTGGCTGTCGCCATCGCGCAATCCGGACCGCAAGCTGAAATACTCCTGGGAGTTGATCGCCGTGGACGGCCACCTGGTCGGCATCAACACCTCGCTGCCCAACGGCATCGTCGAGGAGGCCATTCGTGCCGGATCTATCGCCGAGCTTACCGGATATGCCGGCTTGCGCCGCGAGGTCCGCTATGGCCGCAATAGCCGCATCGACTTGCTGCTCGAAGACGAAGGCCGGCCGCCCTGCTATGTCGAGGTCAAGAACGTGCACCTAAAGCGTAAGCCGGAAGCAGCGGAGTTTCCCGATTCCGTGACCGCCCGCGGCACCAAGCATCTGATCGAGTTGGCCGAAGCGGCCGAGGCCGGTGCCCGCTCGGTCATGTTGTATCTGGTCCAGCGTGGCGATTGCGACCGCTTGGAGATCGCCGCCGATATCGATCCGGTATACGACCGCACCCTGCGCGAGGCGATGGGGCGCGGCGTCGAGGCATTGTGCTATAGTTGCAAGGTCGGACGGGAGACTATCGAGGTTGACCGCCGCCTGCCCCTTTATACCAAGGAGCGCTGATAATGACCCCTAGAGACGGCTTCCCAAGGTTTTCGGCAAGGCGCGTGGGCTGCGGCGATGCGGTGCATCGCAAAGCCTGCGCAACGCTGCCCGAAAGCCTTGGGAAGCCGCCGTCTCGGTCGCTTGCACGACCCGTCGGAGGGCGTCGGAAAGCCTTGACGATGAACCACATCGCCAGCGGCTTCCCTCCTACCCGACGGGCCGCGCACGCGATCTCTAGGGGTCATTATCAGCGCTCCTTGGTATAACTATGTAAAGGGGCTCGAAAGGTTTGCTGGCTTAATGTTTAAGGTCATGAATATGGGACAAGGTCTACCAGCCGAGGATCTGGACGCCGAAGAACTGCGCATCGTCATCAACGACGCGCAAGGTTTCGCGGGTATGCGCGCGGCCGGGCGGCTGGCCGCCGAGACCCTCGATTTCATCACCCCGCATGTGGCTCCCGGTGTGACCACCGAAGCACTGGACCGCCTCTGCCATGACTTCATTATCGCGCACGATGCCATACCGGCACCGCTGGGCTACCGTGGCTTCCCCAAGTCGATTTGCACGTCCGTCAATCACGTGGTCTGCCATGGCATTCCCAACGAGAAGAAGTCATTGGCCGATGGCGATACCCTGAACATCGACGTGACCGTGATCCTGGACGGCTGGCACGGCGATACCAGCCGCATGTTCTTTATCGGCAAGCCCAGCGTGAAGGCGCGGCGCCTGACGGAAGTCACTTACGAGGCGATGATGCGCGGCATCGAGGTGGTCAAGCCCGGCGCCACCCTAGGCGATATCGGTCATGCCATTCAAAGCCATGCCGAAAAGAACCGCTTTTCCGTGGTTCGCGACTTTTGTGGCCATGGTCTTGGCCGCATCTTCCATACGGCGCCAAGCATTCTGCACTATGGCAAACCGGGCACCGGTACGGTCCTGCGCGAAGGCATGTTCTTTACCATCGAGCCAATGATCAACGCCGGCCGCTTCGAGGTGAAGGTTCTTGAGGACGGCTGGACGGCCGTCACCCGTGACAAATCGCTTTCGGCCCAATTCGAGCATTCCATCGCGGTCACCGCCGATGGGTATGAGATATTCACCATGTCGCCAACTGGTTGGACCGCCCCGCCCTACGCGGATTCTGGATCCGCTTAGGACGCGACAGCCGGCGGTAGCGCTTTGGGGGCGCGGGGCGCGTTATGACCAAGGGTGAGAAACCCCACTTCCACGGTCACCGTGACCGACTACGCCGGCGCCTGCTGGACAAAGGGACGGCATCGCTAGCCGACTACGAATTGCTCGAATTCCTCTTATTCGGGTCCAAGCCGCGCGGCGATACCAAACCCCTGGCCAAAGCCCTGGTGACACGGTTCGGCAACCTTGCCGGTGTCCTGGCAGCCAGCCCGCAAGAACTGGCCACGGTAACGGGCATGGGCGATGCCTCCATCGCCGTGCTCAAGGCCATTCCGGAAGCCGCTTTGCGCCTGGCGCGCGAGGACCTGGCGGAACGTCCGGTGATCGGCTCCTGGGACAAGCTGTTGGCCTATTGCCGCATCGCCATGGGACGCGAGAAGGTAGAGCAGTTCCGCCTGCTGTTCCTGGACCGCAAAAACTACCTGATCGCCGACGAGTTGCAGCAGCGCGGCACCGTCGATCACACGCCGGTCTACCCGCGCGAAGTGATCAAACGAGCCTTGGAGTTGGGCGCCTCCGCCCTCATTCTGGTGCACAACCACCCGTCGGGCGATGCGACACCGTCCAAGGCCGACATCGAGATGACGCGGGAGATCGAGGAAGCCGCCAGCAAGCTGGGCATCGCCATCCACGATCACATCGTTATCGGCCGCAACGGCCAGCAAAGTTTCAAGTCCATGGGCCTGCTGTAAGAGCGGTTGACAGGACCAGCCGGTCTCGGCTTGTTTGGGCCTCAATTTCCGACTCGTGAGGGCCCTGATGATTCCGCGCTATAGCCGCCCCGAAATGGTCCGCATCTGGGAGCCGGAGCAGCGTTTCCGCATCTGGTTCGAGATCGAGGCCCACGCTTGCGACGCTCAGGCAAAGCTGGGCGTCATCCCGAAATCGGCGGCAAAGGCGGTGTGGGAACACGGCGCCTTCGAGGTCGCCCGCATCGACGAGATCGAGCGCGAGACGCGCCACGACGTCATCGCCTTCCTGACCAATCTGGCCGAGCATGTTGGCGAAGACGCCCGCTTCGTGCACCAAGGCATGACCTCGTCGGATGTCTTGGATACCTGCCTGGCCGTGCAGCTTGCCCGCGCCAGCGACCTGATGCTGGCCGGCCTGGATACCCTGCTGGCGGCCCTGCACAAGCGAGCCATGGAGCACAAGAGCACCCTGTGCGTCGGGCGCAGCCACGGTATTCATGCGGAACCGACCACGTTCGGCCTGAAGCTGGCCTCCCACTACGCCGCCTTTCGCCGCGGCCGCACGCGCCTTGAACAAGCTCGCGCCGAGATCGCGACCTGCGCCATCTCCGGCGCCGTCGGCACGTTCGCCAGCATCGACCCGCGCGTCGAAAAGCATGTGGCCGAGAAGATGGGCCTGACGGTGGAACCGATTTCGAC
>JAJFGP010000158.1 GCA_021776055.1 Kiloniellaceae bacterium
TCGCTCAGGCTTGCCTTGGGGGTAATTGCCTCCGGGTCCACTTTCAGTTCTAGCAGCGCCGGCTTACCGGCCGCCATGGCTTTCTCAAAAGCGGGGGCAAAGTCCTCGGTGCGCTCGATCGTTGTCCCTTCCGCGCCATAGGCGCGCGCTAGGGCGGCGAAATCCGGATTGGTTAGGCCGGTGCCGACGACACGCCCTGGGTATTCGCGTTCTTGGTGCATGCGAATGGTGCCATACATGCCGTTGTTGACGACCAGAATGACGATGCCGAGATTGTACTGCACGGCGGTTGCCAGTTCCTGACCGTTCATCAGGAAACAGCCGTCGCCGGCGAAGCAAACCACTGGCCGGTCGGGATGAACCAGCTTGGCGGCAACCGCCGCAGGCGTGCCATAGCCCATGGAGCCGCTGGTCGGCCCTAACTGGCTGGGGAACTGCCGGTATTGGTAGAAGCGGTTGGGCCAAGTCGAGTAGTTGCCGGCACCGTTGGTGACGATGGTCTCCGGCGGTAGCGTTTGGCGCAGATAGGCCATGATCTCGCCCATCTGCACCGTGCCGGGGATCGTCGGCGGCTCGATGTTCTCTAGATAATCGCGGTGCGCCTGCGTCGTCTGGGCGCTCCAGGGCTGCGGCGTCACCGGCTCCATCGCCCGCGCTGCGGCGGCAAAGGCCGCCATGCCGGCGGTCATGGGCAGCGCCGCCTGATAGACGCGCCCCAGTTCCTCCGGGTCCTGGTGGACGTGCACGAGCGTCTGCGTTGGCCGCGGGATGCCGATCAGTTCGTAACCGCCAGTGGTCATCTCACCCAACCGGGCGCCGACGACGAGCAACACATCGCTCTCCGTGATGCGTGCCGCCAGCTTTGGGTTGATGCCGATGCCCACGTCGCCCGCATAGTTCGGGTGAGTGTTGTCGAAGCGGTCCTGACGCCGGAAAGCGGCACCGACGGGCAGCGCATTCGCCTCGGCAAAGGCCTGGAAATCCGCGACCGCCTCGCCCGTCCAGCCACCGCCGCCGACAATCGCGAAGGGCCGTTTGGCGCGCGACAGCAGATCCCGCAGGCGCGCCATGTCGTCCGCCCCCGGATGCGCCTGGGGGCTGCGATAAGGATCGGCGTCGGGGACCGTGGCGCTCTCGCTCAACATGTCCTCGGGCAGGGCGAGGACGACCGGTCCGGGCCGCCCGGCGGTGGCCACGTGAAAGGCACGGCTGATCAACTCGGGAATGCGTTCAGTCTGATCGATCTGTGCCACCCACTTGACCATGTTGCCGAACAGGCGGCGATAGTCGATCTCCTGGAATGCCTCGCGCTCCAGGGTCGAGCGGGCGACCTGGCCGACCAGCAGGATCATGGGCGTCGAATCCTGCGCCGCGATGTGCACTCCGGCGCTGGCGTTGGTGGCACCGGGCCCGCGGGTGACCAGGCAAATGCCCGGCCGGCCGGTCAGTTTGCCATAGGCATCGGCCATCATGGCCGCGCCGCCCTCCTGGCGGCAGATCACATAGCGCAGCTCGGGGGTATCGTGCAGCGCATCCAGGACCGCCAGATAGCTCTCGCCCGGCACCCCAAAGGCCATATCGGCGCCATGCAGGCGCAGTTGGTCGACCAGGATGCGCCCGCCCGTGCGTTGATTTTTCCGTGATCCCATTTGTCGCCGATCCGCCCTGTTTCAAAGAAGAACACGCGATCATCCTTGTAGCGCTTGTGTCACGTTTTGTCACAGGAAGCCGGCTATGGCTTGAGTTACGCATTTGTACGGGGCAAAATGCCGGTCGGTCGCCGTGACTTTGGGAGGGGGCGCGCGTGTACCAGTCGCTTATGGTCATCGACGATTTCTATCCGGACCCGCACGAGGTGCGGCGCGTGGCGTTGGCCAGCGACTATCCGGAGGTGTGCGGACGGCGCACCTTTCCGGGCCGCAATTCCGCGACGGCGTTTGTGGCGCCCGGCCTCGACGGCGCCGTCTCACGGGTGGTGGGTGAGCCCTTGACCGGTATCGACGATGGTATGTCGTCGCACGGCCGATTCCGGATCACCCTAGCGGGCGAGACGGGCCGCTATTGCGTTCACGTGGATCCGACGGCGCTCACCTGGGTCGGAGTGGTCTATCTCACCGCCAGCGAGCATTGTTGCGGCGGTACCGCCTTCTATCGGCACAAAGGCCTGCAATGCGATCGGACGCCGCTGGAGCAATGTGAATTGACTGCTTGTGGTCATGCCAGTGTTGCGGCGCTGCTCCAGGCTGAAGCTAACGACGAAAGCCGGTGGGAGTACCTGATGACCATGCCGATGCGCTTTAACCGCTTGGTGCTCTACCGCCCATGGCTATGGCATTCCGCCGGCGAGCCGTTCGGCGATTGTTTGGAGAACGGCCGGCTGGTGCAACTCGTCTCCTTCCGCGCCGGTGGCGCTTAGCGCGGCACGACTTTCCCAGGGTTCATGATGCCCTTCGGGTCCAGGGCCGCCTTGACCGTCTGCATCAGCTCGATCTCCACCGCCGATTTGTAGTGCCGGTTCTCGTCCACCTTCATGCGGCCGATGCCGTGCTCGGCGCTGATCGAGCCGGAGAATTCGGCGACGATGTCGTGTACCACCCGATTGACCTCTTCCCAGCGCGCCAGATAGGCGGCTTTATCGGCGCCCTCGGGCTGGGTCAGATTGAAATGAATATTGCCGTCGCCCAGATGGCCGAACGGGATCGGCCGGATGCCGGGGATCAAAGCGGCAACGGCGGTGCTGGCGCGGGCGATGAAGGCGGGCACCGCCGAAACCGGCACGGCGATGTCGTGCTTGATCGAGCCACCGGCATTTTTCTGCGCCTCCACCATATTCTCGCGCAGGCGCCAAAAAGCATCGGTCTGGGCCTGACTTGCGGCGATGGTCGCATCGGGGACGAGGCCATCTTCGAGCGCGGCCATCAGGGCTGTCTCCAGCGAATCCCCAAGGTCACCACCACCGCTGCCGGTAAGTTCGATCAGCACATACCAATCGTGGCGTTCGGCCAAGGGGTCTTGGGTGCCGGGCACACCGGCGAGCGCCAGATCGATACCCAGGCGGGGAAACAACTCGAAGCTGGTCACCGCATCGCCGACAGCCGCCCGGATGCGGCCGAGCAGGGCGACGGCAGCGTCCAGGTCACGCGCCGCCGCAAAGGCACTCGCGCGCGCGCGTGGCCTCGGATAGAGCCTTAGCACCGCCGCCGTGATAACGCCCAGCGTGCCTTCGGCACCGATGAAGAGTTGTTTCAGATCGTACCCGGTGTTGTCCTTACGCAGGGCGCGTAGGCCATCCCACACCCGGCCGTCGGGCAGCACCACCTCCAAGCCCAGAATCTGTTCGCGCATGTTGCCATAGCGCAGCACCTGGATGCCGCCGGCATTGGTCGAGATGTTGCCGCCGATCTGGCAGGAGCCTTCGGCGCCCAGGCTCACGGGAAACAGGCGGTCCGCCGCCTCGGCGGCCTGCTGAACAGCGTGCAGGATGCAGCCCGCTTCGACCGTGATGGTGTCGTTCGCCGGGTCGATGCCGCGAATCTTGTTCATGCGCCCGAGGTTTAGGACCACCGCCTGACCGTCCTCGAACGGTATGCCACCGGCGACCAGCCCGGTATTGCCGCCCTGCGGCACGACGGGCGTGCCGGCCTCGGCGCACAGGCGTACCACCTCGGCCACCTCGGCCGTGGATGCGGGTCGCACGACACACGGAGCTTGCCCCTGAAAACGCCCGCGTAGCTCCAGTAGATGCGGTGCCATCGCATCTGGATCGGTGATCAGGCCCTTGTCGCCGACGACGGCCTCGATCTTGCTCAACAGGTCGCTCTCCGAGCTTGTCTCCTCTTGCGAACCGCGCGGCGCCGACGCCCGGCGCAGACGATCGTTGATCGCTACGCCCAAGCCGGTCTCCGGAATGGGCATGGCGGCGATGCCGGTCAAATCCGGCTGGTCCAGGCGGCGCAAGGTCGCGAATAGCTTGGCTGCAGCTTCCTTCACATCGCCGCGCCGGCTTAGATTTTCCGTAACCGCGGCACCGGCCGGGGCCTCCGGACCGAAAGCGAGCAACGCCTCGTCCGCCCGCACGCTATGTGCATCCAGGCGCAGGGGCAGGCGTGGCGCGTAGTGGCTGGCCAACATGCCCGGCGAGGCGTTGGGCGTCTCTGCACTGGCGACGTCGATGGGGCCAATAACCTTGATTAGCGCTTCGATCGGCACCCCGCCCGGACGCAACAGGATCGGCGTTTCGCCGCTGATGTTCAGGACCGTGGACTCGATTCCCACCGGGCAGGGGCCGCCGTCGAGAATGAGATCCACCTTATCGCCCAGGGATTCCGCTACGTGTTCGGCTCGTGTCGGGCTGATGGCGCCGGCGGGATTGGCGCTTGGCGCCGCGATGGGGCAACCGGCGGTACGGAGCAGAGCCTGAGCCACCGGGTGATCTGGCACGCGGACCGCCAGGGTTTCCAACCCGGCGCTGCACAGCAGGGAAATCGGGCAGTCGGCCGTGCGGCGCAGAACCAACGACAGTGGGCCCGGCCAAAACTGCTTGGCCAATAACTTGGCTTGGTCGTCGAAGACAACGAACCGCGCGGCGGTCTCGGCATCGCGCACATGCACGATCAGCGGGTTGAAGCGCGGCCGGCCCTTGGCCTCGAAGATGGCCGCGACAGCCTGGTCGTTGGTCGCATCGGCGCCCAGGCCATAGACGGTCTCGGTCGGAACGGCGACGAGGCCGCCGGCACGCAGGAGAACGCCAGCCTCCTTGTAGGCGACGGCATTCGGGCGTGCTATGCGTCCGCGCGTGGCCTGGGTTTGGTCAGCGGGGTCTGTCATTGGGAGGCAGTCTATCTTATGCGGGGGCGCGCCGGACAGGCGCTAAGAAGCGGGTGCCTTCAACGATGCCAGGGGCCCCATGGCATGGTGACCCCTGGACTTTAGCGCTCTCTCGTTTGGGGCAATCCCACCCGCGGTAGTGGGAGGCTCCAAGAGTCACCGCAAGGCATTGCGGCGGCTAAATCGTCACCGGCTAGGCCGGCCACGTGAAAAAATTTTGCGCCCGCAGATGGCCATGGTCAAGTCACAATGGCAAAAAAATATCGATGTGGGGCTGTGGATAGGCTCGCTTGCACCGTTTTGCCAGGGGGTGCAAGATGGCTCTCTTAATCGACCGGCGGAGGAGTGCCATGACCGCGACAGTCCTGTGTGTGACCCAACAGAAGGGCGGAGCCGGAAAAACCACCCTTTGTGCGCACTTGGCGGTCGCTTTGGCGGCCGGACGGCGCGATGTCACCGTCCTCGATATTGACCCGCAGCAGTCCATGATCACGTGGTTTCGGAAACGCGAAGAGCTTTTCGGCGACGATGACGATAGCCTCGATGTTGAGGCAGTTGGTGATCTGCGCCGAAGCAGCCAGATCAATAGCGTGGCGCGGAAGCGGGATATCGTGCTGATCGATTGCCCGCCCCACGCGGGAAACGAGGCCAAGATCGCCGTCCGAGCCGCGGATTTGGTGGTCGTGCCCGTGCAACCGTCGCCTATGGACATCTGGGCGACACGCCCGACCCTGAACCTAGCGGCGCGCGAGGGAAAACCCGTTTTGATGGTTTTCAACCGGGTGCCGGCGCGCGCCAATCTGACCGAAGAAATGCTGACCGAGGCCAAAGCCTATGGCGTCAAGGTCGCGCGCACCCGTGTCGGCAATCGGGTACTCTTCGCTGGTGCCCTAAACGAAGGTCTAACCGCCGGCGAGATGGCGCCCAGCGGCCGCGCCGCAGGCGAAATCAACCGCCTAGCCCGCGAGGTTCTGCGCGTTACTGGCTAGGTTGGCGCTAGGAAAACGCCGGCCGATGTCTCAGATTTGGGCCGGTTTGCCGCGGGCAATGAAATACGGGTTCTCGAATCCCGCTTTGCCGTAGATTAGTGGCGTGCCGTCGTCGGCTCGCTCGACCCGTCCACCGGCTGCTAGCAAGACGGCGTGCCCAGCGGCGGTATCCCACTCCATGGTTCGGCCAAAACGCGGATAAAGGTCCGCGTCGCCACTGGCGATCAGGCAGAATTTGAGCGACGACCCGGCATCGACTCGGGTAGCCACCTTGATGTCGGCGAGGAAGTCGTCCATGGCCGCGGCGTCGCCGTGCCGGCGGCTGGCGGCGACCACGGCGCCCGTTGCGGGTTGCGGGCGGGTGCGGATAGGTACGGGCGGCTGGTCGCCCTCGGCGTAGCACGCCGTATCGGTACCGGCGCCGAGCCAAGTCTTTTTCAGAGCCGGGGCGTGCACGACGCCAGCGGTGGGGCAGCCACCCTCGATCAGGGCGATGTTGACTGTGAATTCGTCGTTGCGGGACAGGAACTCCTTGGTGCCGTCGAGAGGGTCGACCAGCCAAAAGCGCCCACCGGATACATCCGGAATATTGCCGGCCTCTGCCGCCTCTTCCGAGACCACGGGGATATCCGGTGTCAGCTCACGCAAAGCCGCTAGGATGACGGCCTCCGCCGCGTCGTCGGCGGCGGTGACCGGGGACTGGTCGTCCTTTTGCCGTGCGTCGAGGGCCACGCGCCCCTCGTAGACATCGAGGATCGCCGCACCGGCGCGCTCGGCGATTTGGCGCAGAGTGGCCGGTAGGTTCGCTAGTTCGGCTTTGCTACGCATAGTGGTTTCTACGCCCGTGCGTCGTGGATGGCGCGCCAGACCCGTTCCGGTGTGGCCGGCATGTCGATGTGGCTGATTCCCAAGGGGGAAAGCGCATCGATGACGGCGTTGATAACCGCGGCGCAGGCGCCGATGGAGCCCGCTTCGCCCGCGCCCTTCACACCCATCGGGTTGGTGGTGCAGGGCGTGTCCTCGACCATGGTCAGCTCGATAGCCGGCAGGTTATCCGCGCGCGGTAGGCAATAGTCCATCAATGAACCACTGAGCAGTTGGCCACTGTCGGGATCATACTGCGTGTGCTCGAGGAGCGCCTGGCCGATACCCTGCGCCGTGCCGCCATGCACCTGGCCAGCGGCGAGCAACGGATTGACCAGCTTGCCGAAATCATCGACCACCACGTACCGCATGATCTGGACCTGCCCGGTTTCCGGATCGATCTCCACTTCGCAGGCATGGCAACCGTTGGGAAAGGTCATGCTCGGCCCCCGGTAGCGGGCCAACTCGTCGATTGGACCCTGCATCTCGTCGGGCAGATCCGTGCCATCGTGCGTTGCCTTGGCCACCGCGGCGAGCGTCAGGCGCCTGTCGGTGCCGACCACGGCGAAACTGCCGTCGCGGAATTCAATGTCCGCCTCGGCTGCCTCCAGCAGGTGGCCGGCCACATGGCGGGCTTTCTCGATGACGTTATCGGCCGCGGCGGAGATGGCACCGCCACCCATAATTAGGGAGCGCGAGCCACCGGTCCCGCTGCCGTAGGCCAGTTCATCGGAGTCGCCCTGACGGACGCGAACCAGTTCCGGCGCCAGGTCGAGTTTCTCGTTGAGAATCTGGGCATACGCCGTGTGATGACCCTGGCCGTTGGTCTGCGTGCCGACATAGACGGTTACGCCGCCGTCGGCGTCGAGCGCCACGCGCGCATCCTCCTTGGTGGAAGAGCCGCATTGTTCGACATAGCAGGATAGCCCGATGCCGTGCAGTTTACCTGCGGCCTTCGCCGTCGTGCGCCGTGAGTCGCGGTCGGCCCAGCCGATCCGGGCCTGCGCCTGTTCCATCAAGGCGGTGAAATTCCCCGAATCGTAGGTCAGGCCCGTTGCCGTCTTGTAGGGCATTGCCGCGGGCGGCACGAAATTGCGGCGGCGGATTTCATCTGGCGCCAGGCCAGTCTCGCGGGCCGCCGCATTTACCAACCGCTCGACGAGATAGGCCGCCTCCGGCCGTCCGGCGCCGCGATAGGCATCGACCGGCACGGTGTTGGAGAAGACGCACTTTACCTCGCCGTAGACAGCGGGAATGGCGTAGAGCCCGGAACACATGACCACATAGCAGCCGGTCGGGATGAAGGGTGAGAAGCTGGAAAGGTAGGCACCCATGTTTGCCGTCGTCGACAGACGCAGGGCGAGGAAGCGCCCGTCCGCGTCCAGTCCCAACTCGGCACGGGTGACATGATCGCGCCCTTGCGAGTCGCTGAGGAAGCTTTCGCTGCGCTCGCCGGTCCAGCGCACCGGACGGCCCAGCCGTCGGGAGGCCCACAGGACCATGACGTACTCCGGGTAGAGGAACACCTTCATACCGAAGCCACCGCCCACATCCGGTGTGCGCACCGTGAAATGATCCTCTGGCAGATGGAATACCTCGGCGGCCAGTTGCGTTTTCAAATGGTGCACACCCTGGGTGGGTGTGTGCAGGGTAAAGTGCTCTGTCTCTGCATCGTAGTCGCCGAGCGCACCGCGCGGCTCCAGCGAATTCACGATCAGCCGATTGTTGACGATCTCCAGGTGCGTCACATGCGCCGCCTTGGCGATGCCGGCGGCGGTGGCTTCCGAATCGCCCAATTCCCAATCGAGGCTGACGTTGCCCGGTGCCTCCGGCCAAACCTGGGGTGCGGCCGGGTCGATGGCGGCGGCGGTATCGGTGACGGCGGGCAGATCGGCGTAGTCGACCTCGATGGCCTCGGCGGCGTCTTTCGCCTGCGCCAAGGTCTCGGCGACCACGAAAGCCACTGGGTCGCCCACATGGCGGACGCGCTCGCGGGCCAGCACGGGATGACCGGGCATGATGATCTTGGCGCCGTCCTTGCTGGTCATGGGGATCTGACATAGGAGATCGCCGATCCCATCGACCGCCAGATCTTCTGCCGTGAAGACGCCGAGCACCCCAGGCATGGCCCGGGCCGCCGTGGTGTCGATATTTACAATCTGAGCGTGTGCATACGGGCTGCGTAGAACATAGCTGCGCAAGGCGCCGGGCTGTTGGATATCATCCACATACTGCCCGCCGCCGGTCAAAAACCGTGCATCTTCAAGCCTGCGCATGGGTTGGCCGATGCCAAATTGGCCCATTTTTATACCTTTTGTTCGTGCTCTGAGGGATAGGGTAGCCTGGGCGGGATGACGGGCGAGGTGCCCAGCAGCCCTTCGGTGAGAAATCCTGCATCTGTTCGTTGACGAGATTGGCAGCAGATACGCGCGCCGGTCTCTAGCTAGTGTACCAATGGCAAGGATGGGGTCAATGAGTGACGACAGCCAAACGCCACAACCTTCGTCCCTACGCGCATCCATAGCTGTGGATACGCCGCGCCAAGCATTCGATTACATGGGTAGCGCAGGCGACCTTGCCAAGATCGTCACGGTCAACATGCTGCTCGGTATCCTGACCTTGGGTATTTACCGATTCTGGGGCAAGACGCGACTGCGCCGGTATTTCTGGAGCCACGTATCCTTCGAGGGTGAGCCGCTCGAATATACCGGGCGGGCGATGGAGCTGTTTCTAGGCTTCCTGATCGTCATCGCCATTCTTGTGCCGGTCGGATTTCTACTCGGCTTCATCGATTACAGTTTGATTGGTCAGCCCGAGGTGCGCGGGGCATATGGCATCGTGCAAGCGTTGGTCATTATTTTTCTCATCTACGTGGCGTTGTTTCGCGCTAGGCGATACCGCTTGACGCGAACGCAATGGCGTGGAATTCGTGGCGGGCAGAGCGGATCCGCCCTGCAATATGCGCTGATGGCGTTCGGTTGGATCGTTGTTACTGGCCTAACGCTCGGCCTAGCCTATCCGCTAATGCAGACGCGTTTGCAGGCGTACTTAATCGAAAATACCTGGTTCGGTTCCAAAAATCTGAGCTTCAGTGGGGAGGCCAAGGCGCTTTTCCCACGTTGGCTGATTGCCTGGCTGCTCCTTGCACCGACACTGGGTTTCAGTTGGTTGTGGTATCAGGTCCAGGTATTTCGCTATTTTGTCGGACAGACGCGGTATGGCGATCTTGGCTTCACAAGCGAGCTATCCTTTCGCCGCGTTCTCTGGATCATCGTTTGCTATGTTGTCATCGTCGGCCTGGCGGTTGCGTTGGTTTCATTCTTCTTCGAGTTGTTTGTACCGGGAGGTTTTCTAATTGAAATTTCGGATTCGTCCACTCCCTTGTCGGCCGCTGTATTCGTTTCAATTATCCTTTATGTCCTGGTGCTTGTGCTAATTTTCAACGTATGCCGCGTGGCGGTGTATTTGAACATGCTTTTCCGCGAAGTGACCGCAACCCTGACGGTGACCGGGGAGGAAGATTTCGACGCCATCCGGCAAAGCGCGCAGGAACAGCCAAGATTCGGAGAAGGGTTGGCGGACGCGTTGGATGTCGGAAGTATCTGATAACGGGGTGTCGTCCACAGCAGTTCTCTACGATGGCCAGACGGCGGCTCGCCGGGATGTCAGCGTATCCTTGTCTCCGGTGGGGATAGCCGTCGCCGACGAGGATGGCCGGCCTATTGCCACCTGGGCCTACGGTGATGTACGGCTAGTCGACGAAGATCGCCGCACGGGTCCGATCCGCCTCCGCAATGCCAAGGACGACGTTGGCGCGCGGCTTCAGCTTACGGACCGTCAGGCTCTGGCCGCGATCATTCCGCGCGCACCGCACCTAGCGCCTCGGCGGCGCCTCTCCCGCGCCTTGGTCATTTCGGTCTCTGGGCTTGCGGGGACGGCGGCGTTGGCGGGTGTTCTGTGGTTTGGCTTGCCATGGGTCGCGCGCATTATCGCGGCCGCGATCCCGGTATCCTGGGAAGAATCCCTGGGTGAAAACCTATACGCCGAGGTGACCAAGATTTTCGCTGTGGTAGGAGACGGCAAACCGTCGGTTTGCACGGAAGCTTCCGGCTCGGCGGCTTTACAGCGCTTGGTCACGCGGATGTCGCCATCGTCGTCGCCCTACGATTTCCGCGTAACCGTCCTCGATGTATCCGTACCGAATGCCTTTGCCCTACCCGGTGGCCACATGGTTGTCTTGCGTGGGCTCCTCGATTTCGTCGAGGGGCCGGACGAGGTCGCCGGTGTGCTGGCCCACGAGATGGGGCACGTGGTGCATCGCGACGGGACCAAGGCAATGATCCGCCAACTGGGCATGCAAGGGATCTTGGGCCTGTTCTTCGGCGGCGGTACGCCGGTCGCGATCGGCGAGACGTTGCTGACCTTTTCCTTCAGCCGCGACGCGGAAGCCGATGCTGACGCTGAGGCCATGGACCTCCTACAGACGGCGGGCATTCAGACTTCGGGTTTGGGCGAATTCTTTCAGCGCATGATCGATCAGCAGGGCGACATGGCCGGCGGGCTGGAATTCCTATCCACCCACCCAAGCAGCGCCTCACGAGTCCGCTTTTTCGACGAGGCCGACTCCACGGCTGGCAGCCCGGCCATGCCGGATACCGACTGGCAAGCCCTGCGCGCGATCTGCGGGGAATAGCGTGCTGCCAGCTTGGGTGGTGCCCTCATAAACGAGAGTGCGGTCAGCGGTGGCGTGCCGGTGTCAGCTTTGGTGCCAACACCGATCGCAAATCCGCGCATTTGAGAACTTCCGACTGTAGCCGAGGCTGTTGAGGGGCCAGATAACTTGTTACCGACCACCCGTGCCAATTGCTTCCGACGTTGTTGCTGTCGGTTGATCCTCATCCATTGGATGCGGCGGCTTGTGAGGTGTATCCAGCTCAATACGATCTCTACCGCGCGCCTTCGCGTCGTACAAGAGCTCGTCAGCCCTTTTCAATATGCCTGACGGGTCCCGTGTAGCGGGGTCGGCCTTCACCAAGCCGATACTCACGGTGAAAGATATCTTTGCGTCTTTAACGTCAATTTTTGCGGCCCTGATCGTCTTAAGTAGCCGATCGCAAGCGCGTTTCGCCCCATCAATGTCCGTCTCCGGGAAGATAGCGGCGAACTCCTCTCCGCCTAAACGTCCTACCCTGTCGATGGTGCGGAGCTCTCGAACAAGAAGGTTGCCTAACGCGCGCAACACCTCGTCTCCCACCTCGTGGCCATATGTGTCATTGACCCGTTTGAAGCGATCGACGTCAATCATTGCCACCGACAGCGGGTGCCCGTAACGGCGAGAACGGTCCAATTCACTTGCCAACGTTTCAAGAAAGTATCGCCGACTAGATAGACCGGTCAATGCGTCGGTATTCGCCTCAACTTGGAGCAGTTCGTATGCCCGCGTAAGTTCACGGATGCTAATGACGCCCGCTAGTTCAGCGCCATCGAGGACTGGGATATGTCGAATTTCGTTGGACTTCATCTGAAACAAGACATCAACGATACTATCGTGAAGTGCACAAGTAATGACGGTTCTTGTCATCACGTTGCTGACAAGTTTATCGACCAGCGTGCTGTCGTACTCTGTAATGGCTCGCATCAGATCGCGCTCGGAAATGATTCCAACTAATTCTCCACCTTCGTCGGTTACGACCAATGCACCGACATGTTGGGAAATCATCTTGCGGGCGGCTTCCCGCAGGCTGCTATTTCGGCGGATGACTTTCACATCGGTCGGCTTTTTTTCCGCCAGGAAACTACGAATGTCCATGGATCTCGACTTTAGCGAATTCTAATAACCAGAGCCTTCGTAAGACAAATTTGCGAATAATGATGAAGAATTGGTTGACTGGCCGAAAGTAAGTGGCCTCAAACTCAGTCGTTCACCGAGGTCGTTACGGTAGACCGGCCTGGACCTGTGGACGGACATCGCCGCTCGCAACACCCGTCAATGAGTCCCGAACCTAGTCAAACGCCTCGTCCCACGAACCACGGGTGGCGGCGCGGGAGTATTCGGTGGATCGGTTCTCGAAGAAGTTGGTGTGCTCGACGCCGTTGAGCATCACGTCCATCCAGGGTAACGGGTTGCCCTCTACCCGGTAAATGGGCTGCAGGTTAAGCTGGACCAAGCGGCGGTCGGCGATGTAGCGGATGTAGGCCTTCACCTCTTCGGGCCCCAAGCCCTCGACGCCGCCCAGCTCGAAGGCCAGGTCGATGAAGGCATCTTCGTGGGTAACGATGGTCTCGCACGACCGGTAGACGTCGCGCTCGAAGTCTTCGGTCCATACCTCTGGGTTTTCCGCGATGAAGGTCTGGAACAGGCGGATGATCGACTGGGTATGCAGGCTCTCGTCCCGCACCGACCAGGAGATGATCTGGCCCATGCCCTTCATCTTATTGAAGCGCGGGAAGTTGAGCAGGATGGCGAAGCTGGCGAAAAGCTGTAACCCTTCGGTGAAGGCGCCGAAGACTGCCAAGGTCTTGGCAATATCCGCCTTCGTGTCGACACCGAATTTCTGCATGTAGTCGTACTTGTCCTTCATCTCCTTGTAGTGGAGGAAGGCGGTGTACTCGGCCTCGGGGATGCCCAAGGTGTCGAGCAGATGCGAATAGGCGGCGATGTGCACCGTCTCCATGTTGGAGAAGGCAGCCAGCATCATCTGCACCTCGGTCGGCTGAAAGACCCGGGCATAGTGTTTCATGTAGCAGTTGTTCACCTCGACATCCGCCTGGGTAAAGAAGCGAAAGATATGGGTGAGCAGATTGCGCTCGGCGGCGTTGAGGTTGCGTTGCCAGTCCTTCACGTCATCGGCCAGCGGCACTTCCTCGGGCAGCCAATGAATACGCTGCTGCGTCAGCCAGGCGTCATACGCCCAGGGGTAGGTGAACGGCTTGTAGGCGGGGCGGGCATCGAGCAGGGACATGGCAAAAAACTCAAAACGTGTCGGTTGTCGGATGAAAAGGGATCGGTGCTGACAGGGCCGAGCTCCTACCTGGAGCACGGCCCTCGGCAAGCTCGCCCACTACTGGCAGGCGAGGCATTCGTCGTAGTCAATCTCACCGTTCGGACGGCGGTTTCCCGCGTCGTCGCCGTTGACCTTGCCCAGATGCGGAATGACGTTTGGGGCGCTATTCGCGGCCGCATCGCCCATCGCCGATTCGGCGCGCTGGATCGATTTGGAGCGGCAGTAGTAGAGGCTTTTCACGCCCTTCTTCCAGGCTAGCGCATGAATCTGGTGCAAATCGCGCTTGTGCACGTCCGCGGCCAAAAACAGGTTCAGCGATTGCGATTGGCACACATAAGGCGTGCGGTCGCCGGCCAGCTCGATCAGCCAGCGCTGATCCATCTCGAAGGCGGTCTTGAAGACATCCTTCTCCTCGTCGCTCAGGCAATCCAAATGCTGCACCGAACCTTCGTTCAGGGTGATCGAAGACCACGTCTCCTCGTCGTCCCGCCCGCGCTCGGCCAGCAGGGCCGTCAGGTGCTTGTTGCGCACGTTGAACGAGCCCGACAGGGTTTTGTGGGTGAAGCTGTTGGCGGCGATCGGCTCGATCCCCGGCGAGGCGCCGCCGCAGATGATGGAGATCGAGGCGGTGGGCGCGATCGCCATTTTGTTTGAGAACCGTTCCTGCATGCCGAAGTCGGCGGCATCGGGGCAGGGACCGCGCTCGTCGGCAAGCGTGCGCGAGGCGGCATCCGCCTGCGTCCGGATTTGCTTGAAGATGCGGCTGTTCCAGACCTTGGCCATGACCCCCTCCAGGGGGATGCCGTTTTGCTGCAAGAACGAATGGAAGCCCATGACGCCCAAGCCGACGGACCGTTCGCGTTCGGCGGAATAACGTGCTCGGGCCATGCTGTCGGGTGCATTGGCAATGAAATCGCTGAGCACGTTGTCGAGGAAGCGCATGACATCCTCGACCAGGCGCGGATGATCCTGCCACTCCGCATAGGTCTCCAGGTTGAGCGAGGAGAGGCAGCACACCGCCGTCCGCTCCCGCCCATGCTGGTCGATCCCGGTGGGCAAGGTGATTTCGCTGCATAGGTTCGACATCTTGACCGACAGGCCGGCCAGCTTGTGATGTTCCGGGATCGCCCGGTTCACATGATCGCCATAAAGAATGTACGGCTCGCCCGTCTCGATGCGCGCGGTGAGGATGCGAATCCACAAGCTGCGCGCCTTTACCTGGCGGACGATGGCTCCGTCCTTGGGGCTGGTCAGGGCCCAGTCCTCGTCGCGCTCGACCGCGCGCATGAAGGCATCCGGCACCACCACGCCGTGAAGCAGGTTCAACGCCTTGCGGTTCGGGTCGCCGCCGGTTGGCCGGCGCATCTCGATAAACTCCTCGATCTCCGGATGCGAGACCGGCATGTAACAAGCGGCGGAGCCGCGCCGCAGCGAGCCCTGACTGATCGCCAGGGTCAGCGAATCCATCACCCGAATGAAGGGAATAACGCCGGAGGTCTTGCCGTTGTGGCCGACCCGCTCGCCGATGGAGCGCAGATTGCCCCAATAGCTGCCGATGCCGCCGCCGCGCGCCGCCAACCAGACATTCTCGTTCCACAGGCCGACGATGCCATCCAACGAATCGCCCGCCTCGTTAAGGAAGCAGGAAATCGGCAGACCGCGTGAGGTGCCGCCGTTGGAGAGCACCGGAGTCGCCGGCATGAACCACAACTGGGACATATAATCGTAAAGGCGCTGCGCGTGTGCCGAATCATCCGCGTAATGCGCCGCGACTCGGGCGAAAAGGTCCTGAAAGCTTTCGCCGTCCATCAGATAGCGGTCCGAGAGAGTGGCTTTGCCGAACGTGGTCAGGCGCGAATCGCGTGACCGGTCCATGCGCACGGCAATGCCACGCTCATTTTGGAACAGGTCGCGAATCTGCGCATCGCCCAAATCCGGCGACTCCAGGTCCGAGGAGGTCTCGCCGCTACCAGTCCGCGAGTCCGCCGAAGCCTCTTCCGGCACACCCGCGGACGGCGCGGACCCCCCCGAATGCACGTTATCCACAGCCGGAAGCTGTTCCCCGATTGGTTCGAAATCCTCAAGACGTCCCGCGCCGTCCATACCCTACCCCCCGCTTTATCCACAGCTGTGGACCGAATGATTTGTTGAAAACTACTAGATGTTGGGCCGCGAACCCACAAGCATACCAAAACTTGTGGCAAAGTCGAGGAGAACAAATAGCGAACAAGCCACTGTAACGGGCATGCAGGCGTTTGGCAACGATGGGGGAGTAGAGAGGGGGGCGCCCGGCGGGGGTGGCTGTTCGTGTGGGTCAGCGCACCCCCGATAATAGGGACCGATATCTTACTTCGGCTGTGGGACGATCCGCAGGTAGGGCTTCGGGGACTTCCAGCCGCCGGGGTACTTGGCCTTGGCCTGTTCGTCGGAAACCGCGGGGACGATGATGACGTCGTCACCCTGTTTCCAATTGACCGGTGTGGCCACCTGATGCTTGGCCGTCAGCTGGCAGGAATCGAGCAGGCGCAACACCTCGTCGAAATTCCGTCCGGTGCTCATGGGATAGGTCAGCATCGCCTTGATCTTCTTGTCCGGCCCGATGAGGAAGACCGAGCGGACGGTGGCGTTGGTGGCCGCCGTGCGGCCTTCCGACGTGTCGCCCGCGTCTTCCGGCAGCATGTCGTACAACTTGGCGATCTTCAGCTCCGGATCGCCGACCAAGGGATAGGTGACCGCGTGCCCTTGCGTCTCCTCGATATCCTTCATCCAGCGCTTGTGGTCGGTAACCGGGTCCACGCTTAAACCCAGGATCTTGCAGTTGCGCTTGTCGAACTCGGGCTTCAGCCCGGCCATGTAGCCCAACTCGGTGGTGCAGACCGGAGTGAAGTCCTTCGGATGAGAGAACAGAATTGCCCAGCCATCGCCGATCCACTCGTGGAAATTGATCGATCCTTGCGTCGTATCCGTCCAGAAATCCGGCGCTTCTGAATTGATTCTCAGTGCCATGTCTTTCCTCCCGTCAAAGCGGTGGTGGTTTCCAACCGCCAGAGTGGGAGAATGAACCCGTCGGCGATTGCTTTCAAGATGCGCACCCTGTGTGCTAAAGGCGAAGGTTATGTGCGGCCGCTACTCATTGACGACGACTGTAGAGATGGTGCGTGACCATTTTGATTTTCTCGAACTGCCGAACTTGCCGCCGCGTGCCAACATCGCGCCGCGTCAGGAAGTCGCTGCCGTGCGCCAGGGCGCAGACGATGGCGTGCGGCGTTTCGTTTGGCTGCGCTGGGGACTGATTCCGTCCTGGGCCAAGGATGCGGCGATCGGCGACCGTATGATCAACGCGCGCGCCGAAAGCGTCGCCGAAAAGCCGGCCTTTCGAGACGCTTTTCGAATGCGGCGCTGCCTGATTGCCGCCGACGGATTCTTCGAATGGCGCAGCGAAGGCGGGCGCAAGCAGCCTTACCGAATCACCTTGCCGGGCACCGATATCTTTGCGTTCGCCGGCATCTGGGAGCGTTGGCGGGACCCGCAAAGCCATGAGGCGGTCGAGACCTGCGCCATCCTCACCACAGAGGCGGTACCGGCGCTGCGCCCGATCCATCACCGCATGCCGGTGATTCTGGATCCTGCGGATTTTACGGCGTGGCTGAACCCGGGTGCCGGGGCCGAGGCGATGCAGACTCTCCTGCACCAGCGGCCGGCGCACACGTTCGCCACCTACACCGTATCGGCGCGGATCAACAGCGCCGCCAACGACGATCTTTCCCTGCTTGCGCCCGCCGAGCCGGAAACCTGCACCGATACTCAACCAAGACTGCTCTAAAAGTGGTGTCAATATATACCCAGAATATACCTTGCGTGCCTATCTATTAACACACATATTATCGTAGAATAAATTAAATCACATAATTATTATGTGAAATATGATTAGCCCTTGCAGGAGATCGCTATGCGCACCCTGACCGCTATCGCAGTTCTAGTTCTTTGGACCGTCACGGGCGTTGCCCGTGCTGATGCCGCCAGCGGCGTAACGCCCTTGGTGGACGTTGCTTGGGTCAAAGCCAACGCTGGCCGGGCGGATGTGGCCATCTTGGATATCCGCAATAAGTTGGATGGTGGCTCGGAGAAAACCTACCGGCAGGGGCACATTCCAGGCGCCGTCTACAGCGACTACCTGAAGGCCGGTTGGCGCAGCAAGGTGGACGGGGTGCCGGGGCAGTTGCCGGCCGTCGGCTCTTTGGAGGGTCTTGTCGGTAACTTGGGGATCGGGAACGACAGCCACGTGGTGATCATCGCTGCCGGCGTGAGCGCCCTGGATATGGGCAGTGCCACGCGCATCTATTGGACCTTCAAGGTCCTGGGGCACGACAAGGTCTCCATTCTTGATGGCGGCTACCGGGCTTATACAGCCGATGCGGGCAATCCCGTCGAGACCGGCTGGAACGAGCCGTCACCGCAGATATTCTCGGCATCTTTCCGGCCCGAGATGGTGGCCGACTATCGCGACGTGCAGGCGGCGGTGGGCTCCCGGACCGCTCTGATCGACATGCGTCCGCCCGCCCAGTATCGCGGTGAGAAGGCGCACAAGGCGGCCAAGCGGCCAGGCACCATTCCGGGCGCGGTCAATGTGCCGGAAAGCCAGGTTACGGTCGATGGTGGTAAGTTTGTGAGCGCCGACGGTTTGCGCGATCTGCTCAAGACCGCCGGTGTGGATGCCGAAGGCGAGTCCATCGCCTTCTGCAACACCGGGCACTGGGCGACCCTTGGCTGGTTCGCCGAGAGCGAGATCTTGGGCAATAAGAAGGTGCGCGTCTACGACGGCTCGATGGTCGACTGGTCAGCCCGCGAGGATCTGCCGGTCGAGCGCAAAACCCAGACGAACTAATCACATTCCGGTGTGGCGGCCTCGACACGGCCGCCACCGCCGCGCATATCATTGGCCCTATGACGACGACCGTTGAAAATCCGTCTTCGGCCGATACGCCGGAGCGTCCCGGACCCGATTGGCGTATCACCGGCCTAGCGCTGGTTCTGCTGCTTGGCGGCATGTCCTACATCGCCAGTACAGTCGCCGTGCATCAGGCGGTGCTGTATGGCCTCGGCGCCGCGCTGGGGCTGGTTCTCTTTCATGCCGCGTTCGGCTTTGCCTCGACCTGGCGGGTATTTCTGGCCGATGGTCGAGGGGCGGGCCTGCGCGCCCAGATGCTGATGCTGGCCCTGGCGACCGCGGTATTCTTGCCGGTCCTGTCGCAGGGTACGTTCTTTGGCCAATCGGTGGGCGGCGCCCTGGCGCCCTTCGGCGTTTCGGTTCTGGTCGGGGCGTTCCTGTTCGGCGTTGGTATGCAGCTTGGCGGCGGCTGCGCCTCGGGCACGCTTTATACGGTCGGCGGTGGCTCGGGGCGCATGGTCGTCACCCTGATCTTCTTCATCGTCGGCTCACTGTTGGGCACGGCGCACATGCCATGGTGGCTGGGCACACCCAACTTGGGCACGATCTCGCTGCTGGATGAGTTAGGGCTTTCCGGGGCGCTGGCGTTGCAACTAGCCCTCTTCGCGCTGATTGCCGTAGCCACCGTCGTCGTCGAAAGGCGGCGACACGGCCGGCTGTCGCATGGCGGCGCGGGCTTGGCCGGCAATAGCGGTGGGAGCGGCTTTGGCGCGCGCCTGTGGCGCGGACCATGGCCATTGCTGATTGGCGGCGTCGCCCTGGCTCTGCTCAATGTGGCGACATTGGCGTTGGCCGGCCATCCCTGGACGGTCTCTTTCGGCTATGCCCTGTGGGGCGCCAAGGCGGCTACCGCGTTGGGGGTCGATGTGGCGTCTTGGGAATTCTGGACGTGGCCCGGCCCGCAGCGATTCCTGGCGGGCGGGCTGTTTGCCCAGAGCACGTCGGTCATGAACTTCGGCATCATTGTCGGCGCCTTCCTGGCCGCTGGCCTGGCCGGTAAGTTTGGCCCGCTGCGCCGGCTCGACTGGGGCTCGGTAACCGCTGCCGCCGTTGGCGGTATCCTGATGGGATACGGGGCCCGGCTTGCCTTCGGCTGCAACGTGGGCGCCTATTTCAGCGGCATTGCCTCGGGCAGCTTGCACGGCTGGCTGTGGTTCGTCGCGGCGTTGGCGGGAACGTACATTGGCACCGCGCTGCGCCCGCGCTTTGGCCTGTTTGTCGAGCATCGCCGGGCCGCAAGGGCCTGATTGAACGGCCCTGAGCGGGGTTCTGGCCGACTTGCGCGGCTCCGGCGTTGTGCGCTATACGGGATTGTGAATCGGCGATGATTCGCCTAGTCTAGGGCTCGCGCGCGCGCAGTCGGGCAGGGCTATGTGTGTCGCCGCTAAGTAGTATTTTGCGGCGCAACTCGCGCGGGGAACTCATGTTGAGGGGATTAGGGGACATGAAGGCCAAAGGGCTCCTTTTTGGCGCAGTGGTGATCGCGGCATTAGCGTCGCCGGCGCAGGCCGCCGATCCAATCTTCGATAAGTCATCGGGAATTGATCTCGACGCCAACGGCATCGCTTTCATGAATGGCCTGTATTCGGGCTACGTCGACCTCTCGAAGGCGCGTAGTTCGGCGCACGATCCGTTTGATGGTGAGCATTTCAATCATAAGGCCAGGCGCGCCGCGCGCCGGTCGCAGGTCGATGCCGATTGGGTGACGGACCGCGATCTACATGCGGCCGATGCCACCGAGCTTTCAGCCGCGATTGACCGTATGCGCACGGCTTTCGACCGCGGCGGCCGTAGTCTGGCCCCCGGCGATTCAGCAACGGCGCAGGTGAGCTACGACTGCTGGATCGAGGCGGCCGAACGGGTCAAGATCGGCACGATCTCCTCGGGAAACAGCGACGTAACCCGCTGCAAGGCGGCGTTTGCCGATGCCATCTCCAAGGTCGAGGCGGTCGCGAACCTGAGCCTGACCGAGGTGGCGGGGAAAGTAGCACCGGCGCCGGCACCGGCGCCGCAAGCCGCGATGGCGGCACCTCGGCCGTTCTTGGTCCATTTCGGCTTCGACAGCGATGCCCTTAGCGCCTCCACCATGCAGATCATCGATGATGCGGTGGCGACAGCCGAGAAACACGGCATCGTGGATTTCTCGGTCACCGGCCATGCCGATCGCGCGGGGCCGGAAGCCTATAACCTGGACCTGTCGTTACGCCGGGCGAATGCGGTACGCGATGCCTTGATCAATCGTGGCGTCAAGGCAAGCGGCATCAGTGTCGCGGGTCGTGGTGAGGCCGAGCCGGCGGTGCCCACTAACGACGGCGTGCGCGAGCCTGCCAATCGGCGGGTCGAAATCATCCTGCTTTAGGTTCCCGCTAGGATTGCGTTTCGAGCCTTGGGGCACGGCCCCGGGGGGCACGGCATTCTTGAATGCGGCGAGCGGCCACACGGCGCCGAGACAAGCGCCGGGACAAGCCAGGTGTGCTTGCCGGTAACCGCGCGTGTTGCCAAGCAGAAGAGTTTGCCGATCTGTTGATATTTTCACAGTAACGTAGAATATAATTTAATTTATTTCTTGAATTTCTATTTAATGAATTCATAGATATCTTGATGTATTAACCAAATATGATCTTATATTAACAAATAAATCTACTTTCATTTACCATCTTATAGAAATTATTACTGCCTATACAGTAAACTCATACATATTTATGCCGATTGGCCAACCGGTTTTGTTGAAATTAATTCCAATTTTATTCAAACTCTCGTCAACGATTTGTTAACACATTGGGTCGCTGCCGCCGTGCTGGGGAGCATAACGACGGGCAGCAGCGGACCTTGTCGAGGAAGGGAATAGGTAATGACCGAGGATCTGTCCTGGGGTCCGGTGGATGAATCCGCCGCGACGACCGAGTCCACCGAATCCACAAATGGCGAAACCGCCAATAACGATGCCATTTTGGGCATGGACGGCGCCGAAACGCTGATCGGCCAAGCCGGCATTCTTGTGCAGGCGCCGGCGGCTGGCGCCGATGTGCAGATTCCGGTGCTGGCCGGTCAGCGCTATGTCATCGATTTCGATCCAGGCGCGGCCCAGATTCAGGTGGTGGGCGACGATCTGGTCCTAGCCTTCGTCAATGGCGGACAGATCGTCTTCCAAGGCATTGGGGCCATCGATCCGGCGCAGGAAGCGCCGATCTTCGAGATTGCCGGAGCCGATGTTCCGGCCACGGTTATCTACCAGCAGGCGGTTGCTCTAGCCGGCCCCGCCGAGGCGCCCGAAGGGCAGCCAACCCTGGAAACCGCCGCTGGCCCGGCCGCCGGCCCCGCTGGCGCGCAGGGAACTGGTGAGACCCGGTACAGCGACGATACGGGCCAGACCATTCCGCTGCTCAATAAGGAAGGCGTCATCCCCGGCGTCGAGCGCGAGTTCGGCCTGATCGAGTTGGAGAACAGCACCCTGCAGGAGGAGGCGGCGCCGGAAGCGGCGCTCCTGCCGCCGGATGCTATCGATGACGTAGACATGGTCGTGGAGAGCTGCGAGCAGGGCGAGCAAGGAGAAGATGAGTTTGGTTTCAACTTCACAACCGGCAACGTCCTGACCGGCGTCGATACGGACGCGCCGCCCAATGATGGCGAGCAGCAGGCCGACCTGCCGGGGTCGAGCCCACCGATTTCCATCATCTCGGTCAGTAGTGACATCGAGACCAAGACCACGGCTGATGCGGATGGCGCCGGCAATGTGACGCTGTTCACATCCTTGGGTGGTTTTCTCGAGATCAATCTGAATACCGGCGCGTATACGTATTTTGCACCGGGCGGCGGCCTCGATCATTCCGAGGGCATTCCGAGCGACGTCTTCAGCTACACGATCGAAAACGCCGCGGGTCTCACCGATTCGGCAAACCTGACTATCCTCATCAAGGATACGGGGCCAATCGCCAATCCGGACGAGGATATGGTGGTCGAGGGCGGCGTTCCGACCACGGGTAACGTCCTCACTGGCTTCGATCCCGATGGTGCGCCGAACAACGGGGCGCAGCAGGCGGATGATCATTCCTGCGACCCCTTTATTTCTGACGCAGGGTTCTTTGCGTTTCGCATCCAGTCGGTAAGCAGCGATACGGAGACCAAGACCGCGGCGGATGCGGTTGGCAACGAGGTAACGCTGGGCACCAACCTGGGTGGCATCTTGGTTATCAACCTGGTAACCGGCGCCTACGAATATACACCGCCGGATACGGTCGATAATTCCGGCGGTAACCCGCTTGATCAGTTCAGCTACACCATCGTCGATGGCGACGGCAGCACGTCGAGCACCACACTGACCATCGAGATCAAAGACTCAGAACCCTTTGCTAATGCCGATACAGACATGGTGGTCGAGGGCGGTGTTGCGACCACGGGCAACGTGCTGACAGGTGTGGATACCGACGCCGCGCCGAACGACGGTGCACAAGTTGCCGATACGGGTCAGGACACACCCTTGAGCATCGTCTCGGTGAGCAGTGATACGGAGACCAAGGGCACGGCGGATGCGGTCGGTAACGAGGTGACACTAACCAGCACCCTGGGCGGCACGTTGGTCATCAATCTGATGACCGGCGCTTACAGCTACACACCGCCGGCTGTGGTCGACAACTCGGGCGGCAACCCGACCGATGTTTTCAACTACACGATTGAAGACAGCGACGGCAGCCAGTCGAGCACGACCCTGACCATCGAGGTCAAGGATACATCTCCGGTTGCCAACGCGGATGCAGATATGGCGGTCGAAGGCGGTGCCGCGACCACGGGCAACGTGCTGACCGGTGTGGACACTGACGACGCGCCGAACGACGGTGCACAGGTTGCCGACACACAAAGTGCCGATACACCTTTGAGCATCGTTTCGGTAAGCAGTGACTTCGAATCCAAAACGACGGCGGATGCGGATGGCGACGGCAACGTGACGCTGACCAGTGTTGCGGGTGGCTCGCTGACCATCAACCTGGTGACTGGGGCCTACAGCTACACACCGCCGGCAGCGGTCAACAATTCGGAGGGCAACCCGACCGATGTTTTCAATTACACGATTGAAGACAGCGACGGCAGTCAGTCGAGCACGACCCTGACCATCGAAGTGAAAGATACGGGACCGGTCGCCAATGCCGATACGGACATGGTGATTGAAGGCGGTGCCGCGACCACGGGTAATGTTCTAAGCGGCGGTCCAGATCCTGACGCTGACCCCGATCTGCAAGGGACGCAGGTTGCGGACACGGGTCTGGATACGCCACTGTCCATCACGTCGGTAAGTAGCGACTTTGAAACCAAGGGCACAGCGGATGCGGTCGGCGACGAAGTAACGTTGACCAGCACCCTGGGTGGTTCGCTGACTATTAATCTGGTGACCGGCGCCTACAGCTACACACCGCCGGATAGCGTCGACAATTCGGGTGGAAACCCGACCGATGTTTTCAACTACACGGTTGAGGACAGCGACGGCAGCCAGTCGAGCACGACCCTGACCATCGAGGTGAAAGATACCGTGCCGGTCGCCGTGAACGACGAAGATGGCGGGCCGGAGGTTGGGGAAACCAACCTTATGATCGTCTTCGACCGGTCAGGTAGCATGGCCTTTGACCCAAGCGCCGACGGCTTCTCGGAGCGCATCGATTTGGCGCGGGCGGCGATTGCCAATCTGCTCAGTGCTGCTGGGTCGTCGGATGGCGTTAGGGTGTTGATTGTCGATTTCGCGTTCGACGCGTCGTCGTCGGGTTGGGTGACCATAGATGAAGCGAATGCCTACCTAGCTGCCCTAACTCCGGACGGCAACACCAACTATGATGCTGCCATCGAATTGGCGATGGATGAGTTCGTTATGCCGGGTGCGCTTCCCGACGGCAACAACGTCACCTACTTCCTCTCGGACGGTGTTCCCTATCCGAACGCCGCGCAGGGTCTTGACGCCGGCGAGCAAGCGACCTGGGAGGCGTTTCTCACCGACAACGACATGCCGGCTTTCGCGCTGGGTATCGGTGGCGGCATTACCGAGGCCAACCTGATGCCCATCGCCTATGATCCGTCTGACCCGGTAGGCGGTGTTGCGAATACGCCGATCATTGTGTTGAACGAGAGCGACCTTATCGAAATCGTCGCCACCCTACTCAACACCTTCGGTGCCGCTTTCAATGGCAACGTTCTGACCAATGACGATGCAGGTGCCGACGGGTTCGGGTCGCCGACAGCGATTACGAACCTTGTTCTCAATGCCGGTGCGACCACCGGGTTCACATCGGCGTTCAGTTTTGCGGTTGCGGCCGCTGCCGGCGTCATCACACTGACCGGCACGATTGGCGCCGACCCCGATCCCTACTGGGTGTTGACGCTCGATACGGACGATGCCGGTGCCGGTGACTATCAACTTACTCTGCTACGCCCATTGCCCCATACCATCGAAAGTGACACGGGCAGCCTCGTGTTCGACTACACGATCATTGACGGGGATGGCGATGAGAGCACGGCATCGCTGACCTTCAACATCGTCGATGTGCCGGGGGCTGGCGTAGGGCTGCCGCTTATCGCCGGTGCAAACGGCAATGACGTGCTGGACGGCACGGCGGACGAGGCCGAGATCCTCGGTGGCGACGATGGCAACGACACGCTGAACGGCTTCGGTGGGAACGACTTCCTCTTTGGTGGCGACGGGATCGACATTCTCAATGGCGACGACGGGAACGACATTCTCAACGGCGGCAATGGGAACGATACCCTCATTGGCGGCGATGGGGACGATATTCTCATCGGCGGTGGTGGTGTTGACACCCTGGAGGGCGGCCTAGGAGCTGACACGCTATACGGCAGCAACTCTCCCGGCAACGCGGTCGGCGATGTCACGTTCGTCTACCACAGCCTTGCCGAAGGCGGCGACACCATCAACGGCTTCGACGATGAGGATGCGAACCAGGATATCATCGATATTAGCGATGTGTTCACTGGCACGGACGGTGCCGGGCTGACGTTTGACGAGTTGGTCACCGGTGGATTCCTGGTTCTGACGACAGGGATACCATCAGGCGATCCGGGAGTTAACAACTCCACTGTAGCAATTGACCTTGACGGATCGGACGGTGGCGCGTTCTCGGCAGTGACGCTAGTGACGCTTCTCGATACAGGCTCTAACACGTTGGATTTGAACGACAGCGAGAATTTCATCGTCTAGGCCCCCGGAACTAGGGGTGGGGTACGAAGAGTACCGAGACGGGTTTATCCAATAGTCTTATGAGCCGAAAGTCTCGGTTCGCGGGGGGTGCAGGTAGCGCCCCCCGATTTCTTTTGCGCTGGTGAATGAAATGACGTGGCCGG
>JAJFGP010000159.1 GCA_021776055.1 Kiloniellaceae bacterium
CAGCGCGGCGGCGGCATCGGGTCCGACCATGAGAAACTTGGCAAACGACGATTGATCGAACAGGGCCGCCGCCTCGCGCGCCGCCCGATGCTCCTCGCCTACAGCAGGGAACCAGTTTTGCCGGCCATAGCTGTAGACGTCCTGCGCATCCTCGCCGTTACGGGCAAACCAGTTGGGCCGCTCCCAACCCAGTTTCTCGCCGAAGCAGGCGCCTTCCGTCTTGAGCGCGCCGTACAGAGGTGAAACCCGCTCCGGCCTGCCCGAGGCATGCTCCTCATGCGGCCAGGCCATGGTGTAGTGCTTGCCGTATAGTTCCAGCGACCGTTTGCGCATCCAATCGATGCTGCGGTGCGTTCGGCCGAAGCGGCGAATGTCCACCGGCCACAGGTCCATGGGCTGCTCGCCGCCGACGATCCATTCGGCCAGCGCCTTGCCTGCCCCGCCGCCCCCGGCAATGCCGTAGGCATTAAAGCCGGCGCCCACATAGGCACCCTTCACCTCCGGCGCCTCACCCAAAATGAAATTACCATCGGGCGTGAAGGACTCCGGCCCGTTGATCAGTTCCTTGACACCGGCATGCTCAAAAGCCGGGACGCGCGCCAGGGCCTGCTCCATGAGTTGTTCGAAGTGATCCCAATTCTGGTCGAGCAAGCTGAACGTAAAGCCTTCGGGAATGCCGTCTTGCGCCCAGGGGATGGGATTGGGCTCGTAGCCGCCCATGACCAAGCCGCCCACCTCCTCCTTGAAATAAATCAACCGGTCCGGATCGCGCAGGGTCGGTAGCTTACGTTCAATGCCGTCGATGGCCTCGGTCACCATGTATTGGTGCTGCACCGAGATAAGCGGCACGCTAACCCCGGCCAGCTTGCCGACCTCGCGCGCCCACTGGCCGGCGCAGTTAACGACGATCTCGCAAGCAATCTCCCCATGCGCCGTGCGTACCCCGGTAACCCGGCCGTCGCGTGTATGGATGGCCTCGACCGGACAGTCCTCGACGATACGCACGCCACCTTGCCGGGCACCCTTGGCCAGGGCCAAGGTGACGTCCGACGGATTGACCTGACCGTCGGTCGGCAGGAAAGCGGCGCCGACCACGTCCGACACATCCATGAGCGGCCACAAGTCTTGCGCCTCCTTGGCGGAGAGCAATTCCATCTCCAAGCCGAAGCTGCGCGCGGTCGTTGCCTGCCGGCGCACCTCGGTCCAGCGCTCCTCGTTGCACGCCAAACGCAGGCCGCCGTTCATCTTCCAGCCGGTGGCCTGACCCGTCTCTTCTTCCAATTTGTCATATAGTTCGACGCTATACTTCAAAAGCTGGGTGATGTTCGCGTTGCTGCGTAACTGACCGACCAGACCAGCGGCGTGAAAGGTCGATCCGCCGGTCAGCTTGGCCCGCTCCAGCAGCACCACATCCCGCCAACCGAGTTTGGCCAGGTGAAAGGCAGTGGAGCATCCGACGATGCCGCCGCCGATTATGACAGCTCGCGCTGTTGCCGGGTGCGTCGTCATAGCGGGCCGTATCCTTCTTCGAATGCACCAACGGCCCGTTCAAAGCGAGCCAGATTCTCGGCGCTGTAGGCGGCAAAATCGAAATCGATGGCGGAATGAATTTCGGAGACCATGCTCCACATGGTTTCGCGCAGCAGCGAAGCGCATTTCATGGCGGTGAAACGCCGGGTGTAGGCCTCATCCGGTGGCGCGCCCAGATAGGTGGTCAGCAGCGCCGTCTCCAACTCGCTCGACAGTTCGCTGTTCGACGCCGCATTCGCCAGATCGAAAAGCGGCGAGTTGAAACCGGCGTAGTCCCAATCGATCAACCACAGCCGGTTTCCTTCGTCGATGAAGTTGGCGGCGAGCAAATCGTTGTGGCCAAGAACCACATCGATAGGGCCAACGGCCGCTTCCAACTTCACGGCGCGGTCCAGCAACACCGGCAGCAGATCCAGATGCCGGCTGCCCCCGTCGCGCAAGGTCGCCGCATAGTCGCGAACAACATGAAAGACCCAGAACATCAGCACCGGGCCGTGCAAGTAATTGGGCATCTCGAAATGACAGCGCCGGATCAACGCCACCATGCGCTCCAGGTTCGCGGGATCGGCGACATCGGCGGGGGTCCAGGTCCGTCCCTCGACAAAGGGGGTGACCATGACCCCCGGCTCCGCGTAGGTCACCGCCGGCGACAGCCCCGCCGCCGCCGCCGCGCGCGCTGCTGACAGCTCGTTGAAGCGCATGACACCATGCAACGGAATGTCGTCGCCGATGCGCACGAAGAAACGTCCGCGCGGATCGTTGACGACGAAATTGGTATTGGTGATACCGCCCTCCAGCGGCACCGGATCGACCTTGCCCGTCCAGCAGGGCAAGTGCGCTGCCCGTGCCACCGGATCAATCTTGGTCTTCACTGCACTCATGCCCATTCAGTCCAGGCCGAGCAGTTGCTTGCGTCGCCGCGACCAGGCAGCGATCAGGCGGTCCGCCGTAATGGCGATGAAGGAGACGGATATGCCGGCGATCAGGCCACGCCCGGTGTCCGCCTTGGTCAGGGCGATATAGACCTCCTGACCCAAATCTCGGGTGCCGACCAGTGCCGTAATGACCAACATGGACAGGGCGAACATGATGGTCTGGTTCACCCCCAACATGATCTCGGGCAAGGCCAGAGGTAGCTGCACTTTCCATAGAATCTGCCGCCGCGTGCAGCCGGAGGTACGCGCCGCTTCGATCAGTGCCGGCGGAACCTGGCGAATACCGTGATCGGTATAGCGAATGGCTGGCGGCAGCGAATACAGAACGACCGCGATCATGGCGGCGAAATCGCCGACGCGGAACAGCATCACCACCGGGATCAAATAGACAAAGCTGGGTAGGGTCTGAAGGGTATCGATAACCACCACGACAACCTTGTGCGCGCGCTTATTGTTCGCCGACCAGATGCCGATCGGACAACCGATGATGGTGGCAAAGAACACCGACATGCCACACAGATAGATCGTGATCATCGCCTTCTCCCACTGACCGGTGATGGCAATGAAGCCGGACAGCGCGGCGGTCAGGAGTGCTAGGCGAATGCCGCCCAGTTGATAGCCCGCCAAGGCAACCATGGCGACGACGGCGGTCCAGGGTAGCTGCAATAGAAAGCGTTTGAAGGGGATCAATAGGTTGAGCAACAGGAACGTCTTAACTGCCTCGAACTCGTCGAAGAAGTTGATGTTGATCCATTGCACCAGGGCGTTCAAATAGGGCCCCGTGCTCAGCTGTGCCGCGTCTGGATAACTACGCAGAGCAGGTACAAGGAAACCCAGCAAGCTCGTTCCAGCAAGAATCACCAGCGCGGTGATGAGCGCCGGATGACGGCGCAGGATGCTGCTGGGCGTCGTCTCACGGCGCTGGCCGCCATCGACGGCGGCGCGGGCAAAAGCTTGACTGAGGCGGTCGAGGGCGACGGCCAGCAGGGTAATCGCAACCCCAGCCTCCAACCCCTCGCCGATGGCCAGGCGGCGTAGAGAGGTCAGCACGTCATGGCCCAAGCCCCCCGCCCCGATCATCGAGGCGATGATGACCATGTTCAAAGACAGCATGATGACCTGGTTGACGCCGACCATCAGAGTTGGTCGCGCGGCCGGAATCAGAACCTTCCAGGTCATTTGCCGCCGGCTGCATCCAGCCATCCGGCCGAACTCGACGATCTCGGCCGGGACCAGGCGCAAGGCCAGCATGGTCACGCGCACCATGGGCGGCATGGCATAAATGATGGTCGCCATCATGGCGGCCACCGGGCCAAAGCCAAACAGAAACAGTACGGGCACCAGATAGGCAAAAACCGGTACCGTCTGCATTAGATCGAGGACGGGTGTGATTGCTTGCTCGAAGCGCCGGCTGCGATAGCCTTGGATCCCCAATGCCAGGCCACCGACAACGCCCAAAGGCACGGCGACAACGATCGACGCGAGGGTGATCATGGCACTTTCCCACTGGCCGAAGACCACCAGATAGACAAAACAAACCCCGATCAGGATGGCGAGCCCGCGGTCCTTTACCCGGTAGGCGGCCATAACCACCACGGCCACCAGACCGATCCACGACAACGGCGGCGTGCGCAGCACCGTATCGTCGCCAAGCGGGATATTGAAACCGGCGGACAGCAACGCCTTGGCCAGCCATAGCGGCCATTCCAGCACCCAGGCGATTGAACGCGTGAATTCCTTGAACGTGAATAGGCCGAGATCGAAATCGTTGATCAGCCACTTCATGAAGGCCGTGATCCAGCCTTTCAGGGGCACCACCCACCCGCGCGGGTACTCCACGGCCCACGGCAGCAGATCACGACCGAGCCACAGCGCCAGCGTCACGGCAAGGGCGATCGCCCAGGCAACCAACCACGGCGACCGCCGCGCCACCATGGGCGCCAAGCTCGCAGCGGCGCCGGTCATTCCGTCCGCCCCGTGCCGACCAGCACCTCCAAAACCGCCTGTCGGGTCAGATGTCCGATCGGCCGGCCATCGTCATCGGTAACGGCGAAGGGTTTGTCGGCACCCATGACTTGCGCCGCCAGTGCCTCGATACGCGTTGTGGCGGCTATGCTGCCGGCAACCTCGCCGATGCCGCTGGCGGTTACCATGACCGAGCGCGCGGTGAGC
>JAJFGP010000160.1 GCA_021776055.1 Kiloniellaceae bacterium
CGCATCCTCTTGCCAGATTCCGACCATGTGATCGGCCGTGCGCGCGATGATATGGTCGCGCGGTGAGAGATAGCCGAGGAGCACCTGCGGTTGATTCTGCAAACCCGGTGGGATCAGGTTCAGACGGATAATGTCCTTGGCTGAATATCCGTTCTGCAAATGCTTACGTGTCTCGGTAACGAGCCATTGATAGGCGTCGCGGTAGGCGCGGAGTTGATCAAGCTCTCCGTACATAACCGTGATCCCCAAATGACCGTGGAGGATGTGCTTCGGCTGGCGGCGAAGGGCCTCGTCCATCGTATCCATGGCATCATCGATGAACCCTTCTTCGGTCCACGGCTCGCCATAAAACGGCATTAACGCATCGCCCATGAAGAGGACGCCCAGATCCGGGAGATTGATGAGCATTGCGTCTTCGGTTTCGCCGCCGGTCACCGGAACAAGCTCGAAAACGGTGCCCCCTACAGTTGTCTCCGTGCGGGAGTCCACGGCGATATCGGGCCTATAGGCGCTCACCCACGCATCATTAGCACCGGCGCCGCGGAACTGCTCATAGGTGTGGTTGCGGCGCACGCGATGGACCGTGTCACCATAGTTTTCGCGGCCGAAGAATGTGACTTCGGGCTGCAGGGACTTCAGATATGTGAAGCCGCTGATATGGTCCCAATGGGCGTGGGTAACAAAGGCCGTCGTCAGTGGCGGTAGACCGGGATAGCGCTCCCGCAGGAAATTGAGCGCGCCTTCCATGCTGTACGGTTGTGTGCCGGCATCTATTGAAATCAATTCCTGGCCATCGTCCGATACGACGAAGTGCATGTCGGAGAAGCCAAACCCGCGCACCGCGTAGACACGATTTGGAACGACCTCTTCGATCCACGGGGTTGGCGAAAACAAGAGGCCTTTCTCCTTCGTCGTCGCGAACCAGCCCATGAACAAGGCTTTGGGCTCGTAATTCTGATAGCCGCTCTTTTTCAGATACTGATCCGCCAACTCCGTGTTGCCGTCGTCGGCATAAAGCTTGGATAGGAATCGATACGCTTCCCGGTAGAAGCCCGGCGTCGGCTCCAGTTCCGGATGCTCGACAAGCCATAAGAGCTCAACACGCGCCTCATCACTCTTGCCGAAAAACCCCGGCACCTGCGCGTAGATTAAGCCAGCCGACCAATGCACGAGCGGATTGCTCGGTGAAAGTTCCCCTGCCTCGTCCAGAATGTCGAATGTGTCCAACACCCAGACGATGCGGCCAGGGATGGGAACGCGCTCTGCATAGGTCGCACGCAAAAGGGCGTATGCCGACAAATACGCCGCGCGTACGTCATCCGTCATTTGGGTTTGATAGCGCTTCACCAACCGCTCGAGGAACGCAATGCCGTATTGCTGCTGATTGGTCACGATGTAAGCGTTGGTCAGAAGAAAAAGCGGCCTTGGGTCCGTGATGGGACCATAGGACAAAACGGTCTCATAAAGGGCGATGTCCGCATGGAAGCTGCGATCGCCTTCCATTTTTCCGAAAGATTCAAATATTGCCGCCGGCGCAAGAGATGAGGACAGGCCGACATCGCGAACCACTTGCGCGGCGGTATCGTCCGCACCAAGCGGCGCCACATCCGTGGCGTTGTTCTTTGGCGCGCAGGCCATCAGAGCAACGGTGGCGAGCATCGCGACCGCCGATCGAATAAGCCTGGCACGAGTCAGATGCGGCATCCAGCGTGACCAGATGAACTCTCGACTCCCCGTGGCCTTCACAAATTCCAGTATCGCCATTTCTACACCACTCCAAATTACGTGTATATGCACTTTTGCAGACAAAAAGGGGGGTCAGCTTTCCTGAATCGCGTGGACTGTAAAGGTGAGATCATCCAACAGGCCGGCCCAGCGGCGCTTGCCGAGCTGCTTTACGAGTTGCTGCTGAGCGCCCCGCCAATAGGGAATGGCGTCTTGAAATGCGGTACGGCCGGCCGGCGTAATACCGATCTGCCGCACGCGCTGGTCGTCGCCGGTTCCGACGCGGATTAATTTCCTTGCCACCAGTGGCTTGAGATTCCGCGTCAACGTGGTGCGATCCATGACCAGCGCCTCCGCTAATTTGGTCAACGGCATATCTCCCAGCTTCGCCAGCGTGGCCAGCAGGTCGAACTGTGTCACGCGCAGGCCGGTCGGCTGTAGTGCCATATCGTAAGCCTGTGTCACCGCGCGCGTAGCTTGGCGTAAGTTCCTGCTGGTGCAGTTTACGACGTCCGTGACGGAACGCCCGCCGAATGTCTCATCGTTCCTGGTCATAAAAGTGTATATGCACCCTTCTCTGGGCATTTCAAGCCCTTTTTGTGCCTGGTGTCTAAACGGCCGCGATAGATCGGCGGACCCGGCCACCGGCAAACGCACCTCATACACGGCGAGTGGGGCAAAAGTGCACTTGATATACATCAAGAATGGGGCGGCAATGGTGCTGCTATGTTGAGAAGTTCAAGGATGGCAGGAGCAAGCATCTCGACCTAACGAAAGGGGGCTTGCCATGCGTACATTACACCACGTCCATGCGGCGTTTCCGACTTTCGCGATCCTCGCATTTCTAGCGATAGCGATGTTGCCAGCGAAAGCGGTTGCGCAGGACACCGTCAGTTTTGGGGAAGACGTCTTTCCGGTCATTGAACTGCGATGTCTCGAATGCCATCAGCCTTCCGGCACTGGCTACGAGGCCAGCGGGCTCGATCTGCGAACCTACGGAGGCCTGATGAAGGGGACAAAGCACGGGTCGATTGTCACACCGGGAAATGCCTTCGAAAGCAACCTGATAGCCGTGATCGATCAGCGAACCGATCCGACCATCTGGATGCCCCACCAACGCCGGCGGCTGTCAAAATGCGAACGGCTGCTGTTCCGGTTCTGGGTCAGCCAGGGCGCGAAGAACAACTAGCGGCCCGCTTACCAGCCAAGGCTCAAAACCGGCAGACGCCGGCTGGATGGCTTGTACCCAAAAAAAAGCGCCCCGCCGAAGCGGGGCGTTAGTCATGCCGAGGGGGGGTCACTGGTTCAATCCAAATCGGCTCCCGTACAGTCCTAGCACCAGATCGCGATGGGCATCGGAGAGGGCGGCGACCTCGCAAGCCGCACCCGCTCCGAAAAAATGCCACAGTACAACAGCCCTACATGGGCCGGACCACTGACCGCTCTCGCCATCTCTGAACTCGCACCGCCCCCTGGGAGGCAAGGGTGCGGACGCATCAACAGAAGGGCGCACGATCTACACTGCAACTGGCGGCATTGACTCGCAGCCTAAAACATCAGGCTCCTCGACTTTCGGAGACTGCTTCGCCTCAATCGGACAACACTGCAAACACAGTGACTCCCCTTCAAATCCATGGGAATGGTCATTTGTGTATCGGGGGTATGCGCTTATCGACCTACTGTTGGGTGCCATATCAAAGATCAGTGGTGGGGCGGGCGAAAAGGGTCACTCTCCACCCTCTTGCCACCCTAATCCCGCGCCCAAAAAAAATCGCCCCGCCGAAGCGGGGCGAAGTCATGCCGAGGTGGGGCAGGTCAAGTGGCGTAACGGCGGCCTCGCGCGAGGCCGGGTTTTCTCCAACGGTCGCTGCGAGTGCAACCGCTACGCCACCTGTCTCATAGATGCTCGTACAATGTGAATCCCGAGGTCTGCGCCAACAGGACCCACAACAGGAGCATCGCAAATAAAATCGCTAAACCAGCATTAACAATTTGATCGAACATGGCTTTTGAACCGGGGCGCATGACTTAGCGCCTTCTACGAGGAACCGTCACGCGGACCCGCCGCGTCCGGCGTTCTTCCAACGCCTCAAGGACCATCAGACTGCTCGGGTAGACCACGAGCACGATCATCGAAACGATGATAGTTATTTCCAAAGCTTCACCAATCATTGTCCAGCACCCTTAGGCCTCTCTCGCCTATAGATATGCCAGATCAGAATCGGCCTGAGGGTGAGAATTCTGTGACAAAAACCGGCCTTTTCGGCCACAGGGATGACCAGACTACCGACCTGTCAAAAAAAGGGGCCGGTCAGCGGCGCCTATTAGGTTACTGCAAGCCGGCCGGCTTTCACGAAGTTTAACAAATCGTTACCCGGACTCCGCCGGGCCTTTTTGTTGACCTCGGTTATAAGCTTCAGTCAGTCGATGGCAGGCGCACAAATCCCTGGCATGTTTGCCGACGTGTACGCCGTGTGGATAACCTGTCGGAGAATGATGAGCACCCTCGGACCCAGGCGCCATCCGTTTTTTCACATCGGAAACAACCGCCGCACTCGCCGCCCCCCTCAGGGCGATAGCCGCTTACCAGCCCGCCAATCCCAGGGCGTCACGAACGAACCGCGCCAAAGGCCGCGGCCAGCGCCGCGTGCGGCATCTTCGGCGGCAACGTAGTCCTCGGTTACATCGCGGTTGGCCAACGCCCAACCCTTCTCTACCAGCCAGGCATTTAGATCGAATTGCCCGGCCCCGGCCAAATAGCACACGGCCGCGACGGACCCGTCGCTCATTTGGCCCCGAGCAACACAGGTCACCCAGTGCGGGCTGACCCGGTCCAGGGCGGCCCAATGCGCCTCCTTGCCACAAGCCCAGTAGCGCCCATCGGCGCTACACACCTGGTCGATCTCGAGGGCATCGATACCAAAAAGCCGGACCAGACGGCCGGAGAAATCGAGGGTGTCGCCGTCAACGACACGCGGCTTGCCGACAATCTCCTCGGCGATGGCCGCGGCGGTCACCGAATATCCGAGCGCCAACCCTAAAGCCCAGGGAATTGCGCATTTCAAGAGATATCCCATAGTCATGGTATTATATCAGCCGACGGTAACCGAAAATGAAGACCGGGGCTGGAAAGTGCCCGACAAGTCCAGTACATATCTGTTTCTACCATCACCCGAGGAGGAACCAATCAATGAAGCGGAGACTTGTGCCCGCCATTATCGCTCTAGGCCTAACAGTTGCACTCGGCGCCGGGGTTGCCCAGGCCAGTAGCGACGGAGACGCGGCCAAAGGCAAGAAGGTCTTCAACAAATGCAAGGCCTGTCATTCCCTAGAGGCCGGCAAGAATAAGGTCGGGCCCAGTCTGGCCGGAATCTTCGGACGGGCTGCCGGAACCGCCGAGGGGTACAAGTACTCCGATGCCATGAAGGATTCCGGGATCACCTGGGACGAGGACAGCCTCGACGAATTCGTCGCGAAACCGAAGAAAATGATCCCCAAAACGAAGATGACCTTTGGCGGTGTGAAGAAGGAAGACGATCGCGAGGACCTGATCGCCTATCTCAAACAAGAAACCATGTAAACGACGGAGGATTGGGCGGCACGGGCAGGCCGGCTGGCCGGCCCGTCGCCTTACCCCGGACCTTGGGTCACCCTCCCTTAACTAATTCGGCCGTACGGTTGCCGATCTCGCAGGAGATCGGAATATGCCCTACGTCGTCCGCGACGCGTCCGGCCAAATCGTCAAGCTACTGGCGGAAAAGTCGCCAGAAGCCACGGAAGAACTGCAACCCGGCGACCCCGCGCTGCTAGCCTTCCTTGTCCAAGCTCGCGAGGACGGCGGCTTGCAGAACGCCCTGGCGGCGTCCGATCTCGACATGATCCGAGTGCTCGAGGACCTCATCGCGATCCTCATCGACAAGCGGATCATCGTACTCACCGACCTGCCGCCACAGGCACAGCAGAAGCTATCGCGGCGCTATGAGCTGCGCAGCAAACTCGCGGACCTCGGCGAAATCGTCGCCGACATGGACGAGGTGTCGCTCCCCTAGCCTCCTCGCTCACGGCGCGGCCTCTTGCATAAAACTACACAATATTGTATGAGCCTAACAGACGTTGGCGCCCTTTGGCCTTTGCCTGTGACGGGAAACGATGCCACAGAACTTTGCGGCCACGATCGGCGACCAGGCCCCTAAGCCACGCATCGTACAGCACCACGGCCGGCGCTATTCGATTCGTCTGGAACCGATATTCTGGCAATCCTTGGATGCACTGGCGGAGCGGCTGGGCCTGCGCCTCGGGCGTTTCCTCGCGGAGCGCGCGGAAACCTATCGCGGCGCCAACTTCGCGTCCTACCTGCGGGTCATCTGCATGCTCGACGCCGGTCAGTCGTTGGCCCGCGCCAGCCTGCGGCCCAGCCACGGCGGTTTGGTAGATCTGGTTGCCGGGTGCCCCAGCCCCGGGCTGATCCTATCCCGCCACCGGACCATCGTGACCCACAACGAAGGCTTGGAGCAGTGGCTCGGGCCGGCGCACAAGCCATTGGCCGGTGCCGAGCTAACCTCGGTCATGCAGGTCCGGACCCGACGCCCGCTGAACGAAATTTGGAGCGACATGCTCAACGGCGAGCTAGCCCACGCCGACATCAATGTGTTGCATGTGGAGCCGGGCCGCGTGACCGCCGCGAGCGCCCGTCTGCTCGCTCTGCGCGAACCCGAAGAAGATACCTTCTACGCCGTGATGTGGTTGGCCTCGGGCGCCCGCACGGTGCCGCCGAGCCCAACGCGCTAAGACAACTGAATTGGAAAGAGAGCCTCAGACGGCGCCGTGGGTGCCGCTGTCGATTGCTAAATCGGTAAGACTGTAGAGCGTAATTCCGCTCTCGAAGCTGTAGAAGTGCAGGCCGGTCACATCCACCCCACCGGCGGTGACATGTGCATCGGCGATACCCTCGGCGGTCACGGCCTCGGCCGCATGGATGCTCAACGGGACTTCGTCCCCACCCATGAGCACCACCTCGCCCGCCGCGTCCGGCAGCAGATCACTCAACCCCAGAGATAGCGGCTCGATCGCCGCCGCTACCGATATGTCATCGAGCCCGGCGACCGGAACATCCGGCACCGCATCGATCAGATCGGCAAGGGATTCGTTCGCCCCCCCGGTATCCTTGGATGTCTCAGTATTAACCATAAGAGATTAACTGCAACCGTCCGAAATCATTGCATTCTAGGCACATGACTATATCCCGTTCCGGCCCCGGACTCAATTAATTCTGCCCTCAGCGGATCGGGGAATTTATTATTACAATACAATGTGTTAAGAGGGTTTTTGGCGTATTTTGGCCTGACCCAAATATTAACGACGCCCGCTGGTCGGCGGGCGCCGTTAAAAGACACTGGATCAGGGTGGCTGAGCCACCCTACCTAAAGGCTAGTCAACAACGCCTATGCCTTGCAGCCACGTCTTGTCCTCGACGACCGCCTGCTGCGGCGCCGGCACACCCAGGGTGTTCAACAGCGTTCCGCCGACCGCCAGAATGCGATAGGACGCCAAGAGTTCGTTGGTCTGGGATGTCACGAGCTGACCGCTCGAGACAAAGAGCTCGTTCTCGGCATCGAGAACGTCGAGCAGAGTACGTTGCGCCACCTCGAACTGCTGACGATAGGCATCCCGGGTCTCGACGTTGAACTTGACCGAATCGGACAAGTCCTCGACCCGCTGCTGGTTGGCTTCGAGGGCGAACCAGGACTGTCGCATTTCTTGCTGTGCCTCGAGGAACGAACGCAGGCGGCGATTCTTGCTCTCCGACAGGCGTGCTAACGCCTCTTGCCGTGCCGCCCGGTCAATGCCGCCACGGAACAGATTCCAGCGGACGCGCAGCATCACCTGATTGTTGAACTCGTAACTGTTGATACCGTCGCGCCCGTCGTTGTACTCCGACTGTGCCTCCAGCGAGACAGCCGGATAGAAGGGTACTTCGGCAACCGAAACCTCGGCGTCAGCGGAGCGTACGTCCGCCTCGAAAATCTGGGTCGTCGGATTGTTGGAGCCGGCCAACCCCACCGCCGCGTCAAGGTCCGCGGGCAACACGCCCGAGGGGAATTCAGGCGATCCCAACTCGTCCGGGAACTGACCGACGATTCGGGTAAAGGAGGCTTCCGAATCTCGGAGATCATTGAGCGTCTGCGTGAGGGTCGCCCGCGCGCGCGATGTCCGCGCCTCGGTCTGCGCCACATCGGCGCTACTGCCGCCGCCGCCGGCCAGACGCTGTTTCAGCGAACCCAAAATACTTGCATGAACCCGCAGGTTTTCCTCGGCCAGGCGCACCAGCTCGCGCTGGCGCAACACCTCGACATAGGCCCCGATCGCATCCAGTGCCAGGAACTCACTATTCTCGGCAACCCGCTTGGCCGCCGACTGGACCCGAGCCTTTTCGCGCCGAACCGTACTGTCCGTCTCGAAACCGTCGAAGATACGCTGCTGCAGCGTTATCGAAGCTTCTTGCCGGGTCAGGTTCACGGCGGCGGAGTTATTCGGGCGGGCGCGCGACGCGCGGTCGTTGGTGCGCTCCTTACCGATTCCTGCGGCAAGATCAATTTGTGGCAGATAAAGCCCCCGTGCCTGCCTCAATTCCTCGTCCACGGCCTCGCGATTGCTCGCGACAATGCCGATATCCGGATTTGTCGAGATAGCTAGCTGAATCGCCTCTTTCAGACTCATCGCTTCGGCAGCGAAAGTACTGGGAATGACTAATGCCGTTCCCAGAAGCAACGCTCTGAAGTGATAGGTCA
>JAJFGP010000017.1 GCA_021776055.1 Kiloniellaceae bacterium
TGGTACGGACCGGGGTTCGACGGCCGGCGGACGGCAAATGGCGAGCGTTACGATCAGATGGCGATGACAGCGGCGCATCGGACGTTGCCAATGCCGTCCATCGTGCGCGTCACGAACTTGGACAACGGCCGCTCCATCAAGGTGCGGATCAACGATCGCGGGCCGTTTAGCAATGGCCGGATCATCGATTTGTCACAGCGTGGCGCCGATCTGCTCGGCTTCCGCCAGAAGGGGACGGCCAAGGTTCTGGTCGAGATCATCGAGGATGAGAGCCGGCGGTTAGCGGCGGCAAGCCTGACCAAAGAAGCGGCCGCAAGTTCGCCGGCGCCGGCGCCGCGGCAGGCGGTTACCGTCGAGACGTTGCCTGGAACGCCTGGAACGCCTGTAGCGACACAGGCGACCAATCCAGCGGCCAGCCAGACGGCCGCGGTTGTGGCCCGGCGGACAGCCACTGTTCTGCGACCGCAACCGCCGACTCCCGTGCTGGATGGCACAGTCACGACATTGCCCGTGCAGCCGACTAAAATTTTTGTTCAAGCCGGTTCGTTCAGCCGAGTCGATAATGCACTGCGCCTGCGCGCGCGCCTATCGCAGCTCGGCAACGTGCACGTCGCCGAGACCGTCATCGACGAGCGGCGTTATTTTCGAGTCAGATTAGGTCCCCTGGCCACGGTCGGGGCGGCCGATGAACTTCTGGCGGTTCTTCTCGGGAATGGTCATGCCGATGCCAGAGTGGTGGTCGATTGATCGAGCCCGTAGGACTCGACACCATGGGATCGGTCATATTCTCGACGAAATGTCAGGGTAACCGTTTCAGACAAACAACAAGCGGATCAAGTCATGCAGACTAGCGGAATGCGTATTGCCATCTTCGCTGTGTTGGTCGTCGGCGTGGCATCGCTGGCGGCACTGCCGACAGGAGCTGTCGAGACGACGGCCCGAGAGGCTATTCTTGTAGACACGGCGACCGACACCGTGTTGCTCGACAAAGACGCGGATGTGTCCATGCCGCCCGCCTCCATGAGCAAGATTATGACGGTCTACCTGGTCTTCGAACGGCTCAAGGATGGCCGCCTGTCGCTGGACGACGAATTCCTGGTCAGCGAGAAAGCCTGGCGCAAGGGCGGCTCGAAGATGTTCGTCAAGGTCGGCAATCGGGTCCGCATCGAGGATCTTTTGCGCGGCGTCATCGTGCAATCGGGCAACGATGCCTGCATCGTCCTGGCCGAGGGGATCAGCGGGAGCGAGGAGGCCTTCGCCGAGGAAATGACGCGCAAGGCCGCGGCGCTTGGCATGACCGGCAGCAGATTCGCCAACGCAACCGGTTGGCCGGACCCGAATCAACGGATGACGGCACGTGACCTGGCGACATTGGCAAAGCATATCGTTCAAGATTTCCCCGATTACTATCACTATTTTTCGGAGACGGAATTCGTCTGGAACGATATTAAACAGCCTAACCGCAACCCCATCCTCTATGCGTCGGTGGGCGCGGATGGCCTTAAGACCGGTCATACCGAGGAAGCTGGCTACGGCCTGACGGCCTCGGCGGTGCAGGACAGCAGGCGCCTGATTCTTGTGCTCAACGGTCTGGAAAGCGAAAAGGCCCGCGCCGAGGAATCCGAACGCCTGCTTGGCTGGGGTTTTCGCGAATTCGGTAACTATGCCCTGGTGCAGCCCGGCGAAGTCGTCGACGAGGCGCCGGTGTGGCTCGGCGAAACAGCCACCGTTGCGGCCATGGTACCGGATGGTCTGACCCTCACTCTACCACGCAAAGCGCGGGCCGAGATGAAGGTGAAAGTTGTCTATGAGGCGCCGGTAACGGCACCCATTGTCGCCGGCCAAGAGGTCGGCAAAATGATTGTCAGCGTTCCCGGCGCCGAACCCATTGTGGTGCCGCTGCAAGCCGCTGACGCAGTGGCCCGGCTGGGCCCGATTGGCCGCATCACGGCGGGCCTGCGATTCCTCGTATTCGGCGCGCAATGATCGCCCATTGCCAGCACTCCCTGGTATAACCCTTGGCCCCGGGAAAATTCATCACCTTCGAGGGGGGCGAGGGCGCGGGAAAATCGACGCAAGTCAAATTGCTGGCCGACGTCTTATCGCACAGCGGCGTTTCCGTGTGTCTGACTCGCGAACCGGGCGGCACCCCCGGCGGCGAGGAGATTCGCGGTCTGCTGGTGCGCGGCGCCGCCGCACGGTGGGATGCGATGACCGAGGCATTGCTACATTTCGCCGCCCGGCGCGAGCACCTTCGCAGTCTCATTCACCCACAACTCGCCGCCGGCACCTGGGTGATTTCGGATCGTTTCGCGGATTCGACCATGGCCTATCAAGGGTACGGCCACCAATTGGGCCGGGAACCGATCGAGGCGCTTTATGCCCTGGTGGTTGGCGACTCGCACCCGGACCTGACACTGATACTCGACGTACCCGTTGACGTCGGCTTGCAGCGGGCCGCCGCCCGCCGGGACGGCGACACTCGCTACGAGGACTTGGGGCGAGCCTTCCACGAGCGCCTGTATGCGGGCTTTCACGAGATTGCACAGCGCGAGCCGCAACGCTGCAAGGTCGTCGACGCCTCAGGCAGCATCGACGAAGTCCATGCGCGCGTCCGGACCGTCGTCACACAGTCGTTGGGAGTTGCTTTGTGAGTGTCGGAGAAGAAGCAAGCCTCGCGCCGCGGGCCAATCCGGACCTTCTCGGTCACAACGCGGCGGAAGAAACGCTGGTCCGGGCTTTTCGGTCGGGCCGACTGCCGCACGCCTGGCTGATCACCGGCCCGCGCGGCATCGGCAAGGCGACGTTGGCCTATCGGTGCGCCCGTTTCGTTCTTGCCAACGGTGGCACGCAAGGACCGAGCTTGTTTGGGACCGAACCAACGCCCACCTCCTTGCATCTGGATCCGGCACATCCGGTCTTTCACCGGGTGGCCTCGGGCGGGCATGCGGATCTGCGCGTCCTGACCCGTGGCGTCGATGAGAAGACCGGCAAGCCGCTCAGCGAGATACCGATTCGCGAAGTTCGCGCGCTCGGTAATTTCTTGCATATGACGGCCAGCGAAGGCGGCTGGCGGGTCGTCGTCGTCGATCCGGTCGATGAGCTTAATCGAAACGCGGCGAACGCCCTGCTGAAGGTGTTGGAAGAGCCGCCGGCGAATGCCCTGCTGCTGCTCGTCTGCCATGCACCGGGCACTATACCGGCAACCATCCGGTCGCGGTGTTGCCATCTGCCGCTGTCTCCCTTGGCGGAGGCCGTGGTGGCCGAACTGCTGGCGACCCAGGCGCCCGATGTCCCGCCGGACGACAGGGCCGCGCTGGCCCGGCTAGCCGAAGGCAGTATCGGCCGGGCCCTGGACCTGGCGGGCGGTGGCGGCCTGGACCTTTATCAGGATCTGATTCGGGTCGTCGGCGATCTACCGCATCTTGATGTTGCCCGGCTGCATGCATTCGGCGACCGGCTGGCGAAGGACCGGGACGGCACATCCTTCCGCACCGGCATGGAGCTGCTGTCCTGGTGGCTGGCGCGCATGATCAAGGGCGGCGCGAGCGGCCGTCCACCGGCCGAGGTCGTGGCCGGGGAGGGGGCGGCGATGGA
>JAJFGP010000161.1 GCA_021776055.1 Kiloniellaceae bacterium
ATCGCGTTTGCCAGGCAATGGGGCGGATCGCCTGAGCGCCATGAGGGCTCCACTCACCGCCCCATTGCGCACCCGGCCCAAATGGGCCAAAACCAGAACGGCCTCTACTTCTGAATGGAGGGAAGATGGGGCTCAGGTCACTGGCCTTCATCCTAGAACTATCACTTGGCTCCGGAATGCGTTTCAAACTCTCCCATTTCTCCTATTCGTATCGTGATGATCTCAACATCGGTTACGGCCATGTGGGGCCCCTGTTGCACATGCGCCGGGGTCACCCAAAAGGTGCCTTCCTTGCATACTCGGTCGCCCGTTTTCAAGGTTCCTGAAAGGACGTAGACATATTCGTCGGCCGGGTGGCTGTGTGGAGGGATAACAGAACCCGCCTTCATGTTGAGCCTGTGTATGGATCCTCCTGGAACAGGTTCCGCGAGGGGCGCTAGGCTCGAGCCGGGAAGAAAATCTATCTCTGTGAATTTCTGTTTATCTTCGTCGATGAATTTTTGCATGTCGCGACCTTTTCTCTTTCGAGCAAGGGGGGATCAGACTACGAGGGGAGAGGGTTGCAGCCGCTTCAGCGGCTCGGCGATGTCGAAAACGCTCTGTACCGCTAGATCAAGGCTTAAGGGTACATTCTCTTGTTCTGCCCGGCGGCGCAGGCTCTCCGTGTGGAAATCCATCACATCGTCCGGGATCGGCATGTCGCCTTTCTCGAAATAGCGCAAATAGCCGTCCGCGTCTCGTGCCGGCATGACTTTGCCTCTGACATGGCGGTTCGGCGACCAGGGGATGTCGATCACACCGGCTTCGAAAGCGCGCACGGCGCCAATTGCGACATCGCCGTCACCCATTTCCAGCGTTTTGTTGACGATAGGGCGCACTTCCCGTCGGATCAGTTCCTTCTCACGCTCGAATTCATCGAAGCCGTCAAGTCGAATGTGACGCGCGAGGTAGACCGCCATGCGGGTCATGCGCAAACCTTCGGCGTTTACCTTGGCCGTCGGAATCCCGATGGCCTCGTGGGTGCTCTTGGTGGTGACGTTGGCGGCGCCACCGACTGCGGCTAGGGTTCCGCCGTAACACACGAGCGCCGCGCACTGTGCCTCGTCTTGAGGCCAGGCGCCCATCCAATGCAACGAGGTCACGGGTGTGAATACATTGTTGAATCCTTGCGCAACCAGATACTCCTGGCACAACTCCCGGCAGACCTGGATGGCGGCCGCATCTTGGACCATGTGGAGCGTTTGGCCGAGCTCCAGTCCATAGTGTCTAACGCCTTGGTTGGCCGCCAGTAAGGCATCTAGAACGCAGGTCACAATGGCGATTGAAGGCGGAATATTTGTGCCGGTGAGGAATCCTGGATGACGCCGGTGCAATTCGACACCCTTCTCCGCGTATAGGGCGGCCAGGCGGTCCAGGTATTGATGGTTGCGGATGCCAAGCTCGATCGAGAGGTCCTTCGTGTAGGAGACGGTATAGGCGATCGCCGAACCGAGATAGCCCGAGAAACCGGCTGCGAGCCCGATTTCCGCGGTTAGTTTCGGGTGTGCCGTGCCGGAGAGCACGATGGCCGGTTTATCGACGCACTCGATCAACTCGCGGCTGCGTCGCACGCCATAGTTCACCATGGGATAGCCGTTCAGCATTGAGCGGCCTGCTTTCTGGGATTCTTCGAGACCCTTTTGTGCCGCAGAGAACTGTTCGTTACGGGTATAGCTGTCGGTGGTTGTCGGTAGAATATCGGCTAGGCCATCCTGATCGAGGACGCGCATCAGGTCTTTTTGCATCTCGATCGTTGCAACGCCGCCGCGCGGCTGTGTCAGGCACTTCTTTTGCGCTACCGCCTGTCTCATAACCCACGCCAGCTGTTTATGTGGGGGCATGGACTTGTGGAACGCCACCGCCTCGTCGATGTCTACCTCCGCTCCGGTCGGCCAGCGCGCAAGGTTCTCGCGCCGCATCACACGGAACTCGTCCTCGGGAATTTGTGCCGCCGAGAGCGGGGTGGTACTTCGGTCAGGCGGCAGGGTTGTGTCCATGGGTGCTCTCATTGTTCAAATGCGTCAAAGACCGTAGGCCGAGCTCAAGCGCGGCCTCGGGGGCCTTGGTGCTTAACAGGCCGCAGGCGTAGAGAAGGTAAGCTTGGTCGAGCAAAAGGGTCGGATTTCGGGGCAAAAGCGAGTCTGGCCGGGTTGAACTGGCCAGCGCGGCGCGTAGGATTCCAGCCGGGTTGCGGCTGTGCACGAATACACCACCCGTGCCGACAAGCACCCCTATCTCGCTCAGATCCTTGCCCCGCTGTACGGAGGCCGCGCCGTTCGCCGTATATATGGTCTCGATTGAGCCGGCGTGTCGCGCCGCCGCCGATGTCACTGCCGCGCTGGCGAGGGCGTCATCGACGGCGCGCTCGCTTGCTGTCGTTGGCACGCGCTCTGCGTTTTCCTGAAAGGCAGTGAGAACCCGTCCTACCTCCTGCACAGTACTGCCCGCGCTGTGAGCGATAGCCTCCGCGCCGCACTGTTCGACGATCGTTGCCACGTTGTGCCGCAAACCTAAATCGCCCTCGACCGTTCGCTTGTCGTAGGGTTCCGGAAGGCCTTGAACGATGACTCCGTCCCGGGTCGGTGCGCCGTGGGCGATGGAGTGCACATCAGTAGTGGCGCCGCCCACATCCACTAGGACAAGGTCACCGAACCCGTCTTTGCCGCGGTACCCCTCCGCAAGAAGCCGGCCACCGGACAGAACGGCCGCGGGTGTGGGCATCAACACTTCATCCAGCATGCCTTGAACACGGTCGATACCCTTGGCGCGCACGATGTGATCGAGGAAGACCGATCGGATCGCCTCTCTTGCCGGCTCGATGTTGAGAACATTCATCTCTGGCATGACATTCTCTGTCGCCACGACAGTTTTACCTTGGGTTGTCAGGATATCTTGCGCCTCGTCCCTCGCGACTCGATTTCCGGCCAGTATCACGGGGCAACCAATGTCGCTCATCGCCAATGCTCGGGCATTTTCAAGAATGACATCGCTGTTCCCGCCATCCGTGCCGCCGGCAAGCAAAATGATATCCGGGGCGCTGTCGACGATTCGGCGCACGTCGTCGGCAATGAGGCGGTGCGAAAACGTCTCGGTCAACTTTGCGCCGGCACCCAGGGCGGCGCGGCGCGCGGCTTCGGTCGTGAGGTCGCGAACCAAGCCGGCGGCGATCATTCGTAGACCGCCGGCGGCGCTGCTAGATGCCAATCTATGCTTGAAATTCGGAAGGGTGCCGAATTGCTCTTCCAGCCTCCGCAGTCCGAGCGCGAGACCCGTAGAAATGTCGGAATCCACTGTAGAAGGCGCCTGAGCAGACGCTACGATGCGGCATACCTCAAGGTCAACGGCGCGTAACTTCGTGTAAGTGCTGCCAAAATCCACGAGCAGAGCGTAGGACGTGCTCATGGCTCCGCTTTCCCCGCACGGCCACGGCGGGCTTCGAAATCGCGGGTCAGTGCCTCGACGACATCGTCGGTACGTGTGGCTGGCGGGAACGCGCGGTCGAACCCCATGTCCAGGAACCGACGCTCGACACCCGGCCAAGGATGTTTTCCAACAACGAGATTTCCGCCCACATAGAGAAGAATTTCGTTCAACCCGGCTTCGATACAGAGGTCCCGAAACCCCTGACAATCGAGCTCGCCTTGCCCGTAGAGCGAGGAGACGAGGATCGCATCCGCGTCCGTCTCAATGGCGGCCTTGATGAAATCGTCGGCTGGTGTGAGTGCGCCCAGCGCAATCACCGAGAAACCGGCTTTCTCCAGAGCCATGCTTAGAATTCGGTTGCCGACAATGTGGGTGTCGGACCCGATCACGCCGGTTATCAAAGTTTCACCTGTCATGGCTGGTATCGGCTCCCCGGTTGATCCCACGTCCTGACGGAGGCTGAACGGGCGCTTCAGGGAGGCGGCTAAATGAGTTCATCGCTTCGCTCATCGGTTTCCCCGTACCGGCTGAGGATTGCCGGCCGCGTGCCGGCGTAAAGCGCTTTTAGGCCGGTGGCGATCTGGGCGTTGGCTTGCTCGAAGAGGCTGTTGCCTTGGAGATCGCTTTCGACCAGGAAGGGACCGAAGTTCTCGACCTCGAAGACCCACATGGCCTGGGCGATGCCCAGGTCGTCTAGCCAATGCGCCGCTTTGACATGTTTGATCCCACGACCCAGAAGCGCGCCGGTGCCGTAACCAACCGTGGTGAGATAGACCGCCCCGGCGGGCACGAAGATGTTTTTATAGTCCTCGGCACTCATGCCGCCCTTGCCGATGATGACGCGCGCACCTGAGACTTCGAACCACCTGGGCAGCCATTTGGCAAAACGGAAGCTAGCGGTGGCGGTAACCGCACCGACCCTGTAGGAGCCGTCGTCCCGCACGGCCGCGGCTGGGGAGCAGTGGAAATTGACATTGCTCAGCGCGGCAAGGTCGACGGGCGGCGTTGTACCGTCGTCGAGAATCCGTTTATAGACCCCCTCACGTCCGGTGTAGATGCAGCCGTCCAGCGTGACCACACTGCCAATCTCCAACTTGGCGATCGCTTCCGCCGAGACCGGCGTGGTCAACCGGACTTTTTTAAGCTTGTCTCCGGGCTTTCCCATTCCACGGTCTCCCGTCGCATGTAGGGGGTGAACCATTGCGGGTCGGTACGAGTTTCGACCCGGCCGTCGGCATGGATGCGTGCTACCGCACGGCGCGAAGAGAGGCAGAAACAGTGAACGGACATCGGCATGCCGCCGGTGTGCGTGTAGCCGGCTTCGATATGGCAATCCACCACCATGGAGGAGCCGACAAATCCCATAGCGCCCATGCCGATGGAGTTGCCCAGTTCCTTGAGTTCTTCTTCCAGCGCCGCGATCTTCGGGTCAGGGTTTCGGTTCCCCACAACGCGCAGGCAAGCGGCTTGCTTGCCCAGAGTCATGCAAGTGTCCTTGGAGCCGCCAAGCCCGATGCCGACAATGGCTGGCTGACAGGCTAAACCCCGCTTTCCGAAAGCGACGAGGGTATCCAGGAAAAAACGCTTTATCCCCTCGACGCCATCGCCGGGAAACAGCATGCGATAGTCGGTGCCGAACAGACCGCCCTTATGTACCGCCGTAACGTCAATCCAGTTCGCGTCCGGTTCGAAGCTGTATTCGATTTCGGGGGCATTGATACCGACGTTGTTGTTGTGGTCCGTACGCCACAAAGGGTGGACCCGGTTAGGGCGTAGCGGGACGTCGTGGGTTGCCTTGGCAGTCGCGCGGCGCAAAGTGGACTCGAGCGCTACGGGGCCACCTTCCATCCGCGCGTCGTTGCCGATCTTAACATACCAGCGCGGCACACCCGTATCGGCGCACATGGCCCGGCGGTCCTCCTTGGCGGCCACGTAATTCTCTAACATCGCGCGCAGCACGAAGGCGGAGAGATCTCCTCTCTCTGTGTTTGCCATGTCCTCGACGCCAGCGAGATAGTCGTCGGGAATCTCGATGGCCGCTTTGGCCATGAGGTCCTCGGCGGCTCGTTGGATGATATCGATGGCGATCATGGGTTCGGTCTCTCCCTATTTTGCGGCGACGGCTGGCATCCCTGCCTCGCCATCGATCAAGGAACTGCCCGGTTTCACGATGGAGAAGTCGACTGGCTCAACCGTTAGTTCGAGGGAGTCGCCGGCCATACGGACGACGGTGTACGTCGATGCCGCCAGGTCGCCCTCCTCGGGGAAGTCCTCGCGGAAATGCGCACCGCGTGAGTTCTCGCGTTGCAACGCCGCCCGGGCGATAGCCTGGCTCACATCGATTTGGCTCTGTAGATTTAGCCAATCGTGCCAGGTCAGGTTGAAAACCTGACCGCCATCGGCCAAGCCGGTTTCCATTAACTCGCACTTCAAATCGTCTAGATCAGCGATGCCTTGCTCCAAGCCCGTGGAATCGCGCAGCACGCCGACTTGATTCCACATCAGATCGAGAAGCCTCTCGCGCAAGGCGTTCAAATCGCCTGACGGCTTGGTGAAGGGATAACGCGCACGAGCGGTCTCGAACTCGATTGAGGATTCGTCGGGTTCGCGGAAGGCGAGGTCTTGTCTCGCGTGTGCGGCCATGGTTTCGCCCGCGATGCCGCCGAACACGGTGGAATTGGCGACGCCATTGCCGCCCAAGCGGTTTGCACCATGCACACCGCCCGAATCCTCGCCAGCCAGATAGAGTCCGGGCAGGGAAGTCGTGCAGTCCGGCTCGAAGATAACGCCGCCCATCATGTAGTGCGCGGTGGGCACCACCTCGACCCGGCCGCCCGCTAGATCGAAGCCGCAATCGGCGCAACGTTCGACCATGCCCTTGAACCGCCGCCGTACGTCGTCAACCCCCAGGTGCTTCATTTCGATATAGACCCCACCGTGGGGCGTCGTGTTGCCGGCGCGCATCTCGGCGAAGATGGCACGGCTCACGATGTCGCGCGTGGCACGTTCGCCGCGTTCGTCGTAGTCGTACATGAAACGCTTACCCGCGCCGTCCAGTAGGTATCCCCCGGCCCCGCGCAGACCCTCTTCGAGCACGGTTCCAGTCATATGCGTGCTTGGACCGGCCAGCAGGCCCGTGGGATGGAATTGCACCATCTCCATGTCGCGTAGGTGCAGCCCAGCCCTGAGAGCCATGGCCATGCCGTCACAAGACTTGTCGCCGGAGGGTGTGTGATAGCGGTACATGGTCGGCCCGCCGCCGGTGGCGAGCAGCACGGTCTTGGCCTGCACGAAGCGAAAATTGCCGCTGCGCATATCGATCATGAGAACGCCCGACAAAGCGTCCCCCGTGGGCGTGGGGATCAGTGCAATCGCCCGGTGTTCTTCCAGGCGTTGAATTGGCCGGTCCCAGACCTGCTCCATCAGCCGGTTGGTAATCTCGATCCCGGTTAGATCGCCCTTGTGGATGGTGCGGTCGAAGCTCTGGCCCGCAAAGGCCTTGTTGTGCAGCGTGCCGTCGGCATTACGGTCGAAGAAGCAGCCGAGCTCATTTTCCAGTTCTCGAATGCGTTCGACCGCGCCTTCGACCAGACGCCAGGCCAAGTCCTGCCGTGGCAGCCACTTGCCGCCGGCGATGGTGTCCATGAAATGCCGTTCCACGGAGTCGCCGGGCATGAGCGCGGCGTTGTAGCCACCCTGGACCATGCGCGTGCACCCGCACTTGCCCAGCAGGCCCTTGACCGCGACGGTGATTTGTAAGTCCGGATCCGCGTTGAAGGCATGCAGCGCGGCGAATAGGCCGGCACCGCCGCTGCCCAGGATCAGAATATCGGTGGTCGAGCGCTCGAGCATCGGCTCAGAACGCGTTGACGATGAATGTGAAGGCGATGACGACCGAGGCGCCGCCTGCAAACACGATCAGAGTCTTCTGCCAATCCCGCCAAGGCAGAAACTCGATCATCAGCAGGCGCAGACCGCCAAGCAGATGGATCGCAAGCAGGAAGACCAGGCCCATCTCCGCGGCCTTGACGGGAAGGCCTTCGGTCCAGACGAGGAAACTGTCCAGCTTGCTCGCGTCTTCAATCGCGAGACCGAGGACCAGGAAGTGCGCCGGCAGGAACACGGCCAGCCCCAGACCGGAAAATCGGTGCAGAAGAAAGGCCCAATAGCCCGCATGGTTGCGGTGCGGCCGGATCACAGGACAACCGCCGCCACCGCACGGCCTCCCAGTACGAGTAAGACAAGCCCGAAAGCGCTCACTGCGAGATTCAAGCTCCGCCCTCGCCAACGGGTGACTTCTGAAATGACGACCCTCACCCCGGTGGCGGCATGAACCGCCGCCGCCAGGACAAAGAGCCCATAGGCCAAACCCCAAAAGAGACTGCCTTGGGTCCTGCCTAGAATCGCCTCCGCTGTCAGGCCGCTGCGCACGGCATAGACGATGACGACCAGATGGAGGATCACCAGCGGTGCCATGATCATGGCGCTAGTGCGTTGGGCAATGTAAGCCCACGTCCCGGACATTAGAGCTTTCCCGTCAAGGCTGCGCGGAACGCCGCCGCCTTCAGGCCGGCGATGGACGCGGTCGGGTTCAGATTTTTTGGGCAGTGTTCCTGGCAACTCTGATGTGTATGGCAAGCGTGGCATCCGGCATCGCCCGCCACCGCGCGCAGGCGCTGCCTTTGGTCACCGTCGCGTGTGTCGTTTTGCAGCGTCCAGGCCCGGTTGAGCGCGGCAGGGCCCAGGTAGTCTGGGTTCCACGTCACCACGTCGCAGGCCGCGTAACAGACCGCGCAATTGATACATTCGATGCCGGCATCGGCAGCTTGCCGTGCCTGGCTATCCGGGATGATTTTCTCAACCGGGTCGCTTCGCGTCTTGGTCGGCGCGAAACGGCCCTTTGCGCGCTGCCATTTCGTGAAGAAATCACTCATATCGACGGTCAGGTCCTTGATGACCGGCAAATTCTTGAGTGGCGCGATTTCTAGTCTTAGATCTGGCGCGACCTTCGTGACGTGGGTGCGGCAGGTCCATCGCGGCCGACCATTGACCGTCATGGCGCAAGAGCCGCACATGCCGACCCGGCAGGCGAAACGATAGGAGAGGGTCGAATCGAGCAGGCGTTGGATATAGGTGACGACGTCGAGCACGGTCTGATTCGTGCTATGCGGTACCTCGAAGGTCTCGAAACGGCCATCCGCCGCACCACGCCAAACCGATACATTGAGGGCGCTCATCGTGGGCATCCCATCGAGACTCTCCTTAACCGCCGGTCCTTCCTCCCTAGCTCCTATGGGATAAGGAAAACGCGCCGCAGCCGTGAAGGGTAGTTGTTGAGGTAAAATAAGAAAAGCAACTAATTCTTGTTGTTAAAACCAGAAAAAATGGAATTGCGTGAAGACGAGGATTCAATGTTCAATCCGCCCGTCTACAACATCGCGGCATGGCATTGAGGTTGCGTGGGTTTTATTAAATCAAAGAAAATCGATATTAAATACAAATATTATTCACTTTTCCGCTAGTTCGCTCAGGCATACACTGTTGTGAGAAGGTTTCTGGATCGGGCTAAAAGAACCAAGAACATGTGTGTTTGGTCGACGATCATCTCGCGCTGAATCTGCGAACGTAAAAAGAAAAATACATCCTTGGGAGGACTGATATGAGAAAGCTGGTATACGGCGCCGCTGCTTCCTTTGTGCTGGCGACGAGCGCGATGGCTGCGTCCGGCGACAACACTCTTAACATTGCTTGGAAATCCGAGCTTACAACGCTGGATCGCTTTAACAGCGCGTCGCCAGAAATCAACATCGTCCAGCACTTAGTGTTCGATGGTTTGATCTACCGTGATCCCGATACTTTCGAATACAAGCCGGCCTTGGCCACAGAGTGGGAATTCACCGACGACAAGACGCTCGAGTTGGTCTTGAGGAGGGGAGTCACCTTCCAGAATGGCGAGCCGTTCAATGCGGACGACGTTGTCGCCACCATCAAGTACATCACGGATCCGGACAATCCGATCGTCACGGGTAACAACACGTCCTGGATCGATAGTGCGGCCAAGATCGGTGACTATAAGGTTCGCATCAATTTGAAGGAGCCGTTTCCCGCGGCGGTGGAGTATCTGGCGGGCCCAATTCCTATGTACCCGAACGAATACCTTGCCTCGGTGGGTAAGGAGGGATTCAGCACGAAACCGATTGGCACCGGACCCTATCGGGTCACGGACTCGGAGCCTGGTCGAAGCATCACCTTTGAGAAGAACGATGCGTACTGGGATGGATCGCCAAAGGGTAAGCCGAGCATCGGTAAGATCGTACAGCGGACCATTCCGGACTCGAATACCCAGGTCGCCGAGTTGCTTTCTGGTGGTATCGATTGGATGTGGCGGGTTCCGGAGGACCAGGCGAGCAAGCTGGGAGATGTCGGGAATGTGACCGTCCAAGCCAATGAGACGATGCGTGTCGGATTTATATTATTCGATTCCTCTGGCCGGGCAGGCGGGTCCCCGTTCCAGAAGGTCGCAGTCCGTCGCGCGATATCTCATGCGATCGATCGTGAATCGATGTCCAAAAAACTCGTTGGTGGTGGCTCGCGCAGCGTTCATACCCTGTGCTTCCCGCTTCAATTCGGCTGTACGGACGAGGGAGCGGTCAAATACGAATACAGCCCGGATAAGGCCAAGAAGTTGCTTGCCGAAGCTGGGTATCCCAAGGGGTTCGAGTTTGACATCTACGCGTTTAGCAACCGGCCTTACACCGAAGCCGTTGTGAACTACCTCCGCGCCGTGGGTGTTCAGGCCAACTTACGTTTCCTACAATTTCCGGCCCTCTTCAAGAAACTGCAGGCGGGTGAGATACAGGCCGCGCACATGAACTGGGGGTCCTATGGAATTAGCGATGTTTCCGCACTCACCAGCCGCTTCTTCAAAGGTGGCAAGACGGACTACGCGCAGGACAAGGACGTTCAGACCTGGATCGAGAAGGCTGATGCCTCGGTCAATGGAGATGAACGGAAGCAGTTATACAAAAAGGCATTGGACCGCATCGCGGACCAAGCCTATGCCCTGCCGATGTTCTCCTATGTCAACTATCTGGCGTTCTCGAGCGACTTGAAATTGCCGCCACAAGCTGATGAATTTCCTCATTTGTATCGTGCGGCCTGGAAATAATTGATACGATAGAGGGCTAGAGTTCACAATTTTGCTTGCCGGCAAATTCAGGGGTGGTGATGGCCGCTTTCGCTTTGAGGCGTGTGTTGTTGGCGGCGCTAGTGGCTATCACCGTCTCTGCTATTGCGTTCGGGTTACTTTATCTTTCCGGTGACCCGGTTCGTGCCCTGGCTGGTGAAAACGCAACAGATGAGGTCATTCAGCGACTAAGTCAGGAATACGGTTTCGATCGGCCGATCGGCGAGCAGTTCCTGAGTTGGTTGGGCAAGGCGGTAACCGGCGATTTCGGGAAGTCCATATATTTCAACACCGACGTTGCCGAAATGATCTGGGATCGCCTGCCGATTACCATGGCGCTTGGGGTCATGGCCCTGGGGTTTGCGATCTGCTTGTCAATCCCTCTGGGCGTTCTTGCGGCTCTGCGGCCGAATACCTTTGTCGACAAGGCCGCGTTGACCATCTCGCTCTTCGGTCAGGCCTTGCCGAATTTCTGGTTCGCCATTCTCCTGATTATCTTGTTTGGATTGACGCTTCGCTGGCTCCCCATTTCCGGTAACTCGTCCTTTGCGCATTTTATTCTGCCGGCAGTCGCACTCGGCTACTACGCAACTCCCGCGTTCATGCGTCTGATCCGTGCGGAAATGATGGATGTCCTGGCGTCGGACTATATCCGTACCGCGCGCGCCAAGGGATTGAGTACCTCGAGTGTCCTCTTCAAGCACGCGCTTCGGAACGCCATCATTCCGGTGGTGTCGCTCGCCGCTGTTCAACTTGGCTTTATGCTCGGCGGCTCGGTGATTATCGAGCAGGTCTTTGCCATTAAAGGCTTGGGCGCGCTGGCTTGGGAATCAATATCGCGGTCGGATTATCCGGTCGTACAGGCCCTGGTTCTGGTCATTTCCGTGATCTATGTCGGTCTTACGCTCTGTGCCGATCTGTTGAACGCCGCGATTGACCCGCGTCTGCGCCATGGCCACTGACCTACCAGCGGAGAACGACCTCCTCATCGAGAGCGCGGGGCAGGCCTTTCGCCGCCGGAGCTTGAAGAATATTGGCTTCATGACCGGGCTCGCTCTCGTCGCTCTCGTGGCATCGATTGCAATGCTTGCGCCAATTCTTACAGCGCAGGACCCCTATTTGCAGAATCTCGATCAGCGCCTGATACCTCCTTTCTGGCATCTCGAGGGGACCTGGGCCCATCCTTTTGGGACGGATAAGTTTGGGCGGGATTACTTGAGTCGAATCATCCATGGCTCGCGGATATCTCTTCTTATTGGCCTGTTCGTCATGGTTATTTCCGGCCTAATCGGCAGCACCCTTGGCGTCATCGCGGGATACTTCGGCGGCAAAATCGATGCCGTGATCATGTACATCATAACCGTGCGTCTCAGCATGCCTGTGGTGCTGGTTGCCCTGGCGGTTGTTTCCTTCGTTGGCAGCTCACTTGAGGTTATCGTGCTCGTTCTTGGTCTTTTTCTGTGGGACCGTTTCGCGGTTGTCATACGCGCGGCAACAAAGCGACTGCGTGGCGAGGATTTTGTCACAGCAGCGCGGTGTACCGGCTGTCCGGATTCGCAAATCATTCTGCGCGAAATCATTCCGAACCTAATGAATCAGCTGACTGTTATAGCGACGCTGGAAATGGCGCAGGCGATTTTGCTCGAATCCGCTTTGTCGTTCCTTGGTCTCGGCGTCCAACCGCCTCTGCCGTCCTGGGGTTTGATGATTGCGGAGGCGAAGGAGTTCGTGTTTTTCGATCCCTGGCTCATCACCATTCCGGGCGTGGCGATTTTTCTTTTGGTGTTAGGTATTAACCTGCTCGGAGATGGTATCCGCGATCTCACTGCGCCGGAGATGAAGAATTGAACCCGGTCCTGGAGGTGCGGGGCTTGAGCGTCGAGATTCCGACGGCTAGCGCGACTTTGCGTCCGGTGCGGGATGTATCATTCGATCTTCACCCGGGTGAAACCTTGTCTTTGGTCGGTGAATCGGGTTCCGGAAAATCCATGACCGCATTAGCGATCATGGATTTGCTTCCACGCCAGGCCCGCCGATCTGTCGAGCGCCTAAGGTTTCTGGGCGAAGATCTGGCGGGCAAGAGCGCCGGCGAGATAGGACGCCTTCGTGGCGCAGAGATTGGAATGGTGTTTCAGGATCCGATGACGTCCCTCAACCCGGTCTACACGGTCGGGAACCAGTTGATGGAGGTATACCTTCGGCACAAGAACGCATCGAAGCGCGAGGCGCGCGAACGTGCTCTGTTCCTGCTCGACAAAGTCAACATCCCTGATCCGGCCCTACGCCTTTGCCAATATCCGCACCAACTGTCCGGCGGCCTTCGCCAGCGGGTCATGATCGCGATGGCATTGATGTGCGGGCCCGCCCTGATCATTGCAGATGAACCGACAACGGCACTTGACGTCACGACCCAATCTCAGATTCTGGATTTGCTGCGTTCCCTGCAGCGCGAATTCCACATGGCCATGATCCTTATTACGCATGATCTGGGCGTGGTCGCGCACTTTGCTGACCGGGTTTCGGTGATGTATGCGGGTGAGATCGTCGAACAGGCCTCTACCGATGACCTGCTCGAACGGCCGATGCATCCCTATACAGCGGCCTTGCTTGATTGCATTCCCGTACCGGGGAGTTCGCGGCACGGCGGAAAACTGCGATCAATCCCGGGTGTCGTCCCTCTCATCACAAGCGGCGACCAGGGTTGTGCGTTTCGTAGACGGTGCGATCATGCGCAAGATGTCTGCAAGAACGCCGGCATCGCCATGCGGGAGCTTTCCGGAGGCCACAAGTTTCGCTGTGTGTTGCTGCCCCAAAATAGTGCTGACGTAGCCATGAAAAATCATGCCTGAGCACATCCTTGCCATCAAAGGGGTCAGCAAGACATTTACAGTCGGCGGCCCGTTGACCGGACGGCACTATGTTCATGCTGTGAGAGACGTTTCGCTTTCCGTCGACAAGGGCGACGTCGTCGGAATCGTCGGCGAGTCCGGTTCCGGCAAGACCACGCTTTCTCAGTTGGTCCTCGGGCTTCTGGATCCCACGGAAGGATCCATTCTGTTGGAAGGGCGAAATGTATCCGAATACTCCAGGCTGAACTTGGCGAAGCTAATTCAGCCCGTTTTTCAGAATCCCTATTCGAGTCTCAATCCTCGTCAATGCATAGAAACAATCATCTCTGCGCCATTGCGTGTTCATGGGATTGGGGACCGGGCTTCGCGGCGAAAGGAAGCCATCCGGTTGATGGAAGCCGTCGGCTTGCCGCAACGCCTCCATAGCCGCTATCCGGTCCAGCTTTCAGGCGGGCAAAGGCAAAGAGTAGCCATTGCCCGCGCGCTGATTCTGAAGCCGCGGATCTTGGTGTGCGACGAGCCGACGTCCGCGCTCGATGTGTCGGTTCAAGCGCAGATCCTCAATCTGCTGGATGAGTTGAAAAGGGAATTTGACCTGACATATCTTCTCATCAGCCACAACCTTGCCGTGGTTGAGCATATGTCGACAAAGGTGGCGGTCATGTATCAAGGCGAGAAAGTCGAGGAGGCAAAGGCGACCGATATATTCGACCGACCACAGCACCCATACACGAAGCTTCTCCTGAATGCGATTCTGCTACCTCATCGCGGCGGTAAGAAGCCTGCTGATAACCTTGCGCCGGCGCCCAAATCTGCCGATAGAACCGGAGCGTTGGCTTGACGACGTGGCACCCAGAGCTGGTGGGTCCAATATGTCGTCCCTGACAGATCTGAGCGCCGTTGAAGCGCGGCGGCTTATAGGTGAGAAAACCGTTTCCCCCAAGGACCTGTGCCAAGCCTGCATTGAGCGAATCGAAAGTGTGAACGTTTCGCTCAACGCCATCGTGACGACAGACTTCGATCGCGCGATGGAGGCAGCGGTTCAAGCAGAGGCCGCCGTACTCAAGGGAGAGCCTCTTGGCCCCTTGCACGGCTTGCCCCTGGCGATCAAGGACTTGAGCGCGACTAAGGGGCTGAGAACAACCTTCGGATCAAAGTTTTTTGCCGACCATGTACCGGACGACGACGACGATGTGGTACGGCGTATCAAGGCCGCCGGTGCCATCGTCATCGGGAAGACCAATACGCCGGAATTCGGCGCCGGTGCGAATACCACGAATGATTTGTTCGGACCAACCCGCAACCCCTATGACCCCCAGCTGACCTGTGGCGGCTCCTCCGGCGGCGCGGCGGCGGCGTTGTCGAGTCACATGGTTCCCCTGGCAAACGGATCGGACTTGGGCGGCAGCCTGCGCATCCCAGCCGCCTTTTGCGGGGTCGTCGGGTTTAGACCTTCTCCAGGCGTCGTCGGCTTCACCGACCGCGCACAGGGCTGGTCGTCCTTACCCATACAAGGACCCATGGGCCGGACCGTGGATGATACGGCTCTTCTTATGTCGGTACTCACAGGGCACTCACCGGGCGACCCACTCAGCAATCCGCACGCATCTGGCGCCGGGAAGATGGAGCCGGTAGATCTATCGACTCTAAAAGTGGCGTTCTCCACCGACCTAGGTTTTGCTCCGGTCGACACGGTGATAGCCGAGTCTTTTCAACAAAAATCGACTGCTCTATCCGGGCTGTTCCGGAGCGCCGAGTTTTGCGATCCGGACATGACTAATGCCCATGAGGCATTTCGGATCCTACGCGCCGTAACCTTCGTTGCGTCGTATAAGCGCTTCTATGATGCCGATAAGGATAAGCTGGAACGAAACACGCGTATCAACGTGGAAGAGGGGCTGAAACTGAGCCTAAGCGACATCGCCTGGGCAGAGGTCGAGGCAACGAAGATCTACCGCTCGTTCGTGGCGCTTTTCGAGGATTTCGATCTACTGATTTGCCCAACGGTTCCTGTCCAGCCATTTCCGGCCGATCGGCTCTTCGTCGATGAGATCAACGGTGAAAAACTGAGTTCCTATTTTCACTGGTTTGCACTGACCTACGGCATTTCTCTAGCGGCCCATCCGGCTGTCGCTCTGCCATGCGGGCACATTGGGCATCTTCCGTCCAGTATTCAGATCGTCGGTCCCAGAGGTAGCGACGCATTTGCATTGTCCGCCGCCAGGGCCCTGGAGGACGTCTTCGCCGATGCCCCCGCTCTCCAGCCGCCTGCGCCGCCAAATGTGACTGCCCGGCCAGTCGATCCCACCTAGTCCAGGTGCAAGCGCCAGCCTGGCCGCACAGTTCATCTCTCGATAATCGACGGTGATTGCGCTCGGCCAGGCTATACAGCGCATGGGCGTGTATTTAGAAAATTGATTTCCCAAGGATTTTGATGCAGAAAAGATGCATAATGAATATCCGCTTCCTGAAAACCCTCGTCACTTACGCGGAGCTCGGCACCTTCGTTGCGACCGCGAAAGCCCTTGGGCTGACTCAATCCGCGGTCAGCGCGCAGATGCAAACGTTGGAAGAGCAGATGGGCACACAGCTCTTCGACCGGACGAAGCGCCCGCCTGTTCTCAATGCGCACGGCCGCGCGCTCCTAAGCAGTGCGCGCCAGATTCTCTTTTTGTACGATCAAATGGCCGAGCTCGTGTCCGATTCGGAAGGGTTCGTCGGGACATTTCATATCGGCGCGGTTCCGACCATGCTGACAGGCATGTTGCCGAGTGTGTTGCACGTCTTTAAGTCAAGGCATCCTGAGTTGCAGCTTAGGGTTTCGGCGGGAACGTCCGATGTGCTGGTGACGCGGCTCGATCGTGGCGAACTGGACGTGGCCATCATCAGTGAACCCGTTCAATTGCCAGCGAGTTTGAGCTGGGAACATTTCATTAGCGAGCCACTTATCGTCATCGGGCCTGAGAGCGCGGAGGAACGAAGCGCCAAGAGCTTACTTCAAAGCCGACCATTTATCCGGCTGAATCGCCAGACCTGGTTCGGACGTATGGTCGACGAGAAGCTGCTGGAGCTCGGCATCACGGTCACCGAGGGAATGGAATTGGACACCGTCGATGCCATTGCCTTGATGGTTTACCATGGCCTAGGTGTGTCGGTCGTGCCGGAGCGGCATATCGAAGATTCTCTTCGCCGGCCGCTAAAGCGAATCCGCTTTGGCCGGCCGCCTCTATCGCGAAAGATAGGCCTGTCCTTCCATAAGAAGGGCCCCCGAACCCGGCTCGTCGAGGCATTCTACGACACATTGTCCGACGCCGCCAAATTGCCTGTCTAAAGGGCGATTCTAAGACAGTGGCGCGGATATCAAAAGCAATGTCGACTTTTTTCAGCACAAGTAGCTGTGCTCCCTCGATTTGAACCTGTGGCGCGGCTACTAAAACGTTCCCTGCTCCGTAGATGTTGTTCCCTGTTATTGCGAGAAAATTCCCTGATCGGCCAAATAAATTCCTTGTTCAAATGCGTAGGGAATTTGGATAGAATGAACAGGAATATCTGAGAGTTACGCTGTGCGTGAGAGTTTCAATCGGCCGTGGCTCGCGAAAATTCCCTGTATATTTCCTGTTAAACAGGGAATTCGGCGGAGACGAGTTCGCTCCAGACTGCATGCACCACCAATTTAAGTTAACGGACTGATGGTGCGGTCGTTGTTTGCGTTCGGTATGGTCGGCCGCTTGCCTCTGGCGGTGC
>JAJFGP010000162.1 GCA_021776055.1 Kiloniellaceae bacterium
GCGGACTCCGGCAATCGCGATACGAGTGGCGGCTTTATTGCGCGCATCCTCAGAAGCCTGGGACAGGCGCCGGCGCGCGAAACCCCGACGCCGAAACCGCCAAAAACCAACAAGCGAAACGACCCCTAGTCGCCTCCGCACGCAATTTCTTCTCCACAGCCGGACATTGCGCGTTAGTATTCTTCTCTAAGATCGGGTGGACAGAACTTGGTGGGGGCCGAGGGGGGTGAGTCTACTAAGCAAGCTGACGGACCCGTTGTTTGCCGGTGGGCAGCGGGCGCGCCATCGCGACTTTCTAGAGGCCGCGATGGCCAGTGCCGCACTGGCGGCCGCGGCGGACGGGCCGATCAGCCTGGCGGAACGGCACACCCTGGATCAAATCCTCGAAAGTGTGGAAATGCTGCGCGCCGTTGAGGTGCACCAGGCGGTCGCCATCTTCGATGGCTATGTGGATGCGATCAAGGACGACCCCACGGGCGCGCGCACCAAGGCCATGAGTACGGTCGCGGCGCTGGCCGGTGATGAGGCGTTGGCGCCGTTGTTGTTGCGCATCGCCACGGCGTTGGCGCGGGCTGATGGAGCGATAGCCGCGCCGGTACGTGACGAGGTGGCCGCCATTGCGGCAACGCTGGGCTTGCCGCCGCCGGAACCGGATGGTGACACGTTCCTCGACACTCGGCCCAAAGGCGAGGCACCGGTGACCGTCGTGCTCGGCAACGAGAAGGGGGGGACCGGTAAGTCGACCACCGCCATGCATCTTGTGGTCGCACTGCTCAAGTTGGGTCACCGAGTCGCCAGCATAGATTTGGATGGTCGTCAGGGCACTCTCTCGCGCTATGTGGCGCACCGTGCGGCGTTTGCCGAGCGCAGTGGAGATACCCGTGGAAAGACTCTCCCCATGCCGGTGCACACCTGCATTACCGAATCCGATATGCGCGACCGGGACGAGGCGTTGGCCCGCGACCGCGACCGTTTGCGCCAAGCTTTCGCCGAGGCGGCGGACTGCCGCTTTCGGGTGATCGATACTCCAGGCAGCGCCTCACGCTTGTCGCATTTGGCGCACGCCCATGCGGATATCCTGATCACACCGCTCAATGACAGCTTCCTCGATGTGGATGTGCTGGCGCGCATCGACCGGGAACGCCGCGAAGTGCAGGGGCCAAGCCCCTACAGTGAGATGGTCTTGGAACAGAGCGAACAACGGGTCGCCGCCGGGCGCGCGGCCATCGATTGGGTGGTCATGCGCAACCGGTTGGCGCACATCGATGCCCGAAATTCACGCGAGATGAGCGGTCTCCTCGACCAACTAGCCACGCGGTTGCAGTTCCGTCTGGTCCAAGGCTTCGGCGAGCGCGTGGTTTTCCGCGAGTTATTCTATCGGGGTCTGACCTTGTTCGATCTGCCCAACGAGGGCACCGAATACCGGGGCCCCGTAAGCCATGTGCACGCTCGAGAAGAGATCGACACGCTTGTCGGTGCATTGGGTATCGCGGCACTTGGGTCCCGGAAAAAAAGAGCGGCGCGCGCCAAATCATGAAAAAGCGTCCATGAAGAAACGTGAGGGCGAACCATGGATGGAACCGCCCGCCTACGCGCGGACTCTACGCGGCTTCAACGTCAATCTAATCGTGCGCGATGTCGCGCCGTCGGTTGCTTTCCAGCAAGAGGTGCTGGGCGCCGAGGTGGTCTATAGCGATGCGGACCTGGCGGTCATGCGCCATGACGGGCACGAGTGGATGGTGCATGCCGTGCATGTCTATGTAGGCGAGGATAGTGAGCGCATGCCCTTCCTGATCCATACTGAGGCAACGGATACCCGCGGCAGCGGTGTTGAGCTGCGCCTTTATGGCATCGATCCGGATGCGGCCGAGGCGCGGGCCCGGGCACGCGGCGACCGTGTTCTAGCCGCATCGAGCGATAAGCCGCATGGCTTGCGGGAATGTTATCTGGTGGACCCGGACGGTTACGTGTGGGTGCCCGGTGTGCCTTCTAACGGTTAGCCGTAGCGCAGTAACCGATCACCGCGTTTTCGCAACCATTGGCGCGCGTGTGCCACATCGTCGGTCAAGCTGGCGACCAGCGCCCAAAAGCGTGGGCCGTGGTTCATGTGCTTGAGGTGCGCGATTTCGTGTGCCACCACGTAATCGAGCACGGTCTCGGGGGCGAGAATCAGGCGCCAGGTGAAACTCAAGTTGCCCTCGGCGCTGCAACTGCCCCAACGGCTGGTGGTATCGCGCAGGCTCAGGCGTTGTATGGAACGGCCGACGATCTGCGCCTTTTGCCGGGCCCGTTCGGTTATTTCACGTCGCGCCTCGACCTTCAGAAAATCGTGCACCCGCCGCGATAGATGCTCTTGCCGGCCGGAGACCCGGATCGCCCCGTTGGTGCGCCAAACGCCGCGGCGCCCCGCCGGGTCGTGGTGAATCACATGCTCCTCGCCCAACAGCGGAAGGATCGCCCCATCCTCAAACGGCACGTGCTCGGGCAGAGCATCCAGATGATTGAGAATCCAATTGGCCTTGTCCTCGGCGAATTCGAGGCCGTGGCGTAAAGGTGTACGTCGGGGCAGCACTAAATGAACGCCGCCGCCGCCATCTAAGCTAATGGAGATCCGTCGGGCGCGCGGGTTCCGCGATACGCGTAGTGGTATCTCCCGCTCGGCCACACGCAAAACATTGGTATCATCAGGCTCGGCCACCATAGATGTAGTATACCGGCGAGTCGGCGGGGGACAAGGGCTGGAGACCGGTGCAATCTCTACGTGTAATCGCGCTCCGCTTCTCGCTGTAGCAAGGCCTGTTTGCGGCGCATACCCCAACGATAGCCGGCGAGCCCGCCGTCCTCGCGCAGGGCCCGGTGACAGGGGATGATGACGGAGACCGGATTGGTGGCACAAGCCCGGCCCACGGCGCGTTGCCCGCGGGGATTCCCCAAGGATTCGGCGATTTCCGAGTAACTGCGCGTCTCGCCGGGCGGAATGGCAATCAGTTCTTGCCAGACACGCCGCTGGAAGGCGGTGGCGCGAACATCCAGCGGCAAATCCACGTGCGGAGTCTCGCCCGCCAAATGGCGCAGCACCGCATCGACCGCCGGGGCAATGGCCGCTTCGTCGAGGGCGATCGAGTCAGCCTTGGGAAACTCCTCGTGCAGCCCGGCGATCATCGGCGCATCCGCATCGCCCAGGCTGAGAAAGCAAACGCCGTGGGCGGTGGCGGCGACCAACAATCGGCCCAACACCGAATCGACGATGGCATAGATAATGTGCGCGCCCTTGCCGCCTTTGGCATAGGAAGCCGGGGTCATGCCCAACTGCGCTTGCGCCTGCTCGTAGACCCGGCTGGACGAGCCGTAGCCGGCCCCGTAGGTGGCTCCGGCCACCGATTCACCGTTCTTCAGCTCGCCTCGAAAGCGTCGGGCGCGCCGGGCATCCGCATAATCGCGTGGCGAAACACCCATGGCCCGCTTGAACAAGCGTTGTAGGTGCCATGGGCTCAAACCGACTGCTGCGGCAAGATCGGCCAAGGTAATCCCCTGGCCATCGCGCGTATCGATATGGGCGCAAGCGGCGCGGATTTGCGCCAGGTTGCTCTGCGACACATTCCGTATGGCGGCTAACTTCGGGCGTTGTCCGGTCATGATTGGACCCTCGTTGTGCTCATGTCATAGCCTGGTTGTAGGGGGTATGCACCTGCAGGGCTATCCGAAGCTTGCGCGCCGCCGCAGGCATTTTTCTCTGGCGTGGCTCAATACAACCTGTTGGCAAGGCGGCCCAAAAAGGATTAACGTCTTTGTAACATAACCGTCACAATCCGTCGCGATAACGGATCGCAGCGGCGCCGCGCGTTGTCGGAGCAAGGCTAAGCGCGAAACAGTCAACGAATGACAGGGAGATAGTCTATGCGACATTTTAAGATGGTGGCCGCCACGCTGGCGGTTTCGGCCTTGGCGGTCCTCGGTTCCGCGGGAACAGCCTCGGCGAAGACCCAGATTCAATGGTGGCACGCCATGGGCGGTGCCTTGGGCGAGCGGGTCGAGGAAATCACCGCCAACTTCAACCGATCGCAAAGCGAATATGAGCTGATTTCTACCTTCAAGGGGAATTACTCCGAAACCATGACGGCTGGTATCGCCGCGTTCCGCGCCGGCAAGCAACCGCACATTCTGCAGGTCTTCGAAGTTGGCACCGCGACCATGATGGCCGCCAAGGGGGCGATCAAGCCGGTCTACGAGCTGATGGCGGAAGCCGGCGTTCCCTTCAATACCGGCGATTACCTGGGCGCCGTCGCGGGCTACTACACGACCACCGACGGCAAGATGCTCTCGATGCCGTTCAACTCCTCAACTCCGATCATCTTTTACAACAAAGAGGCCTTCAAGAAGGCGGGGTTGGACCCGAACAAGCCGCCGAAGACCTGGCCCGAGGTCGGTGAGTATGGCGCCAAGATCGTCGCCGCCGGTTATCCGTGCGGTTTCAGCACGGCCTGGCAGTCCTGGGTCCATCTGGAGAATTTCTCGGCTTGGCACGACGTGCCGTTCGGTACCAAGGAGAACGGCTTTGCCGGTGCCGATACCGAGTTCGCCTTCAATGGTCCGCTGCAGGTCAAACATATTCAGCAATTGGCGGATTGGCAGAAGGATAAGATTTTCGTCTACGGCGGCCGCCGCAACCTGGGCAACGTAAAGTTCACCAGCGGTGAGTGCGGTATGTACACCGAATCCTCCGCCGGTTACGGCGGCTTCAAGGCCGGCGCCAAGTTCGAATTTGGCATGGCGAATCTGCCCTATTGGCCCGATGCCGCGGGGGCGCCGCAGAACACCATCATCGGCGGCTCCAGCCTGTGGGTTTTGGCCGGAAGCAAGCCGGAAGAGTACAAGGGCGTGGCCGCGTTCTTCAATTTCCTCTCCCTGCCCATGGTTCAGGCCTACTGGCATGCGAATACGGGGTATGTGCCGATCACCACGGGCGCCTATGACCTTATGACGAAGTTGAAGTTCTACGACGACAACCCGGGCCGGGACATTCCGATCTTGCAGCTTGGCGCTAAGGCGCCGACCGCCAATTCGAAGGGTTTGCGGTTTGGGAACTTCGCCCAGACGCGCGATGTCATCTATGAAGAGTTGGAGGCCATTTGGGCCGGGCAGAAAACCGCTCAACAGGGTCTGGACGCTGCCGTCGAGCGCGGCAACGCTATCCTGCGTAAGTTTGAAAAGTCGCAGAACTAAACGCGATTAACGCCGATGCCGCGGGCGCCAGTATCAATCTTGGCGCCCGCGGGTCGACGATAGATCCACATGGAAAAGCGCGTCGTATTCCGCAATCCGGTGCTGCCCTATCTTCTTCTGGCGCCACAGATTGCGATAACCCTGATCTTCTTCATTTGGCCGGCATCGCAGGCCCTGTACCAATCGCTATTGCAGCAGGACCCCTTTGGCCTACGCACGACGTTTGTCTGGGCCGACAATTTTATCGATCTGTTTAGCCAAGCCGACTATCTGAATTCGCTGCAAGTCACCACGGTATTCAGCATCTCCGTCGCTGTGCTGGCGCTATCCAGTGCGCTCTATCTCGCGGTTCAGGCGGACCGGGTGCTCAAAGGCGCCATGGCCTATCGGACGCTGCTGATTTGGCCGTATGCGGTGGCCCCGGTGGTGGCGGGCGTCCTGTGGTTGTTCCTGTTCAATCCCACCCTGGGTATCGCCGCGTATTGGCTGCGTGAGCTTGGTTACGACTGGAATCATACGCTCAATGGTGGGCAGGCCATGACCTTGGTTGTGGTGGCCGCTACCTGGAAGCAGATCAGCTACAACTTCCTGTTCTTCCTGGCGGGCATGCAGGCGATTCCGCGCTCGCTCATCGAAGCGGCGGCGATTGACGGCGCCGGCCCGGTCCGGCGTTTCTGGACCATCGTCTTTCCGTTGTTGACCCCGACCACCTTCTTCTTGCTGGTCATCAACATCGTCTACGCCTTTTTCGATACCTTCGGCATCATTCATTCGGTCACGGAAGGCGGTCCGGCGGGCGCGACCAATATCCTGGTCTATAAGGTCTTCCGCGACGGTTTCCTCAATCTGGATCTCGGCGGATCGGCGACCCAATCGGTGGTGCTGATGACGATTGTGATCGCCTTCACCGTCATTCAGTTCCGCTATGTCGAACGCAAGGTGCACTACTGATGGTCGGGGCGCGGCCTTGGTTGAACATCTTGACCCATGTGATCTTGATCTTGGGCGTCTTGATCGTCGCTTTCCCGATCTATGTCACCTTCGTCGCCTCCAGCCACGAGCTTGAGGCCTTGTTGCAAACGCCGATTCCACTCGTTCCCGGCGGCGAGTTGTTGAACAACTATACCGCCGCCCTGACCAAGGGCGCCAAGGCCGTTGGCGCGCCGGTTGGCGTGATGATGCTGAACAGCCTGGTGATGGCGCTCGGTATTGCCTTTGGCAAGATCGCCATCTCGATCATCGCCGCTTTCGCCATCGTCTATTTCCGCTTTCGTTTCCGCATGACCGCTTTCTGGATGATCTTCATCACCCTGATGCTGCCGGTGGAGGTACGCATCCTGCCTACCTACAAGGTGGTGGCGGATCTAGGGATGCTCGATACCTATGGCGGACTGATCATCCCGCTGATTGCCTCGGCGACGGCGACATTCATGTTCCGTCAGGTGTTTCTAACCGTTCCCGACGAGCTGGCCGAAGCGGCGCGTATCGACGGCGCCGGGCCTCTTCGCTTCTTTTGGGACGTGTTGCTGCCGATATCGCGCACCAACATCGCGGCGTTGTTCGTGATTCTTTTTATCTACGGGTGGAACCAATACCTCTGGCCGCTTTTGATCACCACCGACGAGAGTTTGTACACCATTCTGATTGGCATCAATCGCATGTTGGCCGCCGGTGATGATCAGGCCGAATGGCAGATCATCATGGCAACCACCATGTTGGCCATGTTGCCGCCGGTGCTGGTGGTCGTGTCGATGCAACGGCTCTTCGTCAAAGGGTTGGTGGAAACCGAGAAGTAGGACGGGACGGGGACGAAACAATGGCCGGGATCAACCTGCGCGGCGTCGTCAAGGCTTACGGTAAGACTCAGGTCATACACGGCGTCGACTGCACGATAGTCGACGGCGAATTCCTGGTCATCGTCGGGCCCAGCGGCTGCGGCAAGTCGACCCTGTTGCGCATGATCGCCGGGTTGGAGCTTATCACCGGCGGCGAGATTTCCATCGGCGACCGGGTGGTCAACGATCTGGAACCGGCCGAGCGCGACATCGCCATGGTGTTCCAGAATTACGCTCTCTATCCGCACATGACGGTCTACAACAACATGGCCTATGGCCTGAAGATTCGTGGCCTGGCGAAAGCGGATATCGACGCGCGCGTGCGTAAGGCCGCCGAGATCCTCGCCCTCGACGACGATCTGTTGCGGCGCACCCCGCGCCAGCTTTCCGGTGGTCAGCGGCAGCGGGTGGCCATGGGCCGCGCCATCGTGCGCCAGCCCAGCGCCTTCCTGTTCGACGAGCCGCTGTCGAACCTGGATGCCAAGCTGCGCGTGCAGATGCGCCTGGAGATCAAGAAGCTGCAGAAGGACCTGGGGATTACCAGCGTCTATGTGACCCACGATCAGGTGGAAGCCATGACCCTGGGTCACCGCCTGCTGGTGTTGAATGCCGGGATCGTTGAGCAGATCGGCGCCCCCATCGAGCTTTACGAGCATCCGGCCACCCTCTTCGTCGCCGGCTTCATCGGCTCGCCGGCCATGAACCTGCTGCCGGCGCGCATCGGCGAGGACGGCGGTCGCGTGGAACTATCCGGCGGCGACGGTCTGCCCTTGCCGCCGGGCCGGTTCGCGGCCCACGCCGGACGAACGGTCACCGCCGGTATCCGGCCCGAGCACTTCGAGATGGTTGCCGACGATCAGAGCAACGGCCACGGTGTTGCCCGCTTGGCGGTGGACGTGGTCGAGCAATTGGGGGCGGACACCCTGGTGCACGGGCACTTCGGCACCGACCGCGGCGTTCTGACCGTGCGCCTGAACGGCACCCAGGATCTGCAGTCGCGCCAAGTGCTGCCTATGTCCGTGCAGCCGGAGCTTATCCACCTGTTCGATCCGGACAGCGGCCGGCGGCTGGGGGGCTGATCCCGTCGAGGCCGCGCAAGACCCGGATAGCGCCCATCACCGCGGTCCATGACAATCGGACAGAACCGCTGTGATGGAGCGCTGATATGCCCAAAATTCTTTTTTCCGCCATGCCGGCCGATCAGGCCCGGGCGTATTGGACCGGGGCCGCCGATGCCTACGGCCACTTGCCCGAGATGCATGTCTCGGCGGGCGACGGCGTGCCTTGCCGCCACTGCCTGCAGAACGTGGCCGAGGGCGAGCGCTATCTTATTCTCGCCTATCGGCCGTTTCCCCGGCCGCAGCCTTACGCCGAGACCGGACCCATCTTTCTCCATGCGGAGCCGTGCGAGCGGTACCCCGAAACAGACTGCGTTCCTCCCATGATTCTGTCGAGAGAGCCCCGTCTGTTGAAGGGCTATGGGAAAAACGATCGCATCGTCTATGGCACCGGCCAAATCGCCGCCTCGGCCGAGGTGGTGGATGCCGCCGCCCGGATCCTGGCGCGCGATGACATCAGGTATGTGCATGTGCGCTCGGCCCTAAACAACTGCTTCACCTGCCGGGTCGATCGCGCCTGACAGCCGAGACACCGGCGCCGCGATCGGGCGCTTACGCGGCCGATTGACCGGCCGTGGCGCAAGCCGCAGAATCGGTCCATGAACTGGCCCGCACCGCCGGGCATCTATGGCTCGGCGGAACCTCTATTTTTGCTTCTCATGGCGCTTGCCATTGAGGCCTATGTCGGCGGGCTGTCGCTGCGCGGCGGTTGGCTGCCGCGGCCGCGCCGGGCCTTCGCCCGCTTGGTGCGCGAGGTGGAGCGGCGCCTGAACCGGCCCGAACGCAGCGTTGCCGACCGCCGCCTGCGTGGCACCGTGGCCGTGCTGTCCTTGGCGGTTCTTACCGTCGTGGTTGGGGCGTTGGCGGCGCTGGTCACCCGCTATTACCCTTTCGCCTGGGTGATCGAGTTGTTGTTTCTGCCGCTGATCCTCACGCAGCGCGGCACCTGGCGGCGCGGCGCGGCGGTGGCCGATGCGCTCAAGGACGGCAGCCTGATCCGCGCGCGCGAGGCCCTGCGCCCCCTGGTCCGGGAGCGCATCGAGGCGTCCCGGCTGAATAGCTTGGACGGCGCCGGGATCATCGAGGTGACCATCGCCGGGATCGGCATGCGTTTCGCCGCCCTGCTGGTGGGGCCGGTGTTCTGGTATGTGCTGCTCGGCCTGCCCGGATTGCTGTTGCAGCAGGCGGCATATGTCATGGACTTGGCGCTGCGCGGCCGGGCCGGGGCGTTCGGGGACGCGGCGGAACGGCTGGACCGACTCGTTTCGGCCCCATCGCGGGCGCTGGCGGCGCTGTTTCTGGCCGCCGCCGCCGCCTTCGTGCCGGGCGGCAAGCCCTTGGCGGCCTTGCGCTGCTTGCCGCCGCACCGGGGCGGGCCGGCGGCCGCTCTGGCCGCCGCGCCGGGTGAGGCCACCGGCTCCGCCCGGCTGGCCCGCGCCCTGGTGGTCTTCGCCGTCGCCTGCTTGTTTCAGGCGGCGGTGATCGGCCTCCTGGCCTTGCTGCGGCTGAGCATCGGCCGCTGACGCCCCGTTCTTACGGCAGGGCCTTGCGCAGGGCGTCGGCGCCGCGATTGAAGAATTTGCGTTCCAACAGGATCTCCCGCGGGGTTGTCACGGTCTCGTAGTAGGCGTCATTGAGATCCTGGCGAGTAATGATCTTCGCCCCTTCCAGCGAGCCGCCGCCGTACAGGCCAGAGGCTTTGGAAAAGGCATAGATATCCTTATCGAAATGGGTGGTCGTCGACGCCTCGATGCCGGCACCGAGCGGCCCGACGGCGACGCTCGCATCGGCGCCAAACTTAAACTCGTCGCTCATGAAGGCATTGACCGCCCCATCGTTCATCAGGGCGAAGATCGTCTCTGAAACCTGCGCCCCGGCCTGCAGGCCGAAGCTGCCGGCGGCGAGGGTGTAAAAGGCCGGCGAGCTCCACGACCCGTCGTCGCCGCGCACCAGCAGGACGCCGGAGCCGCCTTCGGCGCCGAAAATCAGACCGCCCTTGATGAGCTCGGGAATGATCAACACACCGCGCGCCTTCTCGACCACCGGCCGGATCTCCGGACGGTCCGGATCGGTGAGCAGACGCTCGACCGTGAAGCGCGATTCCTGGACCAGCTCCTCGGTCTTGACCTCGGCGCTGGCCGGGCGCGCAAAGGCGAGGACGAAAAGGACGCTCGCGGCCACGGCAACTGAGCCGCCGCGGCGCCACATCGAGGATGATCGGGAAAATCGGGCCATCGTGGGCCTCCATAAAAAAGTGGCAAGGACCGTGCGCATGCCGAACGGTCACATCGATTCGCGCAGCACGCCAGGGACAAGTGGTGCCGGAAATCGCCTACAACAAGGTGCGCGGCAGGGCGTTGACCAGGCGCACACTCCAGGCATCCGTGCCGTCCGGGGCGTGGCTGCCGGCGGTTCCGGCGATGTGGTCGATACAGGTGAGCGCGCAATTGTCCACGGAAAACGCCAGGGCCTGCTCCGGGTCGAGGTCGAGGGCTAGCGCCAGAGCGGCGCGGATCGTGCCGCCATGGGTCACCGCGACGATATCGCGGCCGGCATGGGTGGCGGACAAGCGGCGGACCGTTGCCGAGACGCGCGCAACGACGGCGGCGAAACTTTCGCCGCCCGGCGGCGCCTCGTGGGCCGGGGCCAGCCAGAAGCGATGCCAGGCGCCATCGCGTTGGGCCGCCAGCTCGGCGTTGGTCATGCCCTGCCAGCTGCCGAAATGCTGCTCCGCCAAGTCCCGTTCGATCAGGGGAGGTGTCGTCGCGCCCGCAACCATCTCGGCCGCGATCGAGGCCGCGGTGCGCTGGGTGCGCCGCAGGTGGGTGGTGATCCAGACCGCATCGCCCGGCAGGGCGCGGGCGAGGAAGCGAAACGTCTCTTGATCCGAGCAGTCGCAGTCGAAATCGTCCTGCCCGTAAATGCGGCCCTGGTGGCCGACCACCGGGGCATGGCGGACCCACCACCAGCGCGTGGCCGTACTCATGCCGCGGCGATCGTCAGGAGAATGGCGATCTCGGCGGACTGCTCGACGGCGCCAAGCACATCGCCGCTGTAACCGCCGATCTGCCATCGCGCCATGGCGACCATGGCGGCGGCGGCGGCGGCGGCGGCGAGGATCGCGAGAACCGTGGATCCGATGCCGAGCATCACCAGGGCGACCAGGGCCGCGATCCCGAGGCCGGTGGCGACCGTCGCCGACTCCGGCGCACCGGCCTTGGCGGCCAGGCCGTCGGCGCGGGCCAGGGGCACGTTGCGCATGACCGCCGGCAGGCACGCGCGGGCTCCGGCGTGGGCGGCGACCAGGGCCGCAGCCGCCGCCAACGGCTCGGCGATGGCTGCCAGAGCGGCGGCCCGCAAGGCAATGGAGAAGATCAACGCCAGGGTCCCGTAGGTACCGACGCGGGCATCGCGCATAATCGCCAGCTTGTCGTCGCGGGCGAAGGCGCCGCCGAAGCCGTCGGCGACATCCGCCAGGCCGTCCTCGTGCAAGGCGCCGCTGGCCAGTACCGTCGCCGCGACCGCCAGCAGCGCCGCCACCCACGGCGACAATCCAAGGGCGCTGGCCAAGGCGAAGACCACCGCGCCGATGGCGCCGATCAAGGCGCCGATCACCG
>JAJFGP010000163.1 GCA_021776055.1 Kiloniellaceae bacterium
CTGGGCGCGTTGCCAATCGTTGCTGCCGCCCTATGTTTGCGCTACCACGGTAGCGTCGAGGGGAACATCGTCGCGGAACAGCGGAAAATCCGCGATCTTGCGCCGCAATTCCGCCGCTGCCGCCTCTGGCAAGGCGAGAAGCGGTGGCAGCACATTCCGCCACGCCGGATTGCCCGTATGCCATTCGAAAATTCGTTTTAGCGCCGGGATCAGGGGAAACCCTTGCAGGGCTATCCGAATAGCGGTCAGGTCTTGCTGCAACCGCTCCCGCTCCGGTGGATCGGCGCGCAGCACCTGCGCGGCCAGAGGTGCCGTGACGTTCACGGTCGCGGAGATGCAGCCGACGCCGCCGGCAGCCACGTTGTCGGCGAGGAATTGTTCGGTGCCGGAAAAGACCCGGAAACCGGGAATCGTATCGAGGAGATGCTTAGTATAGGTCCAGTCGCCCGAGCTATCCTTTAGACCGGCCACCACGCCGCCGAATGCGTCGCGCAGGCGACCGATCAGAGCCGGGCTAAGGGGTACCGTGCTCATCTGCGGGAAATGATAGAGGTAGAGGCGGAAGGCGGGATCGCCGACCCGCTCAATCAGCACCGCGTAATAGGCGAACAACCCGTCGTCGGAAACGCCCTTGTAGTAGAACGGCGGCAGCACCAGCGCGTTCGGATATCCCGCATCAACGGCGCACCGGGTGAGGGCGACGGTATCGTCCAGGGCGCAGCCTCCGGTGCCAACCACCACGCGGTTCGACGGAATACCCGCCGCCGCAAGAGCCTCGATCAGGGCCATCCGGTCCGCCAGGGATTGGGAATTCGCCTCGCCCGTCGTACCCAACGGAGCCAAGCCATCGCAACCGTTCTCAAGCAACCAACGGCAATGGCCCACCGCCATCGCGTGGTCCGGCGCCCCGGTGGGGATCATTGGAGTTAGAGCCGCGGCAAAAACGCCGCTGACGAGATCGGTCGATGTCACGCTAGGGTATTCCTTTTCAAAAAGATCGGGCTAGCGGGTTGGTTGGCTCCGGATGGCGCGAGAGAACATGTTTCAGGATGCCCTGGCTGCGCAAGCTTGGAGCACTAGGCAAATCCGCCTAAGGAACCGCCACTCCCCTAATTCCAATACTGCCGAGCACGACATCCACCTTTTGATCCGTAAGCGATACGCCGGGATCGGCACAGTAGAAACCATAAATCCGCTTTGTACCTCCCCCCTCATCTGCAATGGCGCCGAACCGCGACACGAAACTAACACAGTCCATGCTGGTGAAGCGAAACCGCCGCGAACGAACTCGGCCCAACGGGCCATTCTTGCTGCGCAACCCCGCAAAGTCGATATCCTCGTCCGCAAAGTACGCGAGCGCCGGCGGGATAGCGTCCGGATCGAGTTCAGTGCGGAATAGATAGCCCGGAAAGAGCTTGTAGTAATAGATTTGCGCCATAGGAATACGCGAGAGAGGCCCGGTCCAAAGGGCAACCTCAAGCGTATACCGATAGCCTTCATCTCTGGTGCGCAGGTGGCGCTCGACCTGGCCATCGAGAGATGGGTCCTGGAAAACGATCGCGGCGTCCTCGGGCGCCAACGCCGTCCATTCAGCGCCAAGTTCTTGACCCGACACGGGCGACCAAAACAGCAGGCCGACCGCCATGATCGCGCAGGGGCCAAGTCTCCGCATGAGGTCAGCGATCCGCAGGGCTTCCTCCTGTGAGATCGGAGGGGGATATGCGCACAGCGGTCATCGGTCTATGACCCTGCCATGTGCTCGCGTACGATATCTTGAATAATGGAACCGGCTTCTACACGGTTCGTGCTCAAACTCAGCCTGGCGTCGTATAAGACCTGGAGCGCCAGCTCGTCCCAGAGTGTTGGGTACGCCTCCCGATGCGCCGGGTTTAAGGTCGACTGCACGATCCCCGAATGATAACGAAGTCCAAACGCGTGCATCAACTCATGGCTCAAGCAGTGGTCGAATTCCTCTTCTTCGGCCAGGCTAATGTGCACTTCGGCAGCCACAATCCGATCAGCCTTGGTATAGACCGACGCATAACAAGAAACATGTTCTCTGTTGACCAAGAAATCGTCGTCCGCCATGAGTATGATCTTCAGACTCGGCGACGATGCGGTGTCCGTTATCGTCGCGCCAAGCCCTGTCCATTCGGAAAATCTTTCCAGTTGAGCCTCAATACGGGAAAGGTACCGGCCGGCATCATGCCCCTCCACCGAGACCGATAAATCGGCGGTCCACTTTGCGACCCGGCCGCGTTGCGGGACATGGTTGTCGAAATAACCCCAGAACATGACCTCATCGATAAACCGGGTCAGGCGCTCGTCGGACTGTCCCCCGCCCTGGCACGCAACCACCAAGAATCCGGTCAGCAACAACGACGCGCACCAACGAAACCGTGGAACTCGAACGGGTGATTTGCCAAGGCGACCGAGGCTCATGGTGCCCCAACAATCAAGCCCCATCACAGTCTCGTAATGCCTTGTTTCAAGCCAACATTTCCCAACATTCCTGATATTTGAGGAAATCGTATCATCGCGCCGGCGCCAAGGGAATAGCACCCATACCCTTGCGATCCGGTTGGTCTCCACAAGCTTTCTGTACTAACCTTTCCGGCAGCTTAGCCCCAATGGGGATATGTCAGGAATTCGGGATGAAATCGCCCAATACAGCGCTTTTAGACGATCTTGTGCCGGGAGACGTGCGCGAGCGCCTGTTCCGGCGGATCGCCGGTCGCACGGACGAGTTGGTCGCGCTGACCCAGGATCTGATCCGCATTCCGACCGTCAATCCGCCTGGCGATGCCTATACGACCTGTGCCGAGTTCATCGGCGACCGCCTGGCGGGGCGCGGATTTCAGGTAACCTACCGGCGGGCCGAGGGGTCTCCCGGCGACAGCGACCGCTACCCACGCACCAACGTTATCGCCCGCATTGAGGGCGCCCGGCCCGGCCCTTGCGTGCATTTCAACAGCCATATCGACGTGGTTGCGACCGGGCGCGGCTGGACGGTGGACCCTTTCGCCGGCAAGGTGCGCGACGGCAAGGTCTATGGCCGGGGCGCCTGCGATATGAAGGGCGGACTGGCAGCCTCGATGATCGCCATCGAATCGATCCTCGAAGAGGGCGTGGATTTCCCCGGCGCCCTGGAAATCTCGGGCACGGTGGACGAGGAAACCGGCGGCTTCGGCGGGGTTGGCTTCCTGGCCAAGGAGGGGTTCTTCTCGCGCCCACGGGTCGATCACGTGATCATTCCCGAGCCCTTGAACGTGGATCGGGTGTGCATCGGCCATCGCGGCGTCTGGTGGGCGGAAGTCGAGACTCACGGCCGGACCGCCCATGGCTCGATGCCCTTCCTCGGCAATTGCGCGGTGCGCCATATGGGCGCGGTTCTAGAGCGGATCGAGAACCAGCTTATCCCGCATTTGAACACCAAGCGCACAACCATGCCCGTGGTCCCCGAAGGAGCGCGCCAATCGACCATCAACATTAATTCGGTTCACGGTGGCCTGGGCGAGGATCATGAGGGCATGCCGAGCCCCATGGTGCCCGATAGCTGCCGCATGGTCATCGATCGCCGCTATCTGATCGAAGAAAACGAGTCGGATGTGCGCCGCGAGGTTGTCGAAATTCTTGAAGCCCTTGAGGGCGAGCGGCCCGATTTCACCTATGATCTGCGAGAGGTGTTGGCCTTTCCGCCGACCATGACGGATTCGCAAGGCCCGGTGGTGCGCGCGGTAAGCGCCGAGATCGAGCGGGTGCTGGGCCGGCCCGCGACCCAGGTGGTTTCACCGGGAACCTATGACCAGAAACACATTGTCCGCGTCGGCCACCTGGACGATTGCATCGCCTATGGCCCGGGCATTCTCGACCTGGCGCACCAGCCGGACGAATACGTCATTATCGAGGACATGGTGAACTCGGCCAAGGTGATGGCGGCGGCAACGTTGAACCTGCTGGCCGGGGGGGCGCGATGATCCGGCCGGGTCCGCGCAACCTGATTACCGACGTCCCTGGCATTACCATCGGCAACGCCGAGGACCATACGGTCAGAAGCGGTGTAACGGTGGTGTTGCCCGAAACACCGGTGATCGCAGCGATCGATGTGCGCGGCGGGGCGCCGGGCACGCGCGAGAGCGACGCCCTGGACCCGCGCTGCCTGGTGGATCGGATCGACGCCATCGCCCTCAGCGGCGGCTCCAGCTTTGGCCTCGATGCCGCTGGCGGCGTCATGTCCTGGCTGCACCAACGCGGGCGCGGCTTCAAAATACGGGAGACCGTTGTTCCAATCGTCCCCTCGGCCATTCTCTTCGATCTGGAAAACGGCGGCGACAAAAACTGGGGCGAAGATGCGCCGTACCGGACCCTGGGACGCGCGGCGGCGGGCGTGGCCGGGCAAACCTTTGCCCTGGGCAACGCGGGGGCCGGGTTGGGCGCCCGCGCCGGCCGGCTCAAAGGTGGGCTCGGCAGTGCCTCGTTCCTCTATCAGCCCGCGGAGGGGACCGAGGGCGATGCGGGATTTACCGTCGGGGCGCTCGTTGCCGTCAACTGCATCGGTTCGGTCGTGATGCCGGAAAGCGAAACTTTCTGGGCCTGGGCCTTGGAGCAGGACGGCGAATTTGGTGGGCAACCGCCGCCGTCGCAGGCCCTATCGGCGGACCGGCTGGATTTTCCGTTCGATTCGCCACGCGGCGCCCACACGACCCTGGCGGTGGTGGCGACCGATGCGGCGCTGAGCAAGGCCGAGGCCGGCCGCGTCGCCATCATGGCGCACGACGGCTTCGCCCGTGCCATCCGGCCGGTGCATACGCCTTTCGACGGCGACAGCGTCTTCGTTCTGTCCACCGGGCAAAAAAAGCTGATCGATCCGCCCGCGGATATTGGCCGGATTGGTATGCTGGCCGCCGATTGTGTGGCGCGCGCCGTTGCCCGCGGCGTCTTCGAGGCCGAGACCCTCGACAATCTGCCCAGCTACCGGGCAATCTATGGTGAGACGGTTCGTCTCAAGAATACCTAAGGGGAGAGGATGATGCTGAAACATACTTTGGTCATTGCCGCGGCGATCGCCGCCCTTACCGGTCTTACGATGCCGGCGCACGCCGCGAAAGATACCCTGGTCATTGGCATGGTGCTAGAGCCACCGCACCTAGACCCGACAGGCGGCGCCGCCGCGGCCATCGACGAGGTCGTTTATTCCAATCTCTTTCAGGGTTTAACGCGGGTCGATCGCATCGGGGGCGTGCAGCCGTCGCTGGCCGAAAGCTGGTCCATCTCGCCGGACGGCCTTGTCTATACCTTCAAGCTGCGCAGCGGCGTGAAATTCCACAACGGCACGGCCTTCGATTGCTCGATCGTCAAGTTCTCCTACGAGCGGGCCACGGCGGAAGATAGCGTGAACGCGCAAAAAGGCCTGTTCAAGCCGATTGCCAAGACCGAATGCCCGGACCCGCAAACCGCGGTGATCACCCTCAAGCGCCCGGCCAGCACGTTCCTCTTTAGCATGGGTTGGGGCGATGCGGTCATGGTGGCCCCCGACACCGCGGCCGAAAACAAGACCAACCCCATCGGCACAGGGCCATTCAAACTGAAACGTTGGGTCAAAGGCGATCGGGTCGAGCTAGCGCGCAACGATGCCTATTGGGGAACACCGGTCGCGCTGAAATCCGTTACGTTCAAGATCATCCCCGATCCGTCGGCGGCGGCCGCCGCCATGATGGCCGGTGACGTGGATGCCTTCCCCAACTTCCCGGCCGCCGAGACCCTGGCCGGATTTGAAGCCGACCCACGCTTCGTGGTTCGAGTAGGCACGACCGAGGGCGAGACGATTCTAGCGATGAACAACACCCGGAAACCGTTCGACGACGTGCGCGTGCGCCGCGCCATAGCCCATGCGGTCGACCGCCAGGCGATCGTCGATGGTGCCATGTCCGGCCTGGGCACGCCCATCGGTTCACACTTTGCCCCGCACAACGCCGCCTATGTGGATATGACGGCGACATATCCGCATGACGTGACAAAGGCCAAGGCATTGCTAGCCGAGGCCGGCTACCCGGATGGGTTCAACGCCGTTATCACCTTGCCGCCGCCGCCGTATGCGCGCCGGGGTGGCGAGATCATCGCGGCGCAGCTTGCACAAGTCGGCGTCAAGGCCGAGTTGGTACCGATGGAATGGGCCCAGTGGCTGGACAATGTGTTCAAGCAGACGAATTTCGATATGACCATCGTCTCGCACACCGAACCGATGGACATCGATATCTACGCCCGTGACAAGTACTACTTCAACTATCAGAGCGCCGACTACAAAGCGCTCTACCAGAAGTTCCTGGAAACCACCGATCCGGCGGCCCGCATGGGTGTTCTCGAACAAATCCAGCGCAAGCTGGCCGAGGATGAGCCCAACGTCTTTCTTTTCCAGCTCGCCAAGACCGGCGTGTGGAATGCGAAGTTGCAGGGCCTGTGGGAAAGCAGCCCGGTCCAAGCCAATGACGTAACAGAGGTGCGGTGGACGGAGTAAGCATCCGGCCGTGATGCCTAGGATGGCCGCGGGCACGTGACAACCTTCCTGTGGCGCCGCCTGGTGGCGTTGTTCCTCACCACCTTAGCGGCGACCCTGGTTGTTTTTCTGGTGCTGGAGGTTTTACCCGGCGATCCGGCGGCGGTCATGCTGGGCGTCGGCGCGCGGGAGGATACGCTCGCCGCCCTGCGTCATGAGCTTGGCCTCGATCTGCCGGCGATCCAGCGCTATTTTATTTGGGTCGGCAACCTGTTCCTGGGCGATTTCGGCAAGAGCTATACCTACGGTGTGCCGGTCAGCGA
>JAJFGP010000164.1 GCA_021776055.1 Kiloniellaceae bacterium
CTCGAAAGCCGACTTTGCGACCTTGGCCATACCGATGGTCTCAAAGGCGGCAGCGACCGGTGGCATGGGTCCCCTCGGCCGTTTCGGATCGGCGGCATAGCGGGTCAGCAATTCGGTGCAACCGCCCCAGGCAGGAATGACACCGACACCGGCTTCGACCAGGCCGACATAACTTTCCGCGTGCGCCTGAACCGCATCGGCATTGAGCAGAAGTTCACAACCGCCACCAAGTGCCAGGCCGGATGGAGCAGAAACGACTGGAAACGTTGCGTTTTTTAGGCCGCGCAGAGCCTTTTGCCCTTGCTCGACCATGCTTTCGATCATGGGCCACAAGCCGGTATTGGCGGCGAAGAGGGCGAGGCCCAGATTGGCACCGGCGGAGAAATGCGATCCCTCGTTGTAGATCACCAGTGCCTTGTATTCTTTGCTCACGGTCTTAATCGCGGTTTCGACCATCGACAAAACATCGGGGTCGATGGTGTTGAGCTTGGTGTGCACCTCAAGGCAGACGACCCCATCGCCGATGTCCCATAGACTGGCCGAGCCGTTCTTTTTGATCGGTTTCTGGGCACGCTTGATATCTTCGAGCAACAGGACGCCCTCGGGCCGCGATACGTCGGTGTAGTCGCCGTCCAGGCTAAGGAACTGTAGGTGCCCCTCATGCACGCGGTAGAAGGAACCTTTGTCGGCGGCCAGGCGCAGCAGCGGCGGAACGGTTTTGCCGTCTTTCTCTAAACCGGCAGCGAACTCCGCGGCGCCGAGGCGGTCGATCAGTTCGAAGGGGCCGTATTTCCAGTTATAGCCAAGGCGCATGGCGCGATCGACATCCGGCACCGTATCGGCGATCTCGGGCACGTGCGTGGCCGCGTAGGCGAGGATCTGGGAAAGCACTGCCCAGGCATACCGGCCGCCGCGGTCCGGGTGCGCGACCAGCGCCGAGAGGCCGCCCGCCTTGCTCGCCGCCAGACTTTCCAGGACCGGCTTGCTGGCGTTGGCGTAATCGCCGGTATCCAGGTTGATGGCTTGTTTGACCCGCTTTCCGCTGCTGCTGTTCAGGCGATAGAAACCGCCTTTGCCTTTGCGCCCGGTGTAGCCGTCGGCAATCAATTTATCGAGCAGGGGCCAGGGGCGGCGGATACCGTGATAGGCATCTTCCGGCGGCAGGGCGGCGGCCAGGCTGGCATCGACCTTTGGCATAAGATCGAGGCCGACCAAATCGAGCAGGCCGAAGATGCCGGTCTTGGGAATTCCCAGGGGCCGGCCCATGATCGCATCGGCTTCTTCCACCGTCAGCTTGTGATCGATGGCCTCGACGGCGGCGCATTGCAGCCAGAAGCTACCGATGCGATTGGCGATGAAGCCGGGTGTGTCGTGGCAGACGACAACGCCCTTGCCCAGGCGGCGATCGGCGAAATCGCGGAGCGTGTTGAGCGCCTCGGGCCGCGTCTTAGGGCCGGCGACCAACTCAAGCAAACGCATGTAACGCGGCGGATTGAAGAAATGAGTAATCAGGAAGTCGCCGGCGAAGCGTGCGGGCAGTCCGTCGACCAACGTGGCAAGTGGCAACGTGGACGTGTTGGAGGAAACCAACGAGCCCTCGCGGCGCACCGCGTCGATCTTTTTGTAGAGGGCCTGTTTGATCGCCAGGTCCTCGATCACCGCCTCGACGACCCAATCAACCTCGGCCAGCTTGTCCAGATCATCCTCGGTGTTGCCGGGGGTGATCAGCTTGGCGGCGCGGGCGTGCATGAACGGGGCAGGGTCGGCCTTGAGCATCCGGGCGATGGCACCCTCGGCCAGGGCATTGCGGCCCTTACCGTTGCCGGAAGGCACGTCGAGAAGAAGAACGGGAATGCCGGCGTTCGCCAGATGCGCGGCAATGCCGGAGCCCATCACCCCGGCGCCGATGACCGCGGCGCGCTCGATTTGCATTAGGCTGCCTCTAGGATCGTGGCAATACCTTGCCCGCCGCCGATGCACTGGGTTGCCAAGGCCAGGCTCTTGCCCTCGCGTTGGAGAAGCTGGGCGGCCTTGCCGGTGATGCGCGCACCGGTAGCACCCAGGGGATGGCCAAGGGCGATGGCCCCGCCGTCCAAGTTGATTTTGCTTGGGTCGAGCTTCAGCTCTTCAATGCAGGCCAGGGCTTGGGCGGCAAAGGCCTCGTTCAACTCCACCACATCGATGTCGTCGATTTTCAGTCCGGCGCGCTCAAGGGCTTTGCGGCTGGCCGCGACCGGGCCGATGCCCATGATCTCGGGGGCACAACCGGCCACTGCGATCGCGCGCAAGCGGGCGAGCGGAGTCAGGCCATTGGCTTTGGCATAGTCCTCGGTGGTGACCAGCACCGCCGATGCCCCGTCGGTTAGCGGTGAGGACGTGCCGGCGGTCACACTGCCGTCGGTTTTGAAAGCGGGGGCGAGATCCGCGAGTGCTTTGGCATCTGTCCCCGAGCGGATGCAGCCGTCGGCATCCACCGTGCGGTTGCCCAGGCGGATGGGGACGATCTCGTCGGTGAATTTGCCCGCTTGTTGCGCGGCCGCGGCGCGCCGGTGGCTTTCCACCGCAAGCTCCTCCTGACGCTGCCGAGGGATCTTATATTTTTCCGCCACATTCTCGGCGGTTTCACCCATGGATACGTAGGCTTGCGGAAAACGCTCGGCCAAACCGGGGTGCAGCATGGGGTTGAAGCCAGCCAAGGGTACGCGGCTCATGGACTCGACCCCGGCGCAAATGAAAGCATCGCCTGCGCCCATTTGGATGGCCCCGGCGGCGAAGTGAATGGCCTGCATGGACGAGCCGCAAAACCGGTTGACCGTGGTGCCGGCGACCGACTGCGGCAATTCCGCCAGGAAGCCGACCAAGCGGGCGACATTCAGGCCCTGTTCGCCCTCCGGAAAGGCGCAGCCGACAATGAGATCTTCGATCCCGGTGGGGTCGATCCCGGTTTTGTCCAGCAGGCCGCGAACCACTTGGGCGGCAAGCTCGTCCGGCCGGGTGCGGGTCAGTTCACCCTTCTTGGCAAAATGGAATGGGGAGCGGACGTAGCCCGCGATGACCACGGATTTGTGCATGCTCGGTACCTTCCGCGAGGGCCTTTCGGCAGGGGGCGCAGCGGGCGGTGCCGAATCGCCGCGGCAGCCAGTAATACAACCGCTACAATTAGTTGAATTTGGTGACGCAACCGTTAAGGGGCAACACCCTCCAGGGCCGGCATTTGGAAGGGGGCGATCTTTTCGTAGGCCCGGGCCGCGCGCAGCACCAGGGCGTCGGCATACAGGGGTCCTACGATCTGCAGCCCAGCCGGCAGACCCGCCGAGGTTAGGCCACAGGGGACGCTGGCGGCCGGTTGCCGGGTCAGATTGAAGGGGTAGGAGAACGGGGTCCAATCCACCCAGCGACCCTGATCGGCCCCAGCCGGTCGCTCCAGGCCAGCCTCGAAAGCCGGAATTGGCAGACTGGGGGTGAGCAGCAGGTGGTATGTCTCGTGGAATCGGCTCATGGCGACGCCGATGGCCTCGCGCTGCTTCACGGCGGCGAGGTAGTCGAGCAGGGTGTAAGAGGCTCCTTCAGCCGCGATGTCACGCAGGCCAGACTCGATGACGGCTTTTTGCTCGTCGCTGAATCCGCTGAGCAGTGCGCCCGCGCCCGCGTACCAATGCATGCGGAACGGCTCGACGCAGTCCGGCAGGTCGGGGTCGACCTCTTCCACCTGGGCGCCGAGGTCCGCGAAACGGTTGGCGGCTACGGCCACCAAAGTAGCGATCTCCGGGTCGACCGGATGGCCACCCAGGGTCGGGCTGAAGGCGATACGCAAACCTTTCACGCCGCGGTTCAGGCCGGCAGTGTAGTCCATGGATTTCCCGGCGCCCTGGGGCGGCAGGGCATACCAGTCGCGGCTGTCGGGCTCGGCGATCACTCCGAGCAGAATGGCCGCATCGGTTACCGTGCGCGTCATAGGGCCGATATGGGCAAGCGTGCCGAAGGGGCTAAGCGGATACGCAGGGACGCGGCCGAATGTTGGCTTGAGCCCGAAGATCCCGGTGAAGGCCGACGGAATGCGGACCGAGCCGCCACCATCGGTCCCAAGTGCTAGAGCGCCCATCCCAGTGGCAACGGCAACCGCGGCGCCGCCACTGGAGCCGCCCGGTGTGCGTTCCGGGTTCCAGGGATTGCGCGTAATGCCGCTCAGGGCGCTGTCGGTCACGCCTTTCCAGCCAAATTCCGGTGTTGTTGTTTTGCCGAGCAGGACGGCGCCATGTTCGCGCAGGCGGGCGACGGCCGGGGCATCCTCGTCCCACGGTTGGTCGCGCGGTGTTACCTTGGAGCCTCTCAGGGTGGGCCAGCCCTTGGTGAGCAGGATGTCCTTGATTGACGTCGGGACACCATCGAGGCGGCCGCGCGGCGCCCCGAGGCGCCAGCGTTCCTCGGATTTACGCGCTTCCGCCAAGGCGTTATCCGCATCGATCAGGATAAAGGCGTTGAGTGCCGGATTATGTGCCTCAATCCGCGCCAAGGCGGCTTGTGTCGCCTCGATCGGCGAAAGGCTGCCGTCACGGTAGCGGGCGATCAGATCCTGTGCCGATAGAAGCGCGATGTCGTCCGGCATGGCCCCTGTTCCTTGTTGAGGGTTGGAAGTGGGTGGATTCCTGACATACCGTGATACGCTTGTCGAGAGTGCCGCCGGTTCGTGACAGATCTCCCCTGGTGTAGGCCCGCCGGGGTGCCCATGTTCTAGGTTCGACGTCTTGGAAAAGGATATGTCCACGGGATGCCACCACGGGCAGGAGGGCGAGACCAGACATGACGAGGAAATACGGCGGTTTGACAGCCGCGACTCTGATAGGAGTCAGCTTGGCGATGGCGCCCGGGATGGGCGCTGCCGACGAGCCAAGTCAGCGGGAACGCGCGGAGGAGTTTGCGCGCCAGGGGGTGGAGAGACTGATGCAAGCGCTCGATCTGCTTGTCGAGTCCATTCCCCAGTACGAGTTGCCATTTGTCGACGAGAATGGAGATATAATTATCCGTCGCCGGCAAGATGCTGGGCCGGAGAAATCGGCTCCGAGTACACGTGTTCCCGAGGCTGATAGTACGGATACGTGAACGAGCGACCGGGCGGCCTATGCCGCGTTGGCATTGCCGATGAGGCGATCGGCGGGCAAGCGGATCGTTGCGATCGAACCTGAGCCGATCTCGCTGGTGATCATCAATTCGCCGCCATGAGTTTCCATAAGGGCACGGCTCAGCGGTAAGCCGAGACCGGTACCCTCGGCTGAGCGGCTGAGCGTCGAATCGGCCTGAACGAATGGTTCCATGACGCGCTCGAGATCGGTTTGGGCAATACCGATACCGGTGTCGATAACCCGCAGGATCATGCCGTCGCCGGGTTCGCCTCTGAGTTCGACGGTGATCCCGCCTTTTTCAGTGAACTTGACGGCGTTGGAAAGTAGGTTGAGCACGACCTGCTTCAAGCGCCTTCGGTCGGCGCGGACCTGAATGTTTTCCTGCGGCAAATCAGTTTCGACCGTCAGGTTCTTTTCCGTTGCCCGCGGGCGTATCAGACGCAGGCACGCCTCGATGATGTCGGCCATTTCCACAACTTCCTCGGAGAGCTCTATCATACCGGCCTCGGCCTTTGATACGTCGAGGATGTCGTTGATGAGTTCCAGTAGATGCCGGCCACTATGTAGAATATCGCCGGCGTAATCTTTGTAATTGGCATGGCCCATCGGGCCAAAGAGCTCTTGCATCATCACTTCGGAGAAACCGATGATGGCATTGAGCGGCGTGCGCAACTCGTGGCTCATGGTGGCCAGGAATTCGCTCTTCGTCCGGTTGGCGTATTCGGCCGTTTCCTTGGCCGCGAGAAGTTGGTGTTCAGCCCGCGTACGCTCGATCACGCGGCCGATCTGCGTGCCGACGTGGGTCATCACCTCAAGGGCCATCGGATTCAACTCGGTCGGTACATCGGAGAAGAACTCGAGAACTCCGGCGACCTCGGTGCCAATGGTGATCGGAAAACCGAATGCCGCGTGTATTCCGATGTCAGATGAGATGCGAACCCTTTTGAAATTCCCTTCCTTGCCGATATCGGCAATCCAACTCGCCTCCCTACTCTCCAGGATATGTCCCGGCATTCCGACGCCGCGGGCGAAGCGAGTTGCCATCGTGATCTCGCGAAACTCCTCAAACCGCGGGGCATCGGCGAGGGACCAGATCGGGCTGGGCACAAGTTCGTTGGCATGATCCTCGGCAAGTAGGTAGGCATGGCCGACCGGCCAACCGGTATGACGACAAACTTCGTCCAGACACACCTGCAGCGCACTCTCGATCGAAACGGCTTCGTTTGCGGCCGCGGCGACCGCTTTTGACAGTTCGATGAAGACCGTCCGTTGACGCAAGGCTTCCTGCGCTTGCTTGCGTTCCGTAATGTCACGCATCGCACCGATGAAAAGACGGCGCCCGCCGTGGCGCATCTCCGTGACCGAGAGCTCTACCTCGACGGTCGAGCCGTCTTTTCGTGATCCGGTGACCTCTCGGCCTGCCACTCCAAGGATATTCGACTTTCCAGTCTCGACGTATTGTTGAAGATCGTTATCGTGTTGACCGCGCATGGGCATGGGCATGAGCAATGAGACATTGCGGCCGATAAGCTCTGCCGCATCGTATCCGAACAATGCTTCGGTTGCTGGGTTGACTGAGCCGATGATGCCCAATTGATCGATCGTCACAAGGCTGTCCGCGACATTGTCCATGATCGCTCGGATTCGCTGCTCGCTTTCCCGGATCGCCGATTCGGCCCGCCGTTGTTCCGTAACATCCTGTACGGTGCCGCGAAGGAAGGCCGGTGTAATATTACCGTCGAACTCCACCTCGCCCTGCTCGTGTACGATGCGTTCGTTGCCATCGGGCAAAACGATACGGTGGTCAATGCTGTAAACTGTTCCGGAAAGGGCCCGGCGCGCGGCTAGTTGAACGAAATCGCGATCGTCCGGGTGAATGCGGCGGAAAAAATTGTCGTAAGTACCGTCGAAATCTTCAGGTGTGATCCCGAAAATGCGATAGGTCTCTTCCGACCACGTCAACTCATTTGTAACCAGATTCCAATCCCAATTACCTAACCGCGCGATACGCTGCGCATTCGTTAGGCTGGCCTCGCTCTTGCGGAGCGCGTCTTCTGATTTTCGACGTTCGGTGATGTCAGCGTAGGTCGTGACAAAACCACCATTGGGCATTTTTGTGCCGCGAATCTCGAGAACAATGCCATCTGGTCGTACACGCTCTATTTGATGAGGGGCGAACTTTCGAGCCAATTCGACCCGTTCGCGCACTTGTTCCACGACGTCGCCGGGACCGTATTCGCCACGCTCCGCGTTGTAACGGATGAAATTCTCAAACGGATCGCCAGGGCTAAAAAGTTCAGGCGGAAATTCAAGCAACTCAAGGAAACGGTGATTGAATGCAACAATGTTGAGTTCGGTATCGGCGACACTGATGCCTTCGGCCATGTTTTCGAATACGGTTTCAAGTAAGTTGGCGGTCTGGTGGTGCTCCAACTCGGCTGTCACTTCGGCCGTCACATCGCGACCACTGCCACGATAGGCGGTGAGTTGCCCCTGTTGGTCATAGGCGGGTTTGCCGGAAACACGAATGTAGGCATCGCCTCGGTCCGGCGATCGGTAGCGAAATTGTAAATCGCGGAAGGCTTCTCCGGCGGCCATGTATTCGCCAATGGTAGCGCTGTGGTCGGGTTCGGCGACTCCACTCCATAAATCCTGGCGCAATTTTCCGATGGGTGATTCCGACTCTCCGCCGATTGTCCCCCAAATGTCGTCGATCGTGCCATTGGCGGAGTAGTATGTGAATCGCTGATCGAGGTCCGTCTCCCAGAACCAGTCGGACGCTGATTCGGCGAAGTCTCGGAATCGAATTTCGCTTTCGCGCAGAGCTTCTTCGGCTCCTTGCTGTTGAATGGCGATACCAACCCAGCGGGCAATGATACTCATCAACTCGTGCTGTTCTGTGTCCAGAAAATCCGGTCGATCATTGATGGCAAAGACGTGCCCGACCAACCGGCCACCGGCGTCGCGGATTGCGTGGCCGCGGTAGCTGGCGGCTCCGACCTCGCGAAGAAAGGTGTCTTGCGGAAAACTTTCGGCAACCTGATCTGGGTAGAAGCAATATTCCCGTCCATTGGCAACATCAGCGCAAGGCGTGTCTGCGAGAGCGTATTCAAATGGCTCAGCTGGCGCATCGGTATCCCACATTGCCAGGACTTTGGCGTGGCCGTTGCTGCGGAAGCGACTTATGCCAGCCCAACGGTATCCCAGCCCGAACGCTAGCGCCCTGACGGCCGCATCGAGGAAATTTATCTCCCCGGTGCCACCCTCGACCAAAATCGCGAGAGCCTGCTCGCGCCGCTTGAGCAGTGTAATTTCGGTCCACGACGTGATGGTGCCGCCCTCGGTGGTCTTGGTTTCGCCGATCTGGACCCAGCGACCGTCGCGTTGCTGTTGCTGCAAAGGCTCGCTTGATGGTTCGCGGTGGGCGGCTAGGCGCTGTTGTATAAAGGCTTCGTGGTCATGGTTGATGGCGAAAAGATCTATTTCCGCTGCGCCGCGCAGGATTTCCTCGAAGGTGTTACCGGGAACCATAAGGTGTCCGGCGTCAGGGTAGATGACCTTGTGTTTGCTGTTACAGAAGACAAGTCGGTCCTCGGCGTCGAATAGGGCAACGCCATGCGGCATGCTTTCGACGGCGTCGCGCAGACGTTGATCCAGCCGCACCGCTTGCTGTCGTGCCTCGAACTCAGGCGTTAGATCCGTGCCCGTACCTCTGTAGCCCAAAAATTTGCCGTCGGAGCCGTACGCCGGTTTACCGCTGACTCGTATATGGCGCATCCTGCCATCGGCACCTGCAAGGGTGTATTCGAGGTTTCGGAAATGCCGCCGAGCGTCCAGGTCCTCAAGGTGTTGTTGCCAGGTTGTCTCATTTGGATCGCCACCCAGCAGTTCACGCCGGGTCTTGCCGATCATATCGGGCCCTTTCAAGCCGGTGACTTGCTCGAGCCGTTCGGAAAAGAATGTGAAGCGAAGATCCGGCCCTGTTTCCCAGATCCAGTCCGCGGCGACCTCCGCAATATCTCGGAAACGTTGCTCGGATGCCTCGATTTGGCTCGCGGCGGTGCGGCTTACCCAGTTCTCGCGCTGCTGCGCAACAATGAGTAGGCTTGTTAGCGTAAAAAGAGATAGGCCGAGGTCTCCAGCCAACGACCAACTGCTGGCCCACAGACTAGTTTCGCGGCCGGAGCTGATTGCACTCTGGATGCCAAAACCCTCGATCGCGTGGACGGTGTCGCCCATCAGGTACGCGATTGTGAGGGAAAGCGGGATGACTACAGCGGCGTACCCATACCATCCATCGGTGCGGTGCCGAGAACGGAATAGCCACAGCATCGTGATGAAAGCGGCGGTCGCTGTTGCTAGAAGAACGATCTCAATAAGTTCTGATGCCGGCTGGAACATCGTTCCGATGACAATGGCGCCGCTCGTCAGCAAGGCAGCCATGACAAACGTTGGCGGATGCCGCTTGTCGCCGATGAACCGTAGGCAACCTGCCAGCATGAGTAGAGAGACAGGTGCGTGGCCGCCATCGCCGATAAGATCGGCATGCACATTGAGCATTGAGTCGGAGATTGCAATCAGGGCAAGGCGCAAGGCCTCGACCGATAGCGCCGCGGCCCACCAGAAAAGCGCGGGGTTGCCCATGCGCTGACGGGCGAATAAATACATGAAGCCGGCCAGTTGGGCCGAGACGATCGCGCCAGCGACAGCAAGGGTATCGGCGAAAATATCTTGCACCCTGGGGCCTGTAAAGTCTTTCCATGTTGCGCGCTGCGGCGGACAAATGCCACCCACCGGGCCATTTGGGATGATATGGCGTCAGCGCGAGCAGGGTTGCCCCGAGCTGGGACCTTGCCCCGTGCTTGGTTAAGTTGTCGTTAAGGTATGGCGGAGACCCGCTGCTTCCGCGGCAGCGCCTATTGGTCGTAGCTGACCAGGGTCGTGGTCGGAATATCCAGGCGCGCCCGGCCGTTCAGGAAGGCCAATTCGATGAGGCATGCGCAAGCCATCACTTCGGCGCCAGCCTGGCGCAGAAGCTGGGCGGCGGCATTCATCGTGCCGCCGGTGGCCAGGAGATCGTCCAGGAGGACTATTTTTTGCCCTGGCTCAACCGCATCTGCCTGAATCTCGATCGTATCCGTGCCGTACTCGAGATCATAGGTGTATGGCAGCGTGGCGCCGGGCAGCTTGCCCTGTTTGCGGACCATGATAAATCCGAGGCCGAGTTTGAGCGCCAATGGCGCCGCGACCAGAAATCCACGGGATTCTATGCCAGCCAAGATATCCGGTTTGTGTGGGGTCACCGCCTCGGCAAGGCGATTCATTGTTTCCTGCCAGGCACCGGGATGTGCCAACAGCGTCGAGACATCGTAAAACAGGATCCCTGGCTTCGGGAAATCCGGGATAGTCCGGATGTGGTCCTTTAGGTTCATGCTGGTGACCCGTGTTGGGAAGCGTTGTATGTTGTTTGCCTGACCGAGCCACAGGAAGCAACAGGCGGGTTGAGAATCGGTGACATACGTATTTTATCGCCACACGAAACAAGAGTACCCGGTCGCGGTAGCCGGCGATGGTGTGCATATCATTGATCGCGAGGGCCGGCGATATCTGGACGCTTCCGGTGGTGCCGCCGTTTCCTGTCTGGGGCACAGCCACCCGGCGGTTATCGAAGCGATAAAGGCGCAACTGGATAAGCTACCCTATGCGCACACCTCATTCTTCTCTAACGAACCGTCGGAGGATCTGGCCGAGCATCTAATCGCCCGCGCGCCGGAGGGGCTGGGCAAGGTGTACTTCGTCTCAGGTGGTTCCGAGGCAAACGAGACGGCCTTCAAGCTCGCGCGTCAGTATTTCGTCGAGATTGGTCAGCCCGAGCGCGCTCGCTTTATCGCCCGCCGGCAAAGTTATCACGGCAATACGCTGGGGGCGTTGGCGGCCGGCGGTAACGTCGCGCGGCGCAAGATATTTGAACCGTTGCTCGTGCCCGTCAGCCACATCATGCCCTGTTTTGCATTCCGCTACAGCGATGTTGGCGAAAGCGAGGAAGAGTTTGGACGGCGTGCCGCGGATGATCTGGAGGCAGAAATCTTGCGGCTCGGGCCGGAGACGGTGGCCGGATTTATCGCCGAAACGGTGGTCGGCGCCACCGCCGGGGCCGTGTCGCCCGTGCCTGGATATTTCCGTAGGATCCGCGAGATTTGCGACAAGTACGGGGTGCTGCTCATTTTGGACGAAGTGATGTGCGGCATGGGTCGCACCGGAACATTGTTTGCGTGTGAACAAGAAGGAATTTCTCCGGATATCTTGACCTGTGCAAAAGGCCTGGGCGCCGGTTATCAAGCCATTGGGGCCGCGGTGGTGTCCGGCAAAATCTTTGAGGCGATTGCTGACGGGAGTGGATTTTTTCAACACGGTTTTACCTACATCGGACATCCCACTGCCTGTGCCGCCGCGCTGGCTGTGCAGCAGACGATCGAGCGCGAAAATTTGCTTGAGAATGTAAGATGCCAAGGTGAATCGCTAATGCATCAATTGGAGGAGAGGTTCGGGAACCACAACCACGTGGCGGATATCCGCGGCCGCGGACTTTTCATCGGCATTGAACTTGTCGCCGATCGTGCGGGCTGTGCACCGTTCGACATTACCTTGAACCTGCACGCGCGCGTAAAGGCCGAGGCGATGGCGCGGGGTTTGATGTGCTATCCCGGCAACGGAACCATCGATGGCGAACGCGGTGATCATATCCTGCTTGCCCCGCCATTTATCGTCGAAGATAGCCACATCGCACATATCGTCGAAATACTGGGTGATGCGGTAGACGCCGCCATTGCCGGGTTGCCGAGCGACCGGGTGTGAGCCGACCATTGGCGGAGACCGATTGGGCACCCCTGATCCTGACAGTCGCGCCCAACGGGGCCCGCCGAGGTCACGCAGACCACCCGGCTCTGCCGATTACGCCAGATGAGATTGGCCGCTGCGCGGCGGCGTGCGCCGATGCAGGGGCTGCGATGATCCATCTGCATGTACGCGATCGTGATGGGGGGCATACCCTCGATGCGGATGCTTACCGGGCAGCCATCGACGCCGTGAAGCGGCAGGCAGGAGAGCGCTTGGTTATTCAGGTGACGTCCGAAGCGGTCGGAAAGTATGAGCCAGAGCAGCAGATGGCGATGGTGCGTGATGTGCGGCCGGAGGCGGTTAGCCTGGCTGTGCGGGAGTTGGTTCCGGAAGGCGCTGATGAACGGGAGGCGGCAAAGTTCTTTGACTGGTTGGCGGCGGAGAGGGTGCTGGCGCAATTCATCCTCTATTCGGACGAGGATGTCCGTCGATTCGATGATCTGGCGGCACGCGGTGTTGTCGCGGACAGCCAGCGTTTCGTCCTCTTCGTCCTTGGCCGTTATAGCGCGGGACAGCAGTCTTCGCCCAGCGACGTGCTGCCGTTCCTCACCGCCAATAGCCGAGAACACACATGGGCGGTGTGTGCTTTTGGGCGGCGGGAGGCGGCTTGCATGCTTGCTGCCGCGGCCCTTGGCGGGCATGCGCGGGTGGGTTTTGAGAACAACCTGTACCTTCCGGACGGCCGTGTGGCTCCGGGCAATGCGGCTCTCGTCTCAGCCGTTGCCGATGGTGCCCGCGCCATGGGACGGCCGTTGGCGGGTGCGACCGTAGCGCGTGAAATCATGGCGGGCTAGATCGCTGGTCGGGATATGCAGAGTTGCAAGGGTGCCCGCTGATTCCCGTAACGAAAATCTATAAAATATAGATAAATCAATTTGTTGGATTGAAAATTGGTGCTAGGGGTTTCTTTTTGATCTGGAAACGTGTTCACTAGGGCCTGCAACGAGAAGGTGCGAATGCACCCGGGTAGCAAACAGGGATAGGACGCGCGATCCACAATTAGTATTCGGCGCCATGCGCGCCGCCGCCGGCGAACGTTGCGCCGAATGCTGAGGTTTGCCCTGCAGCATACGGCTTCCGTCCCGTCGATTCCGACAAGCAATGGGAGAGCAGAAAGGAAGAAACGATGAGTAAATTTAAAATGGGAGTTTTCGCCGTTGGGCTAGCCTCCGCCGCCATCCTCGCGGGTGCGACCGGAGTGGCCAACGCGGCCGGAGAGAAATTCGTTACGGTTGGGACCGGTGGTCAGACCGGTGTCTACTACGTGGTTGGTCAGTCCATCTGTAAACTTGTGAACCGTGGTACCGCGAAGACTGGTATCAAGTGCACGGCGCCATCCACCGGCGGTTCGATCGATAACATCAACGCTATTCGCGCCGGATCGCGTGACGTTGGCGTGGCTCAATCGGACTGGCAGTTCCACGCCTACAATGGAACGTCGAAGTTCTCCGAGCAGGGCCCTCTCAAGGACCTGCGCGCCGTGTTCTCGGTTCATCCCGAGCCGTTCACGGTCGTGGCGCGCTCCGATTCCGGGATCAAGTCGTTTGCGGACCTCAAGGGCAAGCGCGTCAACATCGGAAACCCCGGTTCCGGTCAGCGCGGCACGATGGAAGTGTTGATGGGCGCCTTGGGTTGGCAGATGTCTGATTTCAAACTCGCCTCGGAGCTGAAAGCCGCCGAACAGTCAGCAGCCCTGTGCGACAACAACGTTGACGCGATCATTTACACGGTCGGTCATCCAAACGGATCGATTCAGGAAGCCAGCACATCGTGCGATGCTATCGTCGTTCCGGTGACGGGCGCCGAAGTCGACAAACTCGTTGGTGACAATCCGTTCTATGCGGCCGCAAAAATTCCAGGCGGCATGTATAAGGGAACCGACAAGGATGTCCCGACCTTTGGTGTGCGCGCGACATTCGTGGCGTCCGCCAACACCGATGCCGATACGATCTATGAGGTCGTTAAGGCCGTGTTCGATAACTTCGACCGTTTCAAGAAACTGCATCCGGCCTTCGCAAATCTCGATCCGAAAGAGATGATTAAGGCCGGTCTGTCGGCACCGCTGCATGATGGTGCCGCTAGGTACTACAAAGAAAAGGGCTGGATGTAAGGCCTTCGGCATGGCGCAGGGTGTGGAGCGATCCGCCCCTGCGCCGGCCATCTTGGACTGGGGACAGGAAATCGTGACGGGGGGTTAGCATGTCGGATCATCGGGGCGTCGACGGTAGCGAGCCGGCAAATGACGCCGATCTGGAGGATATGGTCGCATCGACCGACGTTGGCGCGCGCGCGCCAACGGGGATGACGCAAAGGATTCTGCTGGGGACCGCGCTTGCGTGGTCCTTCTTTCAGCTTTGGATCGCCTCGCCACTGCCTTTCATTTTGGGCATCGGTGTTTTCAACGACACCATTGCCCGCTCGATCCATTTAGCATTCGCGGTCTTTCTGGCCTTCCTCGCCTATCCGGCCTTTCGCCGCTCGCCGCGCGACCATGTGCCCATTGGCGACTGGATCTTTGCGATTGCAGGCGCCCTGGCGGCAGCCTATGTCGCGGCCTTTAATACCGAGCTTTCGGGCCGCCCCGGCGCACCGATTTTGCAAGACGCGGTCGTTGCCGTCATCGGCATGATTTTGCTGCTGGAAGCCACGCGCCGGTCGTTGGGGCCGGCGCTGACTATTCTTGCCAGTCTTTTGCTGATCTATACTTTTGTCGGTCCCTATATGCCGACGATTCTGGCGCATGGGCCGAAAAGTTTGAACACCGTGGTCAATCACCAATGGGTGACGACCGAAGGTGTCTTTGGCATCGCGCTGGGCGTTTCGACGAAATTTGTGTTTCTCTTCGTGTTGTTCGGAGCGTTGCTCGAAAAGGGCGGCGCCGGCAACTATTTCATCAAGGTTGCGTTCTCGCTGCTTGGCCATCTGCGCGGCGGGCCGGCAAAGGCCGCTGTCGTCTCCTCCGGCATGACGGGCCTTATTTCCGGCTCCTCCATCGCCAATGTGGTTACGACGGGAACCTTCACAATTCCCTTGATGAAGCGTGTGGGATTCAGCTCGGAGAAGGCGGGGGCCGTTGAGGTCGCTTCTTCCGTCAACGGTCAGATCACGCCGCCGGTCATGGGCGCGGCCGCCTTCCTGATGGTCGAGTACGTGGGCATCCCCTACACAGAGGTGATCAAGAATGCGTTCTTGCCGGCCGTAATTTCGTATATCGCACTGGTCTATATCGTTCATCTGGAGGCCATGAAGGTTGGCCTCGAGGGATTGCCGCGGTCGAGTCCGCCGAAGCCCTGGATGGTCCGGCTTCTCGGCATGCTGACCGGATTTATTATCGTCTGCGGACTAGCGGCTATCGTTTACTACGGTCTGGGGTGGACGAAGGAAGCGTTCGGTGATGCAACCAGCTACATCGCCGGGTTGGTGTTGGCCGCCGCCTATGTCGGTTTAATGTGGTATGGCGCGCGCTATCCGGAGCTGGAGCTTGATGACCCGAACGCACCCGTTGTCACCTTGCCGGAAGCCGGTCCGACGGTGCGTGTCGGTTTGCACTATCTGCTGCCGGTGGTCGTCCTTGTTTGGTGTTTGATGGTCGAGCGGCTATCACCGGGCCTCTCGGCGTTTTGGGCGGCCGCCTTAATGCTCGGCATACTTGTCACACAGCGTCCGATCGAGGCGGTCTTCCGCAAGCGTGGCCTTGCCGGTAGCTTCAAGCGCGGCTGGGACGAATTGGTCGACGGCCTGATCACGGGCGCGCGCAATATGATCGGCATCGGCATTGCCACGGCGGCGGCCGGCGTTATCGTCGGCACCGTCTCGCTGACCGGTGTCGGTGCGGCCATGACTGATGTGGTCGAGTTGATCTCCGGCGGGAACATCATGCTTATGCTGTTCTTTACGGCTGTTCTTAGTCTGATTCTCGGTATGGGGTTGCCGACAACGGCTAACTATATTGTGGTCTCGTCGGTTATGGCGCCGGTCATCGTCGAGTTGGGCACGCAATCCGGATTGCTGGTGCCGCTGATTGCGGTTCATATGTTCGTGTTCTATTTCGGCATTATGGCCGACGTCACACCGCCGGTTGGTCTTGCGTCTTTTGCAGCGGCGGCGATATCGGGCGGCGATCCGCTGAAGACCGGTTTCATTGCGTTCTTTTATAGCCTGCGCACGGCCCTTCTGCCGTTCTTGTTCATTTTCAACACGGATTTGCTACTCATCGACGTGGACTTTGCGCACGGAGTACTGATATTTGCGGTGGCAACGATAGCCATGATGTTGTTCGCGGCCGCATCACAAGGCTATTTTATGGTGCGAAGCCGGATGTACGAGACGGCGGTACTATTGGTCGTGGCATTCAGTCTGTTCCGGCCAGGTTTCTGGATGGATATGATTGCGCCACCGTTTGAGAGCGTTGCGCCGACGGAGATCGTCCGTGCCTTGGGTGACGCGGAGCCCGGTCAGGAGCTTCGCCTAACCGTTCAGGGCGAAGATGATGTGGGTCTGCCACGCCAATTCGTGACTATCCTGCCGGTGCCCGAAGGTGCCAGTGGGGAAGAACGTCTCGAAACCGATGGCCTTGAATTGCTTATCCAAGAGGGCGAGGTCTTGGTGGACAATGCCGCGTTTAGCAGTCCGGCCGCCAAGGCTGGCCTTGAGTTCGACCAAAAGATCATTCGAGTTGACGTGCCGACATCGCCGCCGCCGAAAGAGCTGATCTTCATACCGGCGCTCCTTCTGCTGGGGTTTGTCGTCTTCGCCCAGAGACGGCGGTCAGCGGCGGAAAATGCCGCTGCCGCAGCGTAAAGATGTGAGAGGTCTGTGATGTTCAAGGATATCCTTTTTGCTGTTGATCTGGAAAACGGAGCGACGCAGGAAAAAGCTTTAAAAGCCGCGACGATGTGCGCTCAAGCCAGCGGTGCGCAACTACATGTGCTTACCATCGTGCCTAATTTCGGCATGAGTATCGTCGCTGCTTACTTTCCAAAAGACTACGAGCAGAAAGCGCTGGCCGAGGCCGACAAGAAGCTGCACGCCTATGTTCAGGCGAACGTTCCCAAAGGGATAAAGGTCCAGCACATGGTCGGGCATGGCACCATCTACCAAGAGATCATTCGTCACGCCGACAAAGTGGGGGCGGATATGATCGTGATGGCATCACACCGCCCGGAATTGCGGGACTATTTGCTTGGGCCCAACGCTGGGCAAGTCATGCGTCACGCCAAACAATCGGTCCTCGTCGTCCGAGACTAGGCGAGGCCGACTGGAACCATGAAAGCGCTGTTGCTTGTCATGGCCCTGACCCTTGCCGCCTGTGCGCAAGTGCCGGCGGCGGAATTGCCAGAGCTTGTGTCGATCCCCGGCGGGCCGTTCATTGTTGGATCCGACCGGACGGAGCGCGAAATGGCCTATCGCCTGGATGAGGCGGCGTATGGCCATTCCGTAACGCGGCAATCCAAGTGGTATGAGAGCGAGCCGGATCGCCGGGAAGAATCCCTATCCACGTTCGAGATTTCCCGTACTCCCATTACCAACCGGCAATATGCTGAGTTCATTGCCACGACGGCGCACGCCGCGCCGGATGTCGATCCAGCGACCTGGCGCGGTTACAAGCTGGTCCATCCGTACGAACGCACGCGGCGGCATGCCTGGACGGCGGGCGCTGTGCCGAAGGGCCGTGAAGACCACCCGGTGGTTCTGGTCACATATGCGGATGCGGTCGCCTATGCCGCCTGGCTGACCCAGCGCACGGGTCGCCTCTGGCGCCTGCCAACAGAGCGGGAATGGGAGAAGGCCGTGCGTGGCACGGAGGGTCGAATGTTCCCTTGGGGCGACGATTGGAACTCAGCGCGTCTCAATAGCCATGATCGCGGTCCCTTCGACACAATGCCGGTGGGGAGCTTCCCGGAAGGCGCCGGACCGTTCGGCCTGTTGGATGGAGCCGGGCAGGTGTTCGAGTGGACGGCGACGGCAGCAGGTACGGAGAGACAGGTTGTCAAAGGAGGATCGTGGGATGACTCGGGCTGTGGTGTTTGCCGGCCCGCCGCGCGACACACGCGTCCCGCGAACCTGAAGCATATTTTGATCGGTTTCCGATTGGTCGCCGAGTAGGCGATTAAATCGAGACGGGCAAGCTCAGACATGCGGATCACGGCAAGTTGTGCACGTGAGAGTCGCAATAATAGACTGCACAAGCTATCTATCTGACCATGCGAAACAAAGCAGCAATCGCCAAGTGTGAGGTTAAGTTCTCCGGTGACCTTGCGAAACTGCCGACGGAGGAGCTTGAGCGGATGGCCGAGGCTGGCAGCGAGGTGGTCGAGGCACACCGCGTTCTTGCCAAGTCGGGCGACAATATTGTTGGTGAGCTCCTGCGTGGACACGAGACGTTCTTCGAGTGGGACCACTATCCGCCCGGTGATGTCTATGATCAGGAGACACACGGCCAATACTACTATCACGCCCATGTCATTGAAGATCGCTTTGAGAGCGAACATGGTCATTTTCATACTTTTTTGCGCCCGCGCGGCATGCCGCCTGGATTGGCGCCAGAGCCGGTGCCTGGCTACAAGCCGCCCGAGGACCCGAACGACGCCCTAAGCCACCTGATCGCTGTGGCCATGGACCCGGCGGGGTTCCCATTTCGGCTGTTTACCGTAAACCGGTGGGTAACCGGCGAGATCTGGTACAAAGCCGACGATGTCTCGGTCATGCTGGATTATTTCAAAATCGACCATGCGCGGCCATCCTGGCCGGTAAATCGATGGATTACCGGTATGGTCGGGCTGTTTAAACCCCAGATTCTCGAGCTTTTACAGGAGCGGGACAAAGCCGTGGCGGCCTGGGCGGGAAAAGACGGCGTTAAGGACGTTTACGAGGATCGTGACTTGGAGGTGACCTCCTATATGGACATCTCGATCGAAGATCACGTCAGGGCCGTGGCACAACTTCTGGTGGAGGGCCGGTAAGCCGCTTTTCCGGCCTTAAGCCGTCCTTAACTTCCGGTAAAGCACAATCGATGCTTGGCATGACACTGCCCGGGTCGCGCCTGGGTTGCGGGGTTCCAGCCGAATCCGGCAGCGCAGTTCCGATCTGGCACTAGGGAGAGCCATGAGTACCAAGCCAACGCCACCCATGTTAACGCAAGCCGATGTGGCCAGGTTGCTGGCCGATCCGTCCGGGGACGTGCGCGCGAAAACGGCGGGCAAGATTGCCGGGCAATTTGATGCGCATCAGCTTAGCCCCAGCGAGCGTAAGATTGCCGAGGACATATTTCGCGCCCTTGTGAAGGACGCCGAGGAATTGGTCCGTGAGGCTCTCTCAGCGCAACTCAAATCCTCAACTGATCTGCCTCATGATGTCGCTCTCTCGCTGGCTCTGGACATCGATTCCGTTGCCCTGCCGATGCTCAAGTTCTCGGAAGTGCTCACCGACGAAGATCTGATTGAGATCGTGCGCGTGAGCGGCTCCGCCAAGCAGGTCGCCGTTGCCCAACGCGAGAGTGTTTCCGCGAAAGTCTCGGATGCGGTTGTCGATACGGGCAACGTCAATGCGGTAGCTCGACTTGTCGGCAATGAGGGAGCGTCAATCAGTGATGCCGCGCTTGATCGCGTGATCGACGAATATCAAGATGCCCCCGCGATTGCCGATTCATTAGCGCGACGCTCCGATCTGCCGCCGGCGATCTCCGAGCGTTTGGTGTCGGCGCTTTCCGAACGGATGCAGAACTTCCTTGTCTCGAAGCATGAGATTTCGCCGGATGTTGCCAGCAACCTGATTTTGCAGACCCGTGAACGGGCGACCATGAACTTGGTCGACTACGGGTCCAGTGATACCGAACTCGACAATCTGGTCCAACAGCTGCACCGCAAGGACCGGTTGACGGCGTCGTTGTTGCTACGGGCGCTGTGTGTCGGCGATCTGAATTTCTTTGAACGCGCGATGTCGTGTTTGACCGGATTGCCGGTCAACAATGTTCGCATCCTGATCCATGACAAAGGAATGTTGGGACTGGAGCCGCTGTATCTGCGCGCGAAGTTGCCAAAAACATTGTTTCCTGCCTTTCGAGCCGCTGTTCAATTGGTGGTCGAGACCGACTACGATGGCGGACACAATGACCGCGAGCGCTACATCGAACGCTTGCTGGAGCGCATGCTGACTCAGTTCAATGATCCGGCAAAGCGGATTGCCCCGAACGACATTGAGTATCTGATGGCAAAATTGCAGCAGATTGCCGCGTAGCTCGCTTGACAGTACAGGCCTTGGCGAACTCAACGTATTAAAGGTCGATTAACCCTATCGGACGATACTGCCGACGAGCCGGCATAGTTCCAATCGGATAGGCTAAGAGGCGCGATGAGCGAAGATTTCCAGCCAAGCCGTCTTTCCAAGGAAGATGTTGTAAAATTGATGGCCGATCCGTCGGCCAAGAATCGTGCCGATGCGACGGGCAAGATCGCGGCGCAATTCGGTACAGACGAGCTTAGTCCGGCAGAGAAAACAATCGCCGAGGACATATTTCGCGCCCTTGTCAAAGACGTTGAGGTGCGCGTGCGCGAGTCGCTTTCGACGCATCTCAAGTCGAGCCAGGATGTGCCGCATGACATCGCCTTGGCGCTCGCCAGGGATGTGGACTCCGTGGCATTGCCGATGCTGAAGTTCTCGGAGGTCCTGACCGACGAGGATTTGGTTGAAATCGTCCGAGATCAGGGCGCGACGAAACAAGTGGCGATCGCCCAGCGCCCGCGCGTTTCCAGCACGGTTGCGGACGCGCTGATCGATACCGGCAACGAGACGGCCGTGGCTCGATTGGTTTCCAATGAAGGCGCGGAAATCACAAATACATCGTTAGAGCGCGTGATGACCGATTACAGCGAGAGTACGGCGGTCTCCAACTCTCTTTCGCGCCGACCCAGCTTGCCGGCGGCCCTCTCCGAGCGTTTAGTGGGCGCTATTACCGAGCGCCTGCAGGAGTATCTGACGACGACCATGGAGTTGGCTCCGGATGTCGCCAGCAATCTGATTCTGCAGGCGCGCGAGCGAGCAACCATGGGCCTAGTCGAATATGGGTCCACCGATACGGAGCTGGAGAATCTAATAGAACAGCTCTATCGCAAGGATCGGTTGACGCCGTCGCTTCTGTTGCGCGCTCTTTGTGTTGGCGATGTGAATTTCTTTGAGCGGGCTCTGGCCATGCTCGCGAGCGTGCCGCTGAAGAATGCCAGAATGCTTATTCACGATCAGGGCTCTCTTGGCCTGCAGTCGCTCTACCTCAAGGCCGAACTTCCGCGTCGCCTTTTCCCGGCCTTTCGTGCCGGCATCGATGTTGTGGCCGAGACGGAGTATGACGGCGGATCGAACGACCGGACCCGCTATATCGAGCGGATGTTGTCGCGGATGCTCACTCAATTCGAGGATCCCGCCACCCGCCTGTCGCAGGACGATATCGACTACTTGATGGGCAAGCTTAACGAGATCGCCGCGTAAGCCTAATCGAGTAGCAACCGTGGCAACCAGAGTGCGAGATCTGGAAAGGCCATCACCAAACCCAATCCGACGAGCTGCAGGATGACGAAGGGTATGATCCCTTTGTAGACTTGCTGGATCCGCACCTCCGGCGGGGCCACGCCTTTGAGGTAGAACAGGGCGAATCCGAAGGGGGGTGTGAGGAACGAGGTCTGCAAGTTGACCGCCATCAGGATGGCGAACCAGTAGACCACCTCGCGCGGCATGACGTGATTGCCGAAATCCAAGAGCTCGATGATCGGGGCGAAAACCGGCAGGACGATGAGCGTAATTTCGATCCAATCGAAGAAAAAGCCGAGAAAGAAGACCAACCCCATCAGCAGAATGAGCAGGCCCCACGAGCCGAGGCCAAGGCTTTCCACCGTGCTGATGACCATGTCGTCTCCACCCAGCGCCCGGAAGACGTAAGAGAAACACGTCGCGCCCAGGAATATGCCGAAGAGCATGGCCCCGGTCAGCGCCGAGCGCTCCACCACGTCGGTCATAACTTTCCAGCTTAGCTTGCGTCCGACGACGGCCAGTAGGAAGGCGCCCGCGGCGCCAACGCCGGCCGCCTCGGTAGGGGTTGCCCAGCCGAATAGGATGGAGCCGAGAACGAGGAATATCAAAAACAGCGGCGGCACGAAGCTGCGCAACACCATGACGATAAGGGCGATCGTGGTTTGCGGGCCCATGTGATCCGGCAAAGGCGGCGCCAACTTGGGGCGCGCCCCGCAGATCACAAAGATATAGAGCATGTAGAACCCGGCGAGCAGGAAGCCGGGGATAATCGCGGCAACGAATAGGTTGCCCACCGACCGTGACAGCAAATCCGCCATGATGACGAGCATGATGCTCGGTGGAATCAAGATGCCGAGGGTGCCGGAGGCGGCGATGGTCCCCGTCGCCAGGGGGATGTTGTAGTTGCGCTTGACCATCACGGGCAGCGCCAGCAACGTCATCATGACCACGGAGGCGCCGATGATCCCCGTCGTTGCCGCCATGATTGTGCCCATCAAGGTCACCGACAGGGCCAAACCACCGGGCACCCGGCGCAGCAGGACCTGGAGGCAGTTGAGCAGATCGTTGGCGACACCGCTGCGTTCCAGCATGGTCCCCATGAAAATGAACATCGGAATGGCGGTGAGGACCGGGTTCTCGGCGATGCCACCCCATATGCGCGGCGCCAAGTTGAAGAACTGGATGAAATCGAAGACGTCGAAGGCCATGCCGATGAAGCCGAAAGTCAACCCGACCCCACCCAGAACGAAGGCCACCGGATATCCGCAGAAGAGCAGGAGGGCCAGGACTAGGAACATGAAGGCGGGCAGGTAGTCGACGAAATGCATCATCAGTCCGGACCGGCCCGCTTTATGGGGGCCTCGACCAGACGTACGGCCTCGGTTTCCTCGGTTTCTTGGACCTTGGCGCGAAGATCGGGCGGGCCGAAGAGCTCCACCAGCTTGCGGAAGACGGTGGCCACTCCCGCCAGAGCCAGCAACCCGAAACCTACGGGGATGACCGATTTGATGATCCAGCGATAGCTAAGGCCCGTGGCAGAAGCCGAGATTTCGCTGGTGGCGAAGGAGCGCACTGCAAAATCGTAGCTGAAGTAGATGATGAGCGCACAGTACGGCAGGAGGAAGAGAAAACAGCCGGCCAGCTCGATCCACCATTGCGTCCGCTTGCCCAGGCGCTCGCGGACAAGATCGATGCGAACGTGCGAATCCTTGAGATAGGCATAGCCGATGAGCAGGGCGAACAGCACAACATGCATGTGCCATTCGAACTCCTGAATTTTCGTCGAGCCGAGAACTAGAAAACGCCGGGTGATCACATCGAAAATGGTCGTCACGATCAAGATGACGCCCGCCCACGCGGCGATCTTGCCGATACGGGCCAGCAACCAGTCAATCCAGTCGCTGATCCTGGTCAAGACGTCCATGATGCCCGGCCCCCCGACGGCAGGCGCCGAGGCCCGGAAGCCTCGGCGCTTGTCTTAGCCGTTGTTACTAGAGGTAGCCCAGCTCTTTCCAAACCGCGTATTCGGCTCGGAACGCTTCCAGAGATTCCCAGACTTCCTTGAAGGAAGGATCCTCGGCCACCAATTCTGCGGCGACCTCTTTCCAAGCTCCGCGCAGCGTGTCGAGAATTTCCGGCGACCAACGGTGGATGTTGACGCCCTTCTCCTTGAGCTCCGCCAAGGCCTTCCCCTGAATGGCCTCGCCTTCGGCCAAGCCCTCGCGGAAGTTGTCGCCGCAAGCAACTTCGATCTGTGCTTGCTGCGTCTCCGACAGCGCCTCCCACTTGTCCTTGTTCATCATCAGATCGAAGAGTGTCGACTGCTGATGCCAACCGGGGAAGTAGTAGTGCTTGGCGACCTGGTAGAAGCCCAGTTTGAGATCGATGGCGGGCATGGAAAATTCCGTCGCATCGATGGTGCCGCGCTCCAGGGCCGGATAAATGTCGCCGCCGGCGAGAAGTTGGGTCGAAACACCAAGCTTTTCCATGACCTTGGCGCCGAGACCGAAGAAGCGCATCTTTAGGCCTTTGAGATCATCGACGCTTTTGATTTCCTTGCGGAACCAACCGGAAGCCTCTGGCGCGATGATGCCGCACATCACCGACTTGATGTTGTACTTGGCGTAGATCTTGTCCATCAACTCCTTGCCACCGCCATAGTAAAACCAGGCCATGTACTCACCGGCGCTGGGCCCAAACGGGACGGCCGCGAAAAGGGTCAGTGCCTTTTCCTTGCCAAACCAATAGCCGGGTGTCGACCAGGCCGCATCGAGCGAACCAGCGGAGACGGCATCGAACATTTCGAGCGGCGGTACCAACGCGTTCGGCTCGAAGAATTTCAGTTGCAGATTACCGCCGGAGATACGATCGATCTTGCTGGACAGGCTCTTGCCGAGCGAGCCGAGCTGAACGAGTTTGCCGGGATAGGCACTGCCCATTTTCCATCTGACAGCTTCCTCGGCGGATGCTGTCCCAACGGATGCCAAGCCAAGGCTGGCTCCGAGCGCCAACGCGGCGACCGTGGAATAAATTTTGTGACGTCTTGTCATTACCGCTGTCCTCCCCTTTTATTTGGATCTTGCCAGCGAAGCGGCTTGCGGCTGGATCTCATTGATATTCTTGTGCAGCCAACGAGCCTGAACCAAAGTTTTTCGGTCGGCCGCGCGCGCATGGCACGCTAGCCCAGGGAACTTTGCCCGACAAGAACCAAAAACCCCTGACTACAGCGAATTCAGGGTGATAGGCCGGATGTCGCGCGAGTGCGGCGGTCCAGGTGCACGCCGGTCGTGGTCGTTGCCAAGGGGCCGGCGACCGGCTATAACCCCGGCCGCGCCGGGGAGTAGCTCAGCCTGGTAGAGCACCGTCTTCGGGAGGCGGGGGCCGGAGGTTCGAATCCTCTCTCCCCGACCAGCGCTTTCAGTTACTTAACCGTTCGTGGGATGGGGCGCGGCATGTTCAAATGAACACAGCCGGCCCCTATTGGCCCAGGAAGTGGAGCGCGAGGTCCCGTTTGTGTGGGTTCGCGCGATGCTCGAAAACGTATATACCCTGCCAAGTTCCAAGCAGCATCCGACCACCGCGGACCGGGACGGACAGATGGCATTGGGTGAGCGCGGCCTTGATATGAGCCGGCATGTCGTCGGGACCCTCGGCCGTATGGCGGTAAAGGCGCGATTCTTCCGGAACCAGGCGATGAAAGAAGGTCTTGAGGTCGTGCAGAACGTCCGGGTCGGCATTCTCCTGTATCAGCAATGATGCCGAGGTATGCCGGAGAAAAAGGGTAAGCAGGCCATCGCCGACGCTTTGCGCCGCAAGCCAGCTAGCTACCGCGTCCGTGATATCGACCAGGCCCTGGCCTGATGTCGCCACCGAAAGTGTATAATGTGCTTGTCTCACAATAGGATTTTGCCGGTATCAGGGTTGTCACAGAAGAACGCTTGATTTCCGATCATAACCCAAACACCATGGGCTGCCAGCGCCGTGTCGACCGCAATATCTGCCAAATCTCGGGTGGAACCTGGTAGTCCTGCATGATGGAAATGAACGTCGAAACTGGGCTGAGGCAAGCGAATACTTCCAAGGCAAAGGGACTAACGATGGCAGTAGTTGGAGCTTTCAGTGCTTGACGGTGGCAACGCACCCGCGGGGGCGACCAGGGGCGTGGCTGAGCCTTCCGAAGCTGCTGCCGAGACTATTCGGCGGTTGCCGATCCCGCCGGGACCGCCGGGCGTCCACCATGCCTTCAGTGAAAATCAAATCGTCTCCAAGACATGGCTGACGGACAAAGTGCACGAGATTCTAGGCGGGCATTTCGGAACCGTCTATGTGCTGGGAGGGTGGTACGGTGTGCTCGGTGCTATCCTTTTGACCGACCCAAAATTCCATATCGGTCGGGTCGTAAGCTTTGATATCGATCCCGAGTGTGTACCGGTGGCCGAGCATCTTAACGCCGCGCATGTCGCATCGGATCGGTTCAAAGCGATAACGGCGGACGCCTGCACCCTCGATTATCAATGTTTCGACGGCGCCGTGAGCAATCTGGTGATCAACACAAGCTGCGAGCATATGCCCTCTGTTGAAGCCTGGTACGAGCGGCTTCCGGCGGGAATCTCGCAAGCATTTCAGTCGAATGATTATTTTGACTGCCCTGAGCACGTGAATTGTATCGAAGATTTGGCGGCTTTTAAGCAACAGGTGCCCATGTCGGAGTTGTTGTACGAAGGGGCCTTGCAACGTAAACGTTACTCACGCTTCATGTTAATCGGTCGGAAGTGAACGACCACAAGGGCCGCATTATGACGGTCCGAGAGAAAGACGTTCTGGGAGGCGAATGACCGATGGTAGTGGGGCTAAGGACCTGCGTGCAGCACTTGGTCCGGGGCACTGGCCGGGGCATTGGATGGAGAGCCGGCTGTGGCGCCATTCGGTTCTCCCACGAGTAGTCGGACCGGCCAATTGGAAATGGACGACGTCCTGACCATCCGCGATCTGCGGGTCGGCTTCGATATCCATGGCACCGTGATCCCGGCCGTCGACGGCGTGTCCTTTTCGGTGCGTCAGGGGTCGACGGTGGCCATTGTCGGTGAGTCCGGGTCCGGGAAATCGACGGTAGCACAGAGCATCATGGGCATTCTGCCGAAAGTTGGCAGGGTCCTGGGCGGCGAAATTCTCTATCGCGATCCGGCATCCCCGAGCAATGCCGTCGACATCGCCAAGCTGGACCGTGACAGCCGGGCCATGCGCGCCATTCGCGGCGGCCATATCTCGATCATTTTCCAAGAGCCGATGACCTCGTTATCGCCCGTGCATACCGTGGGTGACCAGGTCGGCGAAGCCTTGCATTTGCACCGGACGGTCGACCGGCGGAACGGGCGGGAGATAACGATCGAGACGTTGCGGATGGTGGGCTTTCCGAACCCGGAAGCGGCGTACAAAGCCTATCCGTTCGAGCTTTCAGGGGGGCTGCGCCAGCGGGCCATGATCGCCATGGCGTTGATCTGCCGGCCGGCCATCCTTATCGCCGACGAGCCGACGACGGCATTGGATGTGACCATCCAGGCGCAGATATTGAAACTTTTGACCCAGCTTCAGGACGAGTTGGGTATGGCGATTTTGATCATAACGCATGATCTGGGCGTGGTCGCCAATTTGGCCGAGGACGTCGTTGTGATGTACCATGGCAAAGTCGTCGAAAGTGGGCCTTGCGAGGAAATCTTTGCACGGCCGGGGCATCCCTATCTAAAGGCGCTGTTCACAGCCGTGCCGAGGCCGAACATGCCGCGGGGCGAGCGCCTGATCCCCATTCGCACCATCGAACCGGGTAAGGCCAAACTCTTGCGGCAAAAAGCCGAGAAACCGGCAGCCAACGGTTCGGGGGCCAATGGAGCGGGGGCCAATGGAACGGGGGCGCCGCTTTTGACCGTCGATCATGTCAGCAAGCACTTCACCATGCGGCAGCAGGGCCTTCTCGGCTTGGGTGCGCGTACGGAAATCACTGCTGTCGAAGATGTGAGCTTCGTCGTTCGACGCGGCGAATGTCTTGGCTTGGTTGGCGAGTCGGGGTGCGGGAAGACGACCTTGAGCAAGCTTATCATGCGCGCGCTGACGCCGAGCTCAGGGGAGATAACCTACGACGATCACGGCCAAACCATCGATGTGCTTGGCCTGCAGGGCGATGCCTTGAAGGCGTTCCGGCGCAAGGTTCAGTTCATCTTCCAGGATCCCTTCGGTTCCCTGAACCCGCGTATGACGGCCCTCGACATCATCAATGAACCGCTGGTCGTGCATAGCATTGGCACGCCGGAGGAACGCATAGAGCTGGTCAAGGAACTGATGCGCCTTGTCGGTCTCGACATTCGTTTCTTGCGCCGCTATCCGCACAGTTTTTCGGGCGGTCAGAGACAACGCCTCGGTATCGCGCGGGCGCTTGCCTTGCAGCCGGAGCTATTGATCTGTGATGAGCCGGTCTCTTCGCTCGATGTGTCGATCCAGGCGCAGATATTGAACCTGTTAAAGGACCTGCAAGGTGAGCTTGGGCTGACCTTTCTATTCATCTCGCATAACTTGGCGGTGGTCGACTACATGGCCGACCGGATCGCTGTCATGTGCAGCGGGCGCCTGGTCGAGGTTGCGCCGCGCGATTCTTTGTTTGCGTCGCCGGTGCATCCTTATACCAAGGCATTGTTGGCCGCGGTGCCGTATCCCGATCCGAGCCGGCGGTTGGATTTCGATCATCTATCGGCGGTGCGTTTGCAAAGCTTGGCGGACTATGCGCCGCCATTCGGCGTCATCGGCCCAGGCACATCCAAACTGATCGAGATTGGGCGCGAACACTTCGTCCGGGCGACCACCGATACCAGCCCGGAGATGATCCTGTCATGAATTCAGCACGCGGATTTATCTTCGCGATTGCGGTTTTGTTGGTCACACCGGGGATTGCCCTGGCCAGCGCAACGCTTGTCGAGCCGCCGGCGCTAGCGCCGGTGGTCGCAAGCGGAGATCTGCCGCCGGTCGAGCAGAGGTTGCCCAATCCGCCACGAGTGGCCGATCTGGACGGTAAGGATCGGACCATCGGGAAATATGGCGGGTCTCTCCGACTGCTCATGGCACGGCAGAAGGATATCCGGCTGCTTGTCGTCTACGGCTATGCACGCCTTGTCGGTTACAACCGGGACCTGGAGCTTGAGCCGGACATTCTTGAAAGTGTCGAGGTGGAGGATCAAAGAGTCTTTACGCTGCGGTTGCGCGAGAACCATCGTTGGTCGGACGGTCAGCCCTTTACCTCCGAGGACTTTCGCTATTTCTGGGAGGATGTGGCGAATAACGAAGCGTTGTCGCTTTTTGGCCCACCGCGGGTGATGATTGTCGATGGCCAGTCGCCGCGTTTTGAGGTTCTCGATGAGCGAACGATTCGCTATAGCTGGCCGACTCCAAACCCCTATTTCCTGCCGGCGCTCGCTGGTGCGCGGCCTCTGTTCATTTATCGGCCGGCTCACTACTTGAGACGGTTTCATCAGCGCTATGCCGACGCGCAGAAGCTTCAGGCAATGATCGAAGAAGCTGGTGCGCGCAATTGGGCGGGCTTGCACCACGAGATGGATGAACAATATCGCTTCGACAATGTCGATTTGCCGACGCTTCAGCCGTGGGTCAACACGACCAGGCCGCCGTCGGAGCGGTTCATCTTTCACCGCAATCCGTACTACCACCGAATCGACAGTGCCGGTCACCAGCTTCCCTATATCGATGAGGTTGTGATCTCGATTGCCGATGCGAATTTGATCCCGGCTAAAACAGGATTTGGCGAGTCGGACCTGCAGGCGAAATATATTCGGTTCGACCACTACACGTTCCTGAAGAAAGGCGAGAAAGACAAAGACTTCGACGTGCGCCTATGGCCGACAGCCTCGGGCGCTAAGGTGGCGCTGTATCCGAATCTCACGGCCGCCGATCCGGTCTGGCGTGAGGTTCTGCGAGATGTACGGTTCCGTCGCGCCTTGTCTCTGGCGATCGATCGGCAAGCGATCAACCAAGTGCTCTATTTTGGTTTAGCACGGCCGAGCGCCGATGCGATCCTGCCGGAAAGCCCGCTGTTTGAGGCGGAGTATCAGAGCACGTGGGCGGCGCTCGACATCGACCAAGCAAATGCCTTGCTGGACGACATCGGGCTGGCGCGATCCGACGGCGGGACGCGTTTGTTGCCGGACGGCCGCCCCTTGCAGATCATTGCCGATACGGCTGGCGAAAGCACCGAGGAGTCGGATGTTCTTGAGTTGGTCAAGAGCGACTGGGCGCAAATCGGTGTGGAGCTATTCACCAAACCATCGCAGCGCGAGGTTTTCCGCAATCGCGTTTTCTCCGGAGCGGCGATCATGTCCGTTTGGTCAGGGCTGGAAAACGGATTGCCGACGGCAGACATGAGCCCAGCGGAATTGGCACCCACCGGACAATGGCAGCTACAATGGTCGGAATGGGGCGAGTATTTCGAAACGGCACAGGCATCCGGCTTGCCGCCGGATATGCCGGTCGCCAAAGAGTTGTTGCGGCTCAACAAGGATTGGCGCTTTGCGAAAGACAGTGCGCAACGCCGCCAGGTCTGGCGCGAGATGCTCAAGCTGCGCGCCGACCAAGTGTTTTCGATTGGAACGGTAAACGGCGTGCCGAGCCCAGTCGTCGTCAACAGACAGCTCAGAAACGTGCCGGAGAAAGCTGTCTTCAACTGGGATCCTGGTGCGTTTTTTGGAATCTACAGGCCGGACACGTTCTGGTTTGACGGTGACCGGCGGACAGAGGCGCAGTGATGCAAGCCACGTGTGTATCAAGCGGCGGACGAGCGAAGGCGGATAGTCCATGCTGAGCTACGTCGTGCGCCGAATGCTGGCCATGGTGCCAACTCTTCTGGCGATCAGCTTCATTATCTTCGTTATTATCCAGCTTCCGCCGGGGGACTATTTTGAAAGCTATATGGCCGAGCTGCAGTCGCAAGGCGAGTCGGTCGACAAGGGGAAGATCGAATTCCTGCGCCAACAGTATGGCTTTGATCGCCCCTTTTTGGAGCAATATGCATTCTGGGTCTGGGGCCTGTTGCAGGGCGACCTTGGGTACTCGTTCGAGTTTCGCCTGCCGGTCAATGAGGTGGTCGGCGACCGTTTGTATCTGACCGCCCTCGTCTCGGTCGCGACTATCATTTTCACGTGGTTGATCGCGTTTCCGATCGGCCTTTATTCGGCGGCGCGGCAGTATAGCTGGGGCGACTATACGCTTACCTTTGTGGGATTCATCGGGTTGGCGACGCCGAATTTCCTGCTCGCGCTTGTTCTGCTCTATCTGGCCAACGTTATTTTCGGCACCTCGATCGGTGGCTTGATGGCGCCGGAATATATCGACCAGCCCTGGTCCCAGGGAAAAATCCTATCGGTTCTCGAGCATCTTTGGATTCCGGTGATCGTCATTGGTACCTCAAATACCGCCGGCATGATCCGGCGTCTGCGGGCCAATTTGTTGGACGAGCTGGAGAAACAATACGTGGTCACAGGGCGCGCCAAAGGCTTGTCGCCAGTCCGTTTGCTATTGAAGTACCCGTTCCGGTTGGCGCTCAATTTCTTTGTTGCCGATATCGGCAGCTTGCTGCCGAGTATTATCTCGGGCGCTGCCGTGGTGGAGATCGTGCTGTCGTTGCCGACGACGGGGCCGATGTTGCTCGCCGCGCTGCGTAGTCAGGACATGTACTTAGCGGGATCGTTCCTGATGTTCCTGGCCTTCCTCACGGTAATCGGGGTGCTCCTGTCGGACCTGGCGCTTGCCATGCTCGATCCGCGCATTCGCCTTCAGGGCGGGACGACGCGGTGAGCCCGCCAGGTGATACGGTGACGGGCCGGGGCGCGCACTATGTCTCCGAAGAGCCGTTTGATCCGTACTCTGTCGAGAAGCTGACGCCGGAGCAGGAGAAATATTACCTGGCGTCGCAATGGCAGTTGATGTGGTGGAAGTTGAAACGCCACCGGGTTGCCGTGTTCTGTGGTGTGCTGTTGATCTTCATGTATGGGTCGACCCTGGTGAGCGAGTTCTTGGCGCCCTACAACCTGCATAGTCGGCATACCGATTTCATCTATGCGCCACCGCAAAGCGTCCATCTATTCGACAAAGGCGAATTCGTCGGGCCATTCGTCTATGGCTGGTCCTATCGCCTGAATATGGAGAATCTAAAACGCGAGTACGCCGAGGATACGAGCAAGGTGTATCCGGTGCGTTTCTTTTGCTTTGGCGACAATTACAAATTTTGGGGTGCGATCCCTGGGAGCTTTCATTTTGCCTGCCCGCCGGAGGGGGGCACCCTATTTTTGCTGGGCACTGATCGGCTTGGCCGAGATATGTTCTCCCGGATTATCTATGGGGCTAGAATTTCGCTGACGGTCGGACTGATCGGTATTGTCATCAGCTTTTCTCTAGGGTTGGTGATCGGCGGAATCGCCGGCTACTACGGTGGTCGCATCGACAATATCATCCAACGGATCATCGAGATCTTTCGCTCGTTCCCCGAGATACCGTTGTGGATGGCGCTTTCCGCGATTCTGCCGGTGAACTGGAGTCCGGTACTGATCTACTTTGGGATCAGCGGCATCCTTGGTCTGCTGGATTGGACCGGGTTGGCGCGGGCGGTGCGTTCGAAGTTGCTGGCGTTGCGCGAGGAAGACTATTGCACGGCGGCGCAACTCATGGGCGCGAAGCCGCGGCGCATTATTGCCCGGCACTTGATGCCAGGATTCATGAGTCACATGATTGCGTCGGCAACCCTGTCCATTCCGACCATGATTTTGGGCGAGACGGCGTTGAGCTTTCTGGGCCTTGGACTGCGGCCGCCGATTACAAGCTGGGGCGTGTTGTTGAACGAGGCGCAGAACATCAACGTGGTCGCACTTTATCCCTGGCTTATGCTGCCGGTGGTGCCGGTGATCGTGCTGATCCTGGCCTTCAACTTCTTCGGCGACGGCCTGCGCGACGCCGCGGATCCGTATAAGTAGAGCGGCCTCGAAGCTTTCTG
>JAJFGP010000165.1 GCA_021776055.1 Kiloniellaceae bacterium
GTGCTGGACGGTGTTACCGGCTCGGGCAAGACCGAGGTCTATTTCGAGGCCATGGCCGCGGCATTGGCGCACGGCTGCCAGGTTTTGGTTCTCCTGCCCGAAATCGCCCTGTCGGCACAGTGGTTGGAGCGCTTTGCCGAACGCTTCGGGGTGGCCCCCGCGGTCTGGCACTCGGAGCTGACCGCGACGCAACGGCGCGCTACCTGGCGGGCGGTGGCACACGGCGAGGCGCGTGTGGTGGTCGGCGCCCGGTCGGCCTTGTTCCTGCCGTTTGCCGAGCTCGGCCTTATCGTTATCGACGAGGAACATGACGCCGCCTTCAAACAAGAGGAGGGCGTTGTCTATCACGCCCGCGATATGGCCGTGGTGCGGGCGCAGCTGGGCGCTTTTCCCATCGTCCTCGTCTCGGCGACTCCATCGTTGGAAAGCGTCGTGAATGCCGATGCCGGCCGCTACGGGCGCTTGCATCTGCCGGACCGGCACGGCGGGGCGCAGATGCCCACCGTCACGCTGGTCGATCTGCGCCGGGACAAGCCGCAACGCATCGAAGGTGTCGGCCAAGGGTGGCTCTCCCCGCCTTTGCGCCAGGCGGTGGCCGAGACCTTGGCCGCCGGCGAGCAGACCATGCTTTTCCTCAACCGCCGGGGCTATGCGCCGCTGACCCTGTGCCGGGCCTGCGGCCACCGGCTGCAATGTCCGCAGTGCACCACCTGGCTGGTGGAGCATCGCCTGGCCAGCCGTTTGCAATGCCACCAATGCGGCCATCAGGCGGCGATACCAGCGGTCTGCCCGGCTTGCCAGGCCGAAGGGACCCTAGCGGCGTGCGGCCCCGGGGTCGAACGCCTGGCGGAAGAAGTCGCGGCCCTGTTTCCTGAGGCACGGACAACGGTGATGGCCAGCGATACGGTCACCGGCCCCAGCGCCGCGGCGGCGCTGCTGGCCGCCGTGGCGGCGCGCGAGATCGACATTGTGATCGGGACTCAGATTGTCGCCAAGGGTCACCATTTTCCCTACCTCACCCTGGTCGGGGTGGTGGACGCGGATCTGGGTCTTTTCGGCGGCGATTTGCGTGCCGCCGAGCGCACCCACCAGTTGCTGTGCCAGGTGGCCGGCCGCGCCGGGCGCGCCGCGCACGCCGGCCGGGTGCTCCTGCAGACAGTTGAGCCGGCCCATCCGGTCATGCAGGCCCTGGCGTCGGGCGAGCGCGACCGTTTTCTCGATTTGGAAATAGAGGGCCGCACCCGCGCCGGACTGCCGCCGTTCGGCCGCCTGGCGGCGCTCATTCTCTCCGACCCGGATGCGGACCGGTTGGATGCGGTGTGCCGCGCCCTGGCGCGCGCCGTGCCCCATGTCGAGGGAATCGATGTGCTCGGTCCGGCCCCGGCGCCCTTTGCCATCCTGCGCGGCCGCCATCGCCGCCGTTTCTTGCTGAAAGCCCGCCGTGGCTTGCGGCCGCAGCCCTTCCTGCGCCGCTGGCTTGCCGCTGTGCGCGTGCCCAGCCAAGTGCGGCTGCAGGTGGACATCGATCCCTACAGTTTCCTTTAGGTCGCTAGTGTGCAAATGAATAGGATATCAATCCCAAATCAAGAATCTATCAACCCATATTGCAGGGAGAAAAATCGTGAGTGAAAAAGTTCCCTATATGCCGCCCCCATTTCGCAGCGTCACGCCACACATCGTGGTCAAGGACAGCGCCGCGGCAATCGACTTCTATAAAAATGCGTTCGGCGCCACGGAGCGCTTTCGCATGCCCAACCCCAACGGCAAGGGCATAATGCATGCCGAGATTATGATCGGCGATTCCGTCATCATGATGACCGAGGAGATGGTCGAGCGGGGATGCCATTCGCCCATCAGCCTCAAGGGGACGCCGGTCTCTCTCATGATTTACGTCGAGGATGCGGATGGCGCTTACGAACAGGCAGTGGCCGCCGGGGCCGAGGGGCGCATGCCGCCCCAGGATATGTTCTGGGGTGACCGGTTCGGCCAGGTGAGCGATCCGTTCGGCCATCTGTGGTCGATTGCCACTCATTTGCGTGACCCCAGCCCGGCGGAAATCGAAGCTGGTGCCGCGGCTTTTGGGCAGGGCAACTAAGGTCCCATCGGAACCGGGAAACGGCGCGGAAAAGCGCCCTCTTCGGGTCGCCGAGTCGGCTTGCCACGCCTAGGCGTCTATGATACCAAACGCCCGCCTGCGGCTGGGGAAGTGCTGCGCGGCTGAGGTGAATAATGTTCAATCTGCGGCCCTGCACATGGGGGCCGCGTTCCACGATTTCTGGGGGAATCGGGCTTGGCCGGCGTAGACACCAGCTTGAGCGGCTTGGCGGGGCGTTATGCCCTGGCGCTGCTTGACTTAGCCGACGAAGACAAAAGCCTCGATGCGGTGGCCGACGATTTGCGCGCGCTGCGCCAGATGATCGGCGAGAGCGAGGATTTGCGCCGGGTGCTGCGCTCGCCCATGTTCTCGCGCGAGCAGCAGGCAACCGCGGTGGCGGCGATCCTGGAAAAGGCGGAAATGGGCGAGTCTACACGCCGGTTCGCCCAGGTCTTGGCGCGAAATCGGCGTTTGTTTGCGCTACCGCAGATCATCGAAGTGTACTTGGCCGAGCTGGCGCGCCGGCGCGGTGAGGTAACAGCGCATGTCACCAGCGCCGTGGAGTTGTCCGCCGCTCAACGCCAAGCCCTCACCGAGAGCCTGGCGTCGAGCATCGGCGGCAAAGTGCAGGTGGACGTCAAGGTTGATGACAGTTTAATTGGCGGCCTGATCGTCAAGGTCGGCAGCCGCATGATCGATAATTCGCTGCGCAGCAAGTTGCAGAGGCTGCAGCTTGCCATGAAAGGGACGGGGTGATGGATATTCGCGCCGCGGAAATTTCCGCGATCCTCAAAGAGCAGATCCGCAACTTCGGCGCCGAGGCCGATGTCGCCGAGGTCGGCCAGGTGCTTTCTGTCGGTGACAACGTCGCCCGCGTCTATGGTTTGGACAACGTGCAGGCCGGCGAACTGGTGGAATTTCCCGGCGGCGTCATGGGCATGGCGCTCAATCTGGAAACCGACAACGTCGGCGTGGTGCTTTTCGGTGAAGACCGCGGCATCAAGGAAGGCGACGTGGTCAAGCGCACCGGCTCGATCGTCGATGTGCCCGTGGGCAAGGGCCTGCTGGGCCGCGTGGTCGATGCCTTGGGCAACCCCATCGACGGCAAGGGGCCGCTCAAGGACGTCAAGCGCACCCGCGTCGAGGTGAAGGCGCCGGGCATTATTCCACGCCGCTCGGTGCACGAGCCAATGCAGACCGGCCTGAAAGCCATCGATTCGCTGATTCCCGTCGGGCGCGGCCAGCGCGAGCTGATCATCGGCGACCGGCAAACCGGCAAGACCGCGATCACCCTCGATACCATCCTCAATCAAAAGGCCAGCAATCAGGGCGACGACGATTCGAAAAAGCTCTATTGCATCTACGTCGCCGTCGGCCAGAAACGCTCCAGCGTGGCGCAGTTCGTCAAGGCGCTGGAAGAGCGCGGCGCCATGGAATACTCGATCGTGGTCGCCGCCACCGCCTCCGAGCCGGCGCCGCTGCAATTCCTCGCCCCTTACACGGGCTGTACCATGGGCGAGTTCTTCCGCGACAACGGCATGCACGCGGTTATTTTCTACGACGATCTGTCGAAACAGGCGGTGGCCTATCGGCAAATGTCGCTGCTCCTGCGCCGCCCGCCGGGGCGCGAGGCCTATCCGGGCGACGTCTTTTATTTGCATTCCCGTCTGCTCGAGCGGGCGGCGAAGATGAACGAAGATCATGGCAGCGGCTCGCTGACCGCTCTGCCGATCATCGAAACCCAGGCCGGCGACGTTTCGGCCTATATCCCGACCAACGTGATCTCGATTACCGACGGCCAGATCTTCCTGGAAACGGACCTTTTCTATAAAGGTGTGCGCCCGGCGGTGAATGTCGGCCTGTCCGTTTCGCGCGTCGGTTCCGCGGCCCAGATCAAGGCCATGAAACAGGTTGCCGGCAGCATCAAGCTGGAATTGGCTCAATACCGCGAGATGGAAGCCTTCGCCCAGTTTGCCTCGGATTTGGATGCGGCGACGCGGCGCCTGTTGGCGCGCGGCTCGCGCTTGACCGAGCTTCTAAAGCAGGATCAGTACCAGCCGCTGCCGGTCGAGGAGCAGGTGGTGGTTATCTTCGCCGGTGTGCGCGGATTCCTGGATGATTTGGCCCTCGACAAGATCACCAGCTTCGAGAGCAAGCTGCGCGCCGAGCTGAAGGCCAACGGGCAGGAACTTCTGGACACCATCCGCACCGAAAAAGAACTCTCCAAGACGACCGAAGAGAAGCTGAAGACGTTCTTGGACAAATTCCTCAAGACCTTTGTCTAACGGGCACCTAAGTGATCACGCGACGCAACGGATAGAACCGCATGCCGAGCCTTAAGGACCTTCGGGTTCGCATCGCCAGCGTCAAATCGACGCAGAAGATCACGGCAGCCATGAAGATGGTCGCCGCGGCCAAGCTGCGCCGCGCCCAGGAGCAGGCCGAGGCCTCGCGTCCTTACGCCGAGCGTATGCAGCGCATGCTGACCTCGCTGGCTGCTGGTGCCAGCAACCGCGACGGCGCGCCCAAGCTGCTTGCCGGGACCGGCAGCGATGAAACGCATCTGCTTCTCGTGGGTTCCGCCGACCGCGGCCTGTGCGGCGGTTTCAACACCAATATCGTCCGCGAAGTGCGCCGGGCCATCGAGGAACTGCGCGGCAAGGGCAAGACGGTCAAAATCCTCTGCATCGGACGCAAAGGGCGCGACCAGTTGCGGCGCACCTATGGCGATCTGATCGTGGATACCATTGAGGATGTAAGCAAGCCGCGCCCGCGCTTCGTTACCGCCGAGGAGATTGCCGCGCGCGTCTTAAAAATGTTCGAGGCCGGCGAGTTCGATGTTTGCTCGTTGTTCTTTGCCCGCTTCAAGTCGGCCATCAGCCAGATCGTAACGCAACAGCAGTTGATCCCCTTCGCCCCCAGCGATGGTGAAGACGCGGCCGAAACGGAGAACAGCAGCGGCGTAGTCTACGATTACGAGCCGGACGAGCAGGAGATCTTGGCCGATTTGCTGCCGCGTAATTTAGCGGTGCAGATCTTCCGGGGGATTTTGGAAAACAACGCCAGCGAACAGGGCGCGCGCATGACCGCCATGGACAATGCCACGCGCAACGCTGGCGAGATGATCGATAAATTGACAATGACCTACAACCGGACCCGCCAGGCGGTCATCACCAAGGAGTTGATCGAGATCATCTCCGGCGCCGAGGCGCTTTAGGGTCGGCTTCGGCAGACGGACGCCGGATCGAAAGCAATTGGGAGCACGAACAATGGCAAAGAATATTGTCGGCAAGATTTCACAGGTGCTGGGCGCCGTGGTGGACGTGCAGTTCACCACCGACTTGCCGCCCATCCTTAACGCCCTGGAAACCGACAACCACGGCAACCGCCTGGTCCTCGAGGTAGCCCAGCATCTGGGTGAGAAGACGGTTCGGACCATCGCCATGGACGGCACGGATGGCCTGGTGCGTGGCCAGGAAGTGCGCGATACCGGCAACCCGATCATGGTGCCGGTCGGTCCGGGCACGCTTGGCCGCATTATGAATGTGATCGGCGAACCGATCGACGAGCGTGGTCCGGTCGAGGCGAAGATGCGCCTGCCCATCCACCGTCAGGCGCCGGATTACGTCGACCAGTCGACCGAGGCCGAGATTCTGGTGACCGGCATCAAGGTGGTCGACTTGCTGGCCCCCTACGCGCGCGGCGGCAAGATCGGCTTGTTCGGCGGCGCCGGGGTTGGCAAGACCGTGATCATCATGGAACTGATCAACAACATCGCCAAGGCGCATGGCGGCTACTCCGTGTTTGCCGGCGTCGGTGAGCGCACCCGCGAGGGCAACGACCTTTATCACGAGATGATGGAATCGGGCGTTATCAAGACCGACGGCGAGGGCTCGAAGGCCGCCCTGGTCTATGGGCAGATGAACGAGCCGCCCGGTGCCCGGGCTCGCGTCGGCCTGTCGGGCCTGACCCTGGCGGAATACTTCCGCGACGAGGAAGGCCAGGACGTGCTTCTGTTCATCGATAACATTTTCCGCTTTACCCAGGCGGGCTCCGAGGTCTCGGCATTGCTCGGTCGTATTCCCTCGGCGGTCGGTTATCAGCCGACCTTGGCGACCGACATGGGGACGCTGCAGGAGCGGATTACCTCCACCAAGAAGGGCTCGATCACCTCGGTGCAGGCGATCTACGTGCCGGCGGATGATTTGACCGATCCGGCGCCGGCGACCTCTTTTGCACATCTGGATGCGACCACCGTGCTCTCGCGGCAGATTGCCGAACTGGGCATCTATCCGGCCGTCGATCCGCTCGATTCGACCAGCCGAATCCTCGATCCGCGGGTTGTCGGCGAGGAGCACTACGAGGTGGCCCGCAGCGTGCAGAAGGTTCTGCAACAGTACAAATCGCTGCAGGACATCATCGCCATTCTCGGCATGGACGAGCTATCAGAAGAGGACAAGCTGACGGTGGCGCGGGCGCGCAAGATCCAACGCTTCCTGTCGCAGCCCTTCCATGTGGCCGAGGTGTTCACCGGCTCGCCTGGTGTTCTGGTGTCGCTGGAAGATACCATTCGCGGCTTCAAGGGTATCGTCGCCGGCGAATACGATCACCTGCCCGAGTCCGCCTTCTACATGGTCGGCACCATTGAAGAGGCGGTGGAGAAGGCGCGTAAAATGGCGGCGGAAGCGGCCTAGCGCCGGTTGCGCGCGGGCGTCGAGGAATAAGATATGGCCGAGGAACGGATCGAATTCGAATTGGTGTCGCCGGAGCGTCTGCTGCTCTCCGAAGCCGTCGAGATGGTTGTCGTGCCTGGCACCGAGGGTGAAATTGGTGTCTTGCCGCAGCATGCGCCGACAATCACAACCTTACGCCCCGGCGTCATCCGTGTTTACGAGAAAGGCGCGGTGACCGAGCGCATTTTCGTCGCCAGCGGATTTGCCGAAGTAACCCCGGCGCGCTGCACGGTGCTGGCCGATCAGGCGGTGCCGGTGGCCGAGATCGACCGGGCGGCCACGGAAGATGGCCTGAGGGTCGCCCGTGAGGACCAGACCGATACCAAGTCGGACGACGAGCGTGCCACGGTCGAACGGCGCATTGCCGTGGCCGAGGCCATGCTGGCGGCTGCGGACGGCTAGAGGCCAGGGCCGCCGGGTTCATTTTGCCGTCCGAGAGCGGTATGATATTGTTGTATATTGGCACGATGGCCTGAGCTCGGCGCCTCTTGGGGGGCGGCGCGACGATGGTGGGATCGTTAGAGCAATCGCGGGCGGTATCATGAACGGCAATCATTGGACGCACGACGACATTCCTTGGCATGAGTTCGATCCATCGAAGGTGGATCCCGAACTGGTCAAGATCGTCAAGGCTGCCGCCATGGTCGAATACAACGGTGGCGACTATGCGACGTACCTGTGCAACGTCTTCCCGGACGATGCCGAGTTTCGGGCGGCGGCTACACAGTGGGCCGGTGAAGAGGTCCAGCACGGCCAGGTTCTGGGCCGGTGGGCCGCCATGGCCGACCCGACGTTCGATTTTGAGGCCAGCTTCGCGCGCTTTACCGCCGGGTTTCGCCCGCCCATAGACGCGCAGGATTCGATCCGCGGCTCGCGCGCCGGTGAGTTGGTGGCGCGCTGCATCGTCGAGGTTGGCACCTCGTCCTACTACTCGGCATTGAGCGAAGCGGCGGAGGAGCCGGTTCTGCGGGCCATCTGCAAGCGCGTCGCCGCCGACGAATTTCGCCATTACAACCTGTTCTACCGGCATCTGAAGCGGTATTTGGACAAGGACCGCATTGGCAAGGGACGCCGTATCCTGGTAGCCCTTGGGCGCATCACCGAAACCGAGGACGATGAGCTCGCCTATGCGTACTACGCGGCCAACAGTGCTGATGGGCAGGCCTATGACCGAAAGGTGTGCTCGCGCGCCTACGCGTCACGTGCCTTCAAATACATTCGCTCAAAACACGTGGAACGCGGTATCGCCATGACGTTCAAGGCCGCCGGCTTAAGTCCGCGAGGCAAGCTGGCGCGGTTGACATCACGCGGCGCCTATTGGCTGTTGCGCCGCCGTCGTCGCCGTTTCACCGCGATGGCGGCATAGTGGTGGGTCCAGAGCCGACCGATTCACCAGGCGTTGTCATCCCGCCACCGTTTATCTATCTAGCGGGCTTGCTTGTGGCCTTCGGTTTGGACTGGCTATGGCCGGTCGCGCTGTTGCCGGATACGCCCCAGTACGTGGTCGGCGCGTTGCTGATTTGCGTCGGCATTCATATCGTGGTCCGTGTATTTCACCGGTTTCGCACCGCCGGAACCAATATCGAACCCTATAAGCCGACGACGGCCATCGTAACCGACGGTATCTTCGCTTATTCGCGCAACCCGGTTTATCTGGCGGCGGCCATCGCTACGTTGGGTATCGGTATTGCGTCCGACAATGCCTGGGTGCTGCTGACGCTTGTGCCAACGCTCGTCATCATCCGGTACGCGGTGATCGCGCGCGAGGAACGCTATCTGGATGGCAAGTTCGGCGACGACTACCGGCGTTACAAAGCCTCGGTCCGGCGCTGGATTTAGCGCCGCGTCTCAATCTTCCCGTATCGCGGCAACGGCTTCGCCAAATTCGGTAACCAGTTGTTGGTAGAGCGCGCGCTTGAAGGGAACGATCAGATCGGGAATCTCGGCTAGCTCCGCCCAACGCCAGGCGCTGAATTCCGGTTGCTCGCCATGGATATCGATGTCGGCATCGGTGCCGAGAAAGCGCATGGCAAACCACCTCTGCTCCTGGCCGCGGTAGCGCCCACCCCATATCTTTGGCACCAAATCGGCGGGCAGGTCATAGCGGAGCCAATCCCGGCTTTCGGCGATGATCTCGGCCTGGTTTGTGCCGGTCTCCTCGTAAAGCTCGCGCAGGGCCGCTTGGTGCGGTGTTTCGCCCGGCTCGATACCACCCTGGGGCATCTGCCAGGCGGCGCTTGGCGTATCGATGCGTTGGGCCACGAAGACTTGGCCGTGCCGGTTGAGGAGCATCACACCAACGCAAGGGCGATAGGGCAGATCGGCACTATCGGCTACCACTGGGCCGCGGCTCATTTAACCTGGGTGCTTTGGGGGGTGTTCCGATGATCTCGTTGCCGATCGACCACGGCGCTGATCGGCGCCAGGACAAAGCCGCGACCAGGCAGGCCCTTCGCCCATTCTCGTAAGCGCTCGATGGTCACGGGATAGGGCCGCCCCATGGCCACGGCGAACCCCTCGGCGCGGGCAATGCCCTCGAGCTGCACCAGGCGGGCGTCGATTGCCACTCGGCTAGCCTGCGCCGTATCCAAGGTACGGTCGTTTACGGCATTTGCCGCGCCGATCTTTGCGGCCAAGCGCCAAGCAACGCTTTCCTGACTGGACCGGTTGTCGAGGAAGATCAGGCCCTGTTCCTTCAACGCCTCGATGATCGGCGTGAGCGCTTCTTCCGAGGTGGTAAAGCGCGAGCCCATGACCGTCGCTACACCCACATATCCGCTCGCCCGGCCCAGGGTCCAATTGAGCCGCTCCAGGTTTTGTGTTGGGGAAAGGGCGGTGAGCAAGGCTTGCGGCCCCGGGTCGTCGTCCGGATAGCTGGTTGGCTCCATGGGCAGATCTAGCATCACCTCATGTCCGCCGGTCCGGGCTAGGGAGATCCATTGATCGAGCCGGCGGGAATACGGTGTGAAGGACAAGGTGACAGCCGCCGGGAGTTGGTTGATCGCGGCTTCGGTGGCGGCGCTCGAAAGGCCCATGCCGGTCAGGACGATGGCAATGCGCGGGCGCTTGTCCGGGTCGTCGAAATCTTGGGCGTAACGTTGCCACCGGGGTTGTGCCCCAGCCGGTTCTGTTTGCGGTGCCGCCGGCTCTGCTGTGGGTTCTTTTTCGACTAGGTCCGGGGAGCTCGGTGGCGGAGCATCGCCCATCGGTGTTTCGGCGTCGGTTTCTGGGCCAAAGGCGGCCGCCACCTGTGTCGTGCCATGCCCCTCCGGCAGCATCAGCACATAGCCGCCGGCCCCGGCCAAGCCGGCCAACAGAATTAGCCACGCCAACACCAGGATGACACTAGCCGGCCGTATCGGCGTTTTTCCCTTAGGCGCAGGTGGCTTTCGGGGCAAGGACTCCTCCGCCGCGCCGGACCCGAGGGGCCGGACCGCTTAGTTGATGGCTCGGGCGTTGAAGAACGAGAGACCGCGCAGAAGGTCCAGGGCTCGGGCCAACTGGTAGTCCTGCGGTACGGCCGGCTCGGTATCCGCCGTACTGTCCGGGGCGGCACCGGGCGTTGCATCGGGCTGTGGTGCTCCATTGCCGCCACCGTTGTCCAGGGCCCCGCGCAGGTCGGATTCCTTGCGCTGCGGCCCGCCCGTCACGACTTCCAAACGCGCTTGCTCGACCTTGATGTCCGGCTGAATGCCGGTGGCCTGAATCGAACGTCCGGACGGGGTGTAATAGCGAGCCGTCGTTAGGCGCATGGCACCATTGCCGCTCAACGGAATGATGGTCTGCACCGACCCTTTGCCAAAGGAATCGGTCCCCATGAGTACCGCGCGCCGGTGGTCTTGCAAGGCGCCGGCGACGATCTCGGACGCCGAGGCCGAGCCGCCGTTGATGAGAACCACCATCGGCAAACCATCGGCTAAATCACCCGGTCGCGCATTGTAGCGCTGGGCGTCGTCCGTGACGCGGCCCCGGGTAGAGACGATCTCTCCCTGGTCCAGAAAAGCGTCGGAGACGGCGATAGCCTGATCCAGCAAACCACCCGGATTGTTGCGCAGATCCAGGACGTAGCCGACCAATTTGTCACCGATCTCCTCTTTGCGCTTGGCGATCTCGGACTCCAGGCCGGACATGGTTTGCTCGTTGAACACGGTGACTCGCAGATAGGCGACGTTGTCCTCGGTCCGGCTGCGCGACGAGGCGATCTTGACCACATCGCGCGTGAGGGTGACGTCGAACGGCTCGCGCCCTTCGCGCCGGATGGTCAGGACGATGTCCGTTTTGACGGGCCCGCGCATCCTTTCCACGGCCTCGTTCAAGGTCAGGCCCAGAACCGCCTCGGTATCCAGATGCGTGATCAGATCGCCGGCCTCGATACCGGCGCGAAAGGCCGGTGTGTCATCGATTGGCGAGACCACTTTGACAAAGCCATTCTCCATGGTGACCTCGATACCGAGGCCACCAAATTCGCCTTTGGTCTGCACCCGCATATCGCGGAACGAATCGGCGTTCAGGTAGCTGGAATGCGGATCCAGGGACGTAAGCATGCCCTGGATTGCCGATTCGATCAGCTCTTGGTCGGTAACCTCCTCCACATAATCGGCGCGTACGCGCTCGAAGACATCACCGAACAGCTTGAGCTGTCGATAGGTCTCTGAGCGGTTTTCTTGCGCTGTGATGACCTGCGGAATAAAGATCGTCGACGCGGCGAGAATCGCCACGAACAGAAATCTGCGTTTCATCCTTGTACCTTATCGCCAGTTGTCGCGAGCCAGGGAAGTGGGTTAATCGGTTGGCCGGCGCGCCGAAGTTCCAAGTATAGCTCAGGTGCCCCACTTCCAGGGGAGCCCAGAATGCCGACCGGTTCGCCTGCAAGCAACCATTGTCCGACCACGGCATCGATCCGGTCCAGACCGGCAAGCAGGGTATGATATCGCCCACCATGCTCGATGATCAAGATTTGCCCGTATCGGCGGAAATTTCCGGCATAGACCACCTTGCCATCGTAGGGTGCCACCACCTGCGCGCCGCTGCGCGCCGCTATGGTAATCCCCTTGGCGGCGCCGTTGCCACCGCGGTTTTGCCCGTACCGGACAATAACGCCGCCCCGGGCCGGAATGACCAGGCTAGCGCCGGTTTCCGGGAAGGGGCGGATGTTATCGGGCCGCGCCAGAGCGGTCTGCTGCCGATCCGGCGCTTGTTCGGGCGGTGGCGGGATCGCCGGGGCGGCCGTTGCGGGCGGTGGTTGCGATTGACGCGCCGCGTCTTCCTGGGCCAATCGCTCGGCCTCCGCGCGGGCCGCGCGCTCGGCTTGTTCTTGCGCTTCCCGCTCTACTCGCTCCAGCAGATCGCGTAGATCCTTCGCCTCGGTCGCCATGCGCGCCGACCGGTCGAGAGCCGCTTGCTGTTCCGCGGTGGTTACCGTGCGCGCCGCGCTCTTGCGCTCAATGAGGGCAGAGAGGCGCTTTCGTTCGTCCAACAGGGCCTGACCGGTGACTGCCATCTCGTTGCGCTGGACGGCAATCTCCTGGCGCAGACCGGCCAAGTTTTCCAGTTCCACGCGCAAGGTCGCTGCCCGCATCTCGATAGCCGGGATGGCGACACGGAGCAGCATGGCACTGCGCACCGTATCGATTGGGGTCGCCGGGGAGACGGCCATGGCCTCCACCGGCTGCAGGGCAATGCGTTGCAAAGCCGCTAGGGTGCCGCCCATCTGGGCCCGGCGGGCGTCCAGATCGGCAACCTTGGCGACCTCTTGTTGCTCCAGCGTCGCTAGCTGCGATTCGATGCCGGACAGCGTGGCCTCGAAGTCCTGCGCTTTGCGGGCCGCCGAGATAGATTCGGTGCGCAGAGCCTGGATTTCCTTTTCCAGGGCTTCCGCGCGGCGCTGTAGCTGCTCGGCCTTGGCGCGATCTTGCTGCAACGCCTTTTCGATGGCCTCAAGCCGGTTGTGTTCGGCGCCAAGTGTTGGCGATACCACCGCGGTGCAAAGCACGAAACTCAACGCCGCCGCGCCGAGGCGCATGGAGGGGAGGCTAGCCATACAGTTAGACTGCATCCACGCGCACTGCGGCATCGGCGCTGTCTTGGGTCCGCGCCGGGCGGAGCAAGCTCTTGCCCGTCATCGCCGCGGGCTTTGGCAGGCCGAGTATTTCGAGCAACGTTGGGGCGACATCGGCCAGCCGGCCATCGTTCAGGGATTTGATGTCCGCCGGTGCGTTGACCAAGATTGCCGGCACCTTATTCATGGTGTGCGCCGTGTGCGGTTCGCCTGTGGTCGCATCGCGCATCTGCTCGGCATTGCCGTGATCGGCGGTGATGAGCAAAACGCCGCCGGCGGCACGCACCGCCTCACTGACGCGGCCGACACAGTGGTCTACCGCCTCGGCGGCGGCGATCGCGGCCGAAAGCTTGCCGCTGTGGCCCACCATGTCGCCGTTGGCGTAGTTGACGACAATGAGGTCGAAACGGCCGCTGTCGATGGCCTCGACCAAGGCATCGGTCATCTCCGGCGCCGACATCTCGGGCTTGAGATCGTAGGTTGCTACCTTGGGCGAGGGGATGAGGATCCGTTCCTCGCCGGGGACTTCGGCCTCGCGGCCGCCGTTGAAAAAAAACGTAACATGCGCGTATTTCTCGGTCTCGGCGATGCGCAGTTGCTTGAGCCCGGCGTCGGCGACGATCTCGCCCAAGGTTTCGCTTATATCCTGCGGTGCGAACAGGGCTGTCACCAGCGGTCTAAGCGTTTCGCTGTAGTCGACCATGCCGGCGGCCGCCGCAAAGGCAACCACCCGGCTTCTGACAAACCCGCTGAAATCCGGATCGCGCAGGGCATGCAGTATCTGCCGTGCCCGGTCTGCGCGAAAGTTAGCCATGAGCAGGCCGTCGCCGTCCCTCATGCCCGCGTAGCCGCCGATGGATGTTGGCACGACGAACTCATCGCTGGTGTCGATCGCATACGCGGTCTCGACAGCGGCCACAGGGCTTAATGCGCGTTCGCCCGCGCCGGCCACCAGGGTTATGTAGGCCCGTTCGGCACGCTCCCAGCGCTTGTCCCGGTCCATGGCGTAGTAGCGGCCGCTGACGGTAACAATCGGCGCGTTCGGCGCGGCCGCCTGGAAATCGGCGATGTATCCCAGGGAACTTTTCGGCGGCGTATCCCGGCCATCGAGAAAGGCGTGCACCGCGACCGGCACGCCGGCCGCGTGGATGATCTCGGCCAAGCGGGCCATGTGTGCCTGGTGGGAATGGACGCCGCCGGGTGATAGCAGGCCCATGAGATGGGCGGTCCCGCCGGATTTCTGCAACGCCGCGATGAAGGCACGCAACGCCGGATTCCGGCTGATCTCGTCGTTCGCCATTGCCGCATCGATGCGCGGCAGGTCTTGGGCGACGATACGCCCGGCGCCCAGGTTCATATGCCCGACCTCGGAATTGCCCATCTGCTGTGGCGGTAGGCCCACTTCCTGCTCCGAGGCATCGATGAGGGCGTGCGGGCAGGTCTCCATGAACCCATCGAGGACCGGAGTCCGGGCCTGGCAAATAGCGTTATTCTCGCAGGATTCGCGGTGCCCCCAGCCATCCAGGACGCAGAGGACAACCGGCCGTGGGCGGCTGTGCGCGCTCATGCGGCCCTATATAAGCCCTTCAGCCGCGATTCGACAGGAATTTTGCGGCTTTGGCGGCGTATTGATTCTATTGCCCCCGGTGGTAGGGATGGCCGGTGAGGATGCTATTTGCGCGAAAAAGCTGTTCCGCCAAGAGGGCGCGAACCAGCAGGTGCGGCCAAGTCATGGGTCCAAGCGCGAGGACCAGGGCGGCCTCATCCCGAATCGCCTCGTCCAGGCCGTCGGCACCGCCGATAAGACAGGCGATCTCGGCCATACCGGCGTCCCGCCAGCGGCCCAGATGTGCCGCAAATTCGGCACTGCTTAGGGTTTCGCCCCGTTCGTCCAGGGCAATCAAGCGGGCGCCGGCGGGGATGGCGGCGCGCAGAAGCTCGGCCTCGCGCCGGCGTAGCTCGGCCGGGGGAAAGGTCCCCCGCGCCTCGACTTCTTTTAGGATCAAGGGCCCGATGGGTCCGCGTCGCAAGCGCCCCGCGTAGTCTTTGTAGAGATCGCGCGCCGGGCCGGCCTTCGCCCGTCCGACCGCCGCTAAGGTTATACGCATGCCGCCCTTACCGCGACTTTCGCGCGCCCTCGGCGGCCTTGGCCTCGCGGGACATATCGACGCCCCACATCTTTTCCAGGCCGTAAAATTCCCGCACCTCGGGCCGGAAGAGGTGCACGATCACATCGCCGCCATCGATGAGGATCCAGTCGGCGCGCGCCGCGCCTTCCATTGCCACACCGCGCATGCCGGCGGCCTTCACCACCGCGCACAGGTGCTCGGCCATGGCGCTGACGTGCCGGTGCGAGCCGCCGCTGGCGACGACCATGAAGTCGGCGATGGTGGATTTTCCGCTTAGCTCGATGGTGACAACGTCCTCGGCCTTGTCGTCGTCGAGAGAGACGAGAACCTGCTCGAGCAGCTGCTTGCTAAGCGCGAGCGGTTCGTTTTTGACGGCCTTGCCAGGCTTGGCTGCCTTGGGGGCCCGGGTTTTGGTTCGTATGGCGGGTCTACTCCTGTGTTGGTTACGTGTCATCCCGGCTGCCGCGTCCGCTTGGGCCGGGTCGGTTCTGCTTTGGCTGCTCGGATCCGGGTAGACGACTGAGAGTTCAACCGGTGCCGGATAAATATCCAGGCCGGAGGTTTCCGCTCCGCCAGTCGCTTGGCCGTACGCTCCCCGATCCGTTGCCGGGCGAAACGCCGCGCCGCCGGTGCAGCCAATGCCCTTAAAGAATAGGTAGGGCGGTCGAAAATCGCAACGGCGACGGTCGCGAATATCTCCGGCCACCGGCGCCACCGCGAAACCTGCTGCAGGTTGTCGGCACCCATCAGCCAGACGAAACGAACCCGGGGAAAGCGGCGGACCAGGGCCGCGATCGTATCGGCTGTGTAGACCGTTCCCAGGGTCTCTTCCAGCGGACTCACCACGATTCGCGGATGCCGGGCGATGGCCTTGGCCGCCGCCACGCGCTTGCGCAAAGGGGCGGTGCCCGCCTTGGTCTTCAGCGGATTTTGCGGGGCCACCAGCCACCACACCGCATCCAGGTGCAAGCGCCGCAGGGCCGTGGTGCTGATCGCCCGATGGCCCGCGTGCGCTGGGTTAAAGGAGCCGCCGAGCAAACCGATACGCTGCCCCGCCCCAGGCAGGCGGCCGCCCAGGGCCTCGGCCAAACGTGCGAGCGTTTGCGGTCTGGGAGTCAGGGCCGGACCTGCCCCTTGCCGCGGACTTCGTATTTGTAGCTGGTCAACTGTTCGGCGCCGACCGGCCCGCGGGCGTGCAGCCGGCCGGTGGAAATACCGATCTCGGCGCCCATGCCGAACTCGCCGCCGTCGGCGAACTGGGTCGAGGTGTTATGCATGACGATGGCCGCATCGGTCTGCGCCAAGAACGTCGCCGCCGCTGATGCGTCCTCGGTGATGATGGCTTCGGTGTGGTGCGAGCCGTGCTGGTTGATGTGGGCAATCGCCGCCTCCAGCCCATCGACCACGCCGACGGTTAGAATGGCCTCCAGATACTCGGTCTCCCAGTCTTCGGGTCGGGCCGGTTTGGCGCGCGCCTCCAACCGGCAGACCTCCGCGTCGCCGCGAATTTCGCAACCGACGGCGATCAGATCGTCGAGGATGGGGGGCAACAGATTTGGCGCGACCGCGCGGTCGACCAGCAATGTCTCCGTGGCACCACAAATGCCGGTGCGCCGCATCTTGGCGTTGAGCACGATCTCGCGCGCCATGGCCGGGTCGGCGGCGGCGTGCAGGTACGTGTGGCACATGCCGTCCAGGTGGGCGATGACCGGAATGCGGCTTTCCGCCTGCACCCGTTCGATCAAGCCACGGCCGCCGCGCGGTATGATGATGTCGACGCAGTCGTTCATGCGCAGCAGGTGGCCGACGGCGGCGCGGTCGGTGGTGGGAACGCGCTGGATCGCCGCCTCGGGCAGGCCGGCCTCGCGCAGACCCGCTTGCAGGCACGCGTGGATCGCGCCTGAGGAGTGGAAGCTTTCCGAGCCGCCACGCAGGATAACCGCGTTGCCAGACTTCAAGCACAGGCCGCCGGCATCGGCGGTCACATTCGGCCGGCTTTCGTAGATGATGCCGATGACCCCCAGGGGCACGCTCACGCGGGCGATCCGCAGACCGTTTGGCCGCTCCCATTCCGCCAGGGTACGGCCGATGGGGTCCGGGAAACGGGCGATGGCCTCAAGCCCCTCGGCCATGCCCTCGACCCGGCGAGCATCGAGGGCCAGGCGGTCGAGCAGGGCGGCGCTCAGGCGTTTGCTCCGCGCGGCCTCCATATCGAGGGCATTGGCCGCCAGGATCTCGTCGCGCCGAAGGCGAATGGCCGCCGCCGCGGCCTCCAGCGCCAGGGTCTTGGTTTCCGGTTTGGCCAAGGCGAGCTGCGCCGCTGCGGCGCGGGCCGCCCGGCCGATATGGGCCATGTCCATGGCTAAATCGGGGGCTAAATCGGGGGCTAAATCGGGCTCCCGCCCATCTCTGGGCTGGCCGCTCTTCGCCTTGTCCTGCGCCAATGCCGCATCCGCGGTCATGATCTCGATCCTTCGGTTAAGGCTAAATCGTCCCGGTGGATCAGCTCTTCCCGTCCACGGTAGCCCAGAATGGCTTCGATTTCACGGCTCTTGTGGCCGATGATCCGGCGGGCCTCGTCAGCTCCGTAAGCCGCCAATCCACGGCCGATTTCTGCCCCCTCGGCGGTGCGCACAGTAACCGCATCGCCGCGCTGGAACGCCCCCTCGACAGCGGTTACCCCAGCGGGCAGCAGGCTTTTGCCGCCGCGCAGGGCCTTGAGCGCTCCGGCATCGACGACCAGGCTGCCGCTGGGTTTCAGGGAGCCGGCGATATAGCGCTTGCGCGCCGTGCGAGGCTCGACCTGCGAGAGAAACCAGGTGGCGCGCCCCCCTGCCTCGATAGCGGCCAGGGGGTTCATGATGCGTCCGTCGGCAATGGCCATGCGGCAGCCGGCTCCCACGGCAATGCGCGCAGCCGCCAACTTGGTGACCATGCCGCCCGAGCTGTGCCCGGTTGGTGGGGCACCGGCCATGGCCTCGATCGCTGCCGTAATGACCGGCACCTCGGGGATAAAGGCCGCCTCCAGGTTCTGCCGGGGGTCGGCGCTGTAGAGACCTTCGATATCCGAGAGCAGGATCAGCGCATCCGCATTCATCATGGCGGCTACCCGCGCCGCCAGGCGGTCGTTGTCGCCGAAGCGGATTTCCGAGGTCGCCACCGTATCGTTCTCGTTGATCACCGGCACGGTGCCCAGGCGCAACAGGGTGCTCATGGTGGCCCGGGCGTTCAGGTGGCGGCGCCGCTCCTCCGTATCGTCCAGGGTAAGCAGGATTTGCGCTACCGTGATGTCGTGCCGGGCCAGGGTTTCCTGATAGGCATGCGCCAGGCGGATCTGTCCGGTGGCGGCAGCGGCCTGGTTTTCCTCCAGCCGCAAGGTGGGTTGTGTGAAGCCGAGATGCCGGCGGCCAACGGCGATGGCGCCGGAGGAGACGATCATCACCTCGACCCCGCGGCGCACCAAAGCGGCTACGTCATCCGCCAGGGCGTTCAACCAGGTCCGGTGCAAGGCACCGCTCTCTTGCTCGACCAGCAGGGCGGAGCCGATCTTGATCACCAAACGCTGCACGTTGGCAAGGTTTTGACTCATGAGTTGCTGCGGCTCATGGCGTGCCGCCCACCACCTCGCCGCTCACCACATCAGGGGCCCGTGCCGCCGCGATGTGCTGTTGCACGGCCGCGAATAGCACGTCGAGGCCGGCGCGGGACACGCCAGAGATGCGGTGCACGTCATCGAGCCCGGCGGCCGCGGCCAGCGCCGCGGCACGGCTGTCGATCTCCTCCGGGGTCAGGGCGTCGATTTTGTTGAGGGCGACAATCTCCGGCTTTTCCGCCAGGCCTTGGCCGTAGGCCGTCAGTTCGCCGCGAATGGTTCTATAGGCATCGGCCACGTCCTCTTGCGTGCCATCGATCAAGTGCACCAGGACGGCACAGCGCTCCACGTGACCGAGGAACCGATCGCCCAAGCCGATGCCCTCATGTGCGCCCTCGATCAAGCCGGGAATATCGGCGAGCACGAACTCCTTGCCGTGCGCGAGCACCACGCCAAGCACAGGATGCAATGTGGTGAAGGGATAGTCCGCTACCTTGGGCCGGGCGCGCGAAACCACCGACAGAAGGGTCGATTTGCCGGCGTTCGGCATACCGACCAGGCCAGCGTCGGCGATAAGTTTCAAGCGCAGCCACAGCCAGCGTTCCTCGCCCGGCCAGCCGGGATCGACGCGCCGCGGTGCCCGGTTGGTCGAGGTCTTGAATTTGACATTACCAAAGCCGCCGTCACCGCCCTTGGCCAATGTCACGCGATCCCCCGGCACCAGCAGCTCGGCGACCAGGGTTTCCTTATCGTCGGCAAAGATCTGAGTGCCGGCGGGAACCTTGATGATCAAGGGCGCCCCGGCGGCGCCGGTCATATCGCGGCCCTTGCCGTGGCTACCGCGCTTGGCCCTGAAGTGTTGCTGATAGCGGAAGTCGATGAGGGTATTCAAACCCTCGACCGCCTCGACCAGCACATCGCCGCCACGCCCGCCGTCGCCCCCGTTGGGACCCCCGAACTCGATATACTTCTCGCGCCGGAAGCTCATGCACCCAGCGCCGCCATCCCCGCTCTTGATATAAATCTTGGCCTGATCGAGGAATTTCACGGTGCCACAGCCGATTCAGTCGTGTTTCCAAGCTGTAGCACGGTGTAGACACCGTCCACATCTTGGCCACGTGCCAGGCTTGGCAAACGACCACGGCCAGTCACTCGAAAACCGTACTTCTCCTGGATGCGCCCGGACGCCGCATTGTCGGCGAAATAGGCAGACACCAATTTCTCCAAACCAAGCTCATCGCGCGCGAAGTCAATCGCGCATGCGACAGCCTCGCTCATCAGGCCCTGACCCCACCACGGTTCGCCCAGCCAATAGCCAATTGCGTGATCACCGCTATCCTGGCGCTCGATTCCGATGACGCCGATAAACTCGTCGGCGAATTCGATGGCAAAGGTGTACAGGGTACCGTCACGCCATGCCGTTGGCCGCGTGGCAATCCATTCCTCGGCCAAGCCGTCGGGATAGGGATGCGGCACGACTTCCAACATGCGCGAAACATTCAGGTTGCCGCACAGCGCCTGCATGCGCGGGGCATCGGCGGGCTGGAGTTTGCGTAATCGCAAGCGCGGGGTGGTCAGGGTGTGTGTCATGTCGCGGTCGCTCTGGGCATACGAAAATAAGGGAAACGGTGCCCGCTTCCCTTATGACCGAAATTCGTATGGGAAAAGGGCGCCTCGGCTTCGGAGGGGCCCCTCCGAAGCTATTCGGCCAGCGGCGTCGGCGCGCCGGGCACGATCGACACGTAGGTGCGGTTGCGGGCCTTGCGGGCGAAGCTCACATGGCCGTCGACGAGGGAGAACAGGGTGTGATCCTTGCCCATGCCGACGTTGTCGCCCGGATGGAACTTGGTGCCGCGCTGGCGAACCAGGATGTTGCCGGCAACGGCCTTCTCGCCGCCGAACAGCTTGACACCCAGGCGTCGGCCGGCTGTGTCGCGACCGTTGCGTGAACTGCCGCCTGCTTTTTTATGGGCCATGGCGCGCTATTCCTTCTTCTTCGCCGTCTTCTTGGCCGCTGTCTTCTTAGCGGCCGGCTTTTTGGCTGCGGCCTTCTTTGGCGCGGCCTTCTTCTCGGTAGTGGCTTTCTTCGGCGCGGCCTTTTTCGGGGGGGTCTTTTTTGGCGCTGCCTTCGCGGCCGTTTTTGGTTTTGCTACTTTAGGCGCCGCCTTTGGGGCCGCCTTTGGGGCCGCCTTTGGGGCCGCCTTGGTTATCGACGGTTTCTTGCCGTCGGTCAAAATCTCGGTGACACGCAGGACCGTCTCGTACTGGCGGTGGCCGTTGCGACGACGGTAGTTCTGCCGGCGCTTCTTCTTGAAGATGATGATCTTATCGCCGCGGCCCTGCTCCAGCACCTCGGCGGCTACGGTGGCGCCCGCCACGTAGGGGGCGCCGACACTCAAGCCGCCGTCACCGTCGACCATGAGGACGTTGCTCAGCTCGACGATATCGCCCGCCTCCGCGGTCAGTTTCTCGACCCGGATGACGTCGTCCTGGGCGACCCGGTATTGTTTGCCGCCGGTTTTGATGACTGCGAACATGGCGATTGGTTGTGCCCTATGGTCTGCGAGGATTGATTGGGTATGGCCAGGCCCCTTAAAGGTCCATGGCCGACGGCGGGGACTATAGCGCCGCGGCCCCGCCTGTCAACGGTTTTTCGGGGGTTTTTCGGCGAGTTTCTGGGGCTCCCTGGCGGCTTTTGGCCTCGGTATTCAGACGCAAGGTAGCGGTTGCCGGGCCATAGGTCTCGTAGCCACGGGCGGTAAGGCGGCCGCTGGCTGGTTCGGCCACCATGGCCAGGCGGGTCGTCGTATTCAGCACCGGCGGCGCCAGCCAGTCGAGCTCGGGTCCGGCGCCTGTAAGGCGCGCCGCCAGAATGCGCCGGCGGCCCTGGCTGTCCTTGCCACGTGGCCGGCCCCGCCAGCCGGGGGTCTGCCAGTGGTTGGCGGCCACAGCCGGCTGTTCGAAGACGGTAGCACTTTTCTCCAATCGCTCGATAACGCAGCCCTGCCCGGGGTTCGGGCCGGCCAGCAGGAAGATGGCCGGCAGCGCCAGCGGCGTCCCGCACAGGGCGACCTTGGCGGCCCGGTAATCGGGGCACGTCTCAAAGACCTGGCGCAACAGATGGGCCGGCGGCAGGCCGCCGTTTCGCCAGACACGGCCCCGGTTGATCGCCCAATCGAGGGGCAATAACGGCGAAAAACGAGCCATTGGGGCCTGATTCACGGCCGCGGCGAAGCGGCCCGGTGCCAGACCTTGGATACAGCCGACGAAACCGGGCCAGGTCAGGTTGATCCAGGTGCCGGCGGGCCCCGTCTGCCGCGCGGCGACCAAATTGGCGCCAAGGCCATCAAAGGGCCAATCCAGCACGCGCACCAAGCGGCAGCCGCCGCCGGGCGCCGGCGTGACACCCCCGGTACATCCCCATTCGAACGAGACGTTCAGGAAATGGGCGCCGGGCGCTCCAACCGCGGTGGCGATCGCGTCAATCTCGGGAAGGTGCGGGTTTTCATGCCGTTCCAGCCACCGCCGCGACAGGGTGTCGCCCAGGCGAACCACGGGCCGCATGTAGGTTCCCGCGGCGCTGGTCAACAGCGCCTGGGCGCGCGTCGGCTCGGCGGCAAGAAGGGCGCGCGCACCCTCGGCGCCCACATCGACTATCGGAATTTCGGGAAGCCCGGCTGCTCGATTCATCTATCCCTGCTTGCTGGCCCTGCCTGCTGGCGTGCGACACACGCGACTATAGCAGATGGGGAGCCTACCCCGACCAGCCAATACCCAGATGCCGCCGGCGGGTGGCGTCTTGCGGGGGTGCCGACCTTAGGCTACGTTCGCGCCGGTTTTGCCTACCGGCCGAGTGACACGCCGGTTCTCGGCCCGTGCGGAGGGGTGCCGGAGTGGTCGAACGGGGCGGTCTCGAAAACCGTTGTACGCGCGAGCGTACCGTGGGTTCGAATCCCACCCCCTCCGCCAACCTTTTCATTTAGATATTCTCCGTGTTTCTGGGATCGTACTAAGGCCCGAGGAATCGCCACGAATGAGCGCTCGGCTTCGGGCCTCCAATCGCAGACCCCACCGATTTCCTTCTCTTCAGGCTGTATTTTCTCCATACCTTTGGACTCGCGCCAATAGTACGGGATTAATACCGCAAGGAGATTCACGGACATCGAAGGTAGGACGACCAATCAGTCCGAATTGGACTCCAACCTCGATCTGGACGGCAGCATCCGCGACGACCGGTACGAGGCGGGAGTCCGTATCTCCGGGGGATATCTGCGCGACTTCGAGGACCCAGGGCCGGGTAGCGACGGCCGCGTAACGACGGCGTATGTCGATGCCTTCGATTCCGAGACAGAGCTGTTCGGTCGGATTGGTCGTCAGACGCGGAGCAGTGGCGGGGTCTTGGGCAGATTCGACGGCGGCTTGGCGAGCTATCAGATTTCACCCAAGATCAAAGCAAACGCCGTCGCCGGGCTTCCGGTCGAGACCACCACCGGTCTGACGATCGACGTGGACAAGTACTTTTATGGCGTCAGCATGGATTTCGGCACTTTCGCCGAGGCTTGGGATACGAATCTCTTTGCCATCAACCAGATTGCCGATGGCATAACCGATCGCCGGGCCGTTGGCGGCGAGGTGCGTTATTTTCAGCCGAACCGAACCGCCTTTGGGCTGGTGGATTACGACATCGACTACAACGAATTGAACATCGCGCTGCTCACCGGCAACTATATATTCCCGGATCAGACAACCCTAAACCTGTCGCTCGACTATCGGCGTAGCCCGATCCTGACCACGACCAATGCCATCCAAGGCCAGACAGCCGGCTCCCTCACCGCTCTTCTCGAGACCCTGAGCGAGGACGAAGTGCGCCAATTGGCCGAGGATCGGTCGGCCACCAGCAAATCGGTTACGGTGGGCGCGTCACGGCCGCTGAACAGCCTGTTCCAAATTAGCGCCGATGCCACGGCATCCAGTTTATCGGGAACCGATGCCTCCGGCGGGGTCGAGGCCTCCGAGGGGACCGGCGTAGAGCTTTTCTATTCCATGCAATTGATCGGCAGCGGTGTGTTCAAGGAGGGCGATTTGGCCGTTCTGGGGCTGCGCTATGCCGATACGCAGAATTCGGACCGGTATACAGTGGACATCAACACCCGCTACCCGGTGAGCCGCGACTTCCGGGTCAATCCCAGACTGCGCACGGACTACCGCGAAAACAAAAACGACAACGGAAATCAGATTTCCGTCAAGCCATCGGTGCGGTTCGATTACTATTGGACGCGGACTCTCTTGCTCGAGCTTGATCTCGGGGCCGAATGGACCAATGACCGCATCGATGAAGAATCCGACGACAGGACGGGATTTTTCGTCAACGTCGGGTATCGAGTCGATTTCTAGCATCTGCCTCACACGGCGTTTGCATCCGGCTTGGCTCTTGCCCGAGCGTGGGCAAGAAGGCGGTGAGACGGCTGTCGTATCGAATATTGATAAGCCCTTCTACAGTTCCGGTCGTGCTTGCGCGACAGGTCGGCCGCGTAGGGCCGCCGGTATGGCGAAGGGTAGGATTGTGGCAATCATGAGGGTCAGGGCCAGGGGCAGGCCGAACTCTGGCGACAGGTCCATGCCCAAGCCGCCGGCTGGCGGCCCGACCAGGGCTGCCACGTTCCACATGACGGCGAACAACGTGCTGGCAACGGCCAAATCGGCGCCGCGAAAACGTTCGCCCATGAGGATGTTGCCCATCGTATAGAGCACCCCGATCAGGCCGCCGAAAACGAAGGCGAAGATCAGGTTGTAGGGTGCCTGCGGCAGCGCCCAGGGCAAGATCAGACTGCCGAGAAGCATCAATAGAACGACGATTAGGGTTAGGCGCCGCCGATCCATGCGATCGGCCAGCCAGCCGAAGGGATATTGCAGAACGATGCCGCCGATGCCCATGACGGTGAGCAGATACAGCGTCTCGTTCGGCGCCAGGCCGACGCTCGGGCCGTAAAGCGGTAGCAGGGCGACCAGCGTGGTGTCGGCGGCGGCTGTTACGAAGCAGCACATCATGATAAGCGGCGCCAAGCGGAAGACCGACGATATGCGCGCCGATGCCCTGCCGCCGAGCGTCGGTGCCACGCCGCTGGCGATCAGCGCCCCACCGGCCGATGCCACCATGATCGCTGCTCCGGCGATGAAGGGCAGCCACCCCTCGCTGCCGGTTTGCACCAGGACCAGCGGGCCCAAAGCGTAGCCGAACGCCAAAGCCATGGTGTAGAGGGAGAGCATGCGGCCACGGTTGCGGTCGTCCACGGTCTGGTTGATCCAGGCTTCGCTGACGATCCACATCAGGCTGGCCCCGGCGCCCCCCAGCATGCGCAAGGGAAACCAGGCCCAGACATTGGGAAATATAGGCAACAGCAGGAAGGTTACCAGTCGCATGGCGATGGCCAGAATCATCGTTTGTACCGGGCCGAGGCGCGCCAACAATCGGGGCGCGAACGGGGCGACGAGAAAGACTGCTACCGCCTCGCCGGCGACACTCAACCCAATCAAGGTACTGCTGGTGCCCTGCCGCTCCAGAATCAGGCTAAGCAAGGGCAGGATGAAGCTATAGCCAAGGGTCGCTCCGGCCATGGTGATCATGACGGCGATCAAATTGCGTCGGTAGGGATTCAACAGACGACCCGTGGCCATCGCCGTTCTCCGTGCACCAAGACTGACCAAAAGAGACCCGTGATCGCGGGTTCCGGAAGTCTATCTGAGAGCGTTTGGCTGTGGGAGCAGAATCGCTACGGGCTAGCTACTCGGGGCTTTGCATTAAAAACTCCCGCGTGCTTGCCACCGCCTCGGCTAGCCCTAAGCGCTGCACGTCCACACCTTCGGGAAAGGCGCTGGCCAGGCGTGACGGCAACCGGGAATCCAGCAACACAAAGACCCCGCGATCGTCGGCGCGGCGCACCAGCCGGCCGAAGGCCTGGCGCAGGCGCAGGCGGGTTAGGACGTCATCATAGCCACGGCTGCCGAACGCCTCGCGCCGTGCCTTGTGGGCTAAATCGGGGCGCGGCCAAGGGACCCGGTCAAAGACAATGAGACGCAAGGCTCGCCCCGGCACATCGATGCCGTCGCGCACCGCATCGGTCCCCAGCAGGCAGGAATCCTCTTCCCCGCGAAAGATGTCCACTAACGTTGCTACGTCCATGCCGTCCACGTGTTGGGCGTATAGGTTCAGGCCGGCTTCCTCCAACGCCCCACCGATGCGCCCGTGCACGGCACGCAAGCGCGAGATGGCGGTGAACAGGCCCAAGGCGCCGCCGCCGGCGGCCTGGAACAGCTCCCGATACGCAGCAGAAATCTGTGCCAAATCTCCCCGTCCTAAATCGGTGACCACGATGGCGCGGGTTTGTGCCGCGTAGTCGAAGGGCGAGGGGACCCGCGCGCGAATCGCCGGGTTCGGTAGGTGCTTGGCCCCGGTGCGCTGTTCCGCCGCGCGCCAATCGGCGTCCGCATCGCCGCTGCTGTCGGTCAGGGTTGCCGAGGTCATGACCGCACCGTGAGCGCCCTCCAGCAGCGTCGCGGCGAAGGGTACCGTCGGATCGATCCAGTGGCGAAAAAAGCCCACGTCCATGTCGCGGCCATCGCTGCGCTCGACCGCCAACCAGTCGACGAATTCGGGCGGTGTTGCCGCATCCAGGGTGCCAAGCATCCGCTGCCAGGCCGCGAGCGGCAGGATGGCGCGGCGTTCGATGCTGCGGCAGGTGGCTTCGATGCGCCGCCGCGTCTCGCTTTCCAAGGTCGCGGCCTGATCGTCCAATCGCGCGGCCAACCGCGCGCGAAACAGGGCCAACGGTTCGCTCACCCGCGCCAGGGCCTGCGCCAGGTCCGCGGCGGCGGCTGTCATGTCGGCCAAGGGCGGGTGCAGGGGTGCCTCCAGGCTGTACGGATTGTCCGTCGACTCGGTGCGGGCGTAGACCTGTTGGCGCACGGCGGCGAGAAACCGTTCGCACACGCCGTGCGGCTCGCCGCTGGCCAGGCGCTGATGCCAGCCATCGCCGGGCAAGACATGCGCGGCGTTGAGCGCGGCGGCCAGCGGCTCATCCAGATCGCTTTTGTCGAACAGCAAATCCTCGACCCGGCGGCGCAAGCCGCGCGCCCGTCTTCCGCCTCCCCCCAATCCCCCGCCACGCGCACTTGCTTCCGCACCCAATAACCAGCGGCGCAAGGCCTGTCCCTCTTGTCCCGACAAGTGCGCGGCAAAGGCGTTGTCCGCGGCGGCGAAGACGTGATGCCCTTCGTCGAACACATAGCGGCTGGGAAGTTGACCCTCCTCGCTGCCGCCCAGAGCTGCCTGGACCATGACCAGGGCGTGGTTGGCGATGACGATACGGGCCTTGCGGGCGCGGCGGATGCCCCGCTCGATGAAGCATTTGCCATAGTGCGAGCAGGCGGAATAGATGCACTCGCCACGCCGGTCGGTCAGGCCCAGGGTGCGCCCCCGGCCCGCCAAATCGGCCAGCCAGCCGGGAAAGTCGCCGCCGACCATATCGCCGTCGCGGCTGCGTGCCGTCCAACGCGCCATCAGGCCGACGGCAACCGCATCGCCGGGCCGCGTTGTAAGGCCGTTGACTGCGTCCTCCAGATTCAACAGACACAGATAGTTCTCCCGCCCTTTGCGCACCACCACATGCTCGACCTTCTCCGCGCGGTTCGTATAGAGGCGGTCCAGCTCACCGTCGATCTGATGCTGCAAGTTGCGCGTGTAGGTGGAGATCCACACCGTGCCGCTATTCTTCTCCGCCCACAGGCTGGCCGGTGCCAGATAGCCCAAGGTCTTGCCGACACCGGTCCCGGCTTCGGCAAGCACGAGGTTAGGCTCACCCGGCGCCGCGCGTGGGGCGAAAGCCTGGCTGACCGCCGAGGCATAATCGGCCTGCTGCGGCCGTGCCTCGGCGTCGGCGCCCAGCATCTGCGCCAGCCGGGCGCGTGTCTCGGCGGGGGATACCGGGTCCTGGCCGGGTGGTGGCGGTGGCGCCTGCTCGCTCCAGCTTGGTAAGCCGTTCCACACCGCCAAGCCGCGCCGCGGATTGTTGTCGTCTCCCAAGGCCGCCAGAACAAAGCGACCCCAACTCCAACCGCCTTGCGCCATGGCGGCGGCGATGCTGCCGGCACCCGGGTCGCGCTTGCGGTCACCGGCGGCCAGCTCGCCGAGAAGTGTCGCCGCTGCATCGTGCAGGCCGCGCGCCGCGGCGAACAGATCGCCGGGCGGGGCTAGCCCGAGCGCTACGGCCAGGCCGCGCGGTGTCGGCGTGCAAAAGGCGGCGGGGCGGACAAAGGCGAACAACTCCAGCACATCGAAGGCCGGGAAGGGCTCGCACCCCAGGCGCCGCGCCGTTGCCTTGGCATGGCACAGCAGTGGCGCTGCCCCCTGCGCCCGCCGCGCCGCCTTGGCCGATGTCAGGTGTTCCACCTCGCCGTCGGCGCTGACCCACAAGGACTCGCGCAACCCGGCGATGACCACCGGCGCCCCAGGGACAAGCACGGCGGGGACGAGGACGGTGCGGTTAGTGGCTGATGGGGGCGGGGCGGAGGGATGCATCGGCCCGACTATAACCGGACAGCGCCCGCGCCGGTATGGGCAACGCAGGCACCAGCGTGTAGGACTAGGCGGCATGAGGACACGCGCGCGGAGACGGCCGGAATGAATACGGAGACGGCGGACCTGGACCGCCTGCTCAATGGCGATAAGCCGGCCTGGGACCGCTTTGTCGGCCGTTATGCGCCGGTTATCTTTGCCGCCGTGCACCGGCGCCTGGGACCATCCGGCCGCAACGACGATGCCGAGGACGTGGCTCAGGACGTCTTCGTCCGCCTGTGCGCCCGCGATTTTCATGTGCTGCGCAGCTATGATGCGAGCCGGGCGCGGATCACCACCTGGCTCACCGTGATCGCCAGCAGCGCCGCCATCGACCATCTGCGGCGCCAGCGTGGCTATACCCAACCGCTGGATTCGGTCCCCGAGGCGGCCCTGGCCGTCGATCCGGTGGAGCCGACACGGATCCAAATCCCCGACGGCCTGCTGTCGCCGCGCCAGACCCTGATCCTGGATATGCTCTATACACAGGATATGGATGTAACCGACGCGGCGGCCGTCCTGGGTGTCGACCCGCAGACCATCCGCAGTACCCACCACAAGGCCTTAACCAAGCTCCGGGCGCATTTCCGCGAACCGGGCGATTGAGGCCAAACGGGGATGTTTCCGCTATGATCAGCGTACAAAGTTCAGTGTTGGAGGCCATCAGGCCATGAATAGGTCGGATAAGGATTACGAGTTGGGCTCGCCGGAAGCGGCCGAGCTATGGCGGCGCGCCGGTCGGCGCCCAGAAAGCGGGCCGGAATCGCCGGATCCGCTGCTCATTGCCGCCTATGTGGATGGCACGCTGGACCCGCGGGCCCGCGACCGGGTCGAGACGTGGCTGGCCGGGTCGTCGGACGCACTGGACCTGGTCGTCGCGGCCCGGGCGGCGCACGCGGGTGCGCCCCCTGCCGCCCCGCCTGCCGGGTTGCTGACCCGGGCGCGCGGCTTGGTTCGCCCGGCGGCGGTGGACCTGGGCGGCACGCGCACCATCGGCGATTGGTTCGCCGGCCTGACTGGCCCCGGCCTATGGGCCGCCACCGCCGCGGCCATGCTGTTCGCCGCGGTCATCAGCTTCGAGCTGGGCCGCGAGGCAACCGTCACCCTGGCGGCGAGCGAAACCACGACTCTGACCGTGGCCGCGGCGGACGACGACGGACTCGGCTTCGATCCGATGTCCGGCGATCTGCTCTAGGAGCGGCCGATGCGCAGCAAGCTGCCGTGGATCCTGCTCGCCGTCTCGGTCGTCGCGAATATCTTCTTCGCCGGCGGCGCTCTCTACACGCTCTATGGCCGGGGCGACCACGGCATCGAGCAAGTTAGCCGCAAGTTGGACCTCACCCCCGCGCAACGCCAGAGCCTGCAGGCCCTGCGCGAAGGCGTCGCCGCCCGGCGCGCGGCGATGACCGGCGCCCCCGGCGGTCTGCGTGACGCCATGCTCGCCGAGATCGGCAACCCGACCTTCGACCGCGAACGGGTCACCGCCCTGGTCGACGACTGGTCGGCCCCGCGGCGCGCGTATTTCGTCGACGTGGCCCAGGATCTGCACGCCTACGTGGCGACCTTGACTCCGGCGCAGCGGGAGACCTTCCTGGAGCTGGCCCGCGACCGCACCTTCCTGCGTCACCTCTTGCGCAGCAAGCGGGACGATAGCGCAACACGCGGGAACCGTTGACGGCGGCACGGCACCCGCCTAGGGTCGCCGGCGTCTAAACCGGACTCCACAGGCGGCAACGAAAGCTTCCCATGACCAGTGAGCGGGATTTGGCGCACGCGGCGCGGGCCTGGCCGTTCGACGAGGCGCGCGGCCTGCTCAAGCGCCTCGGTGGCGCGGCGCCGGAGAAAGGCTATGCCCTCTTCCAGACCGGCTACGG
>JAJFGP010000166.1 GCA_021776055.1 Kiloniellaceae bacterium
ATCGGCGGCCACCCGAAAGCGGTGCGGGGTCAGGCCGGTGCCGCCCATCAGGCGCACGATCATCGGCCGCAGGATAGTCATCGCCGTGACCATGACCGCGACCGGATTGCCGGGCAGGCCGGCAAAGGGCACATGGCCGATCTGGCCAAGCGCCAACGGCCGCCCCGGACGGATCGCCAGGCGCCAAAAATGCAGGCGGCCGAGCGCCTCGACCGCTGCCTTCACGTGATCCTCCTCGCCGACGGAAACGCCGCCGGAGGTGACGATCAGGTCGTGCCCGTGCGCGGCCCCGGCCAAGGCATCGCGCAGGGCGTCGGCGCGGTCCGGGACGATGCCCAGATCATCGACACGGCAGCCGAAACCGCTCAGCAGCGCCATCAGGATGTAGCGGTTGGAATCGTAGATACAGCCATCCGGCAACGGCTCTCCCGGTTCCCGTATCTCGTCGCCGGTGGAAAATAGGGCGACGTGTAAGGGCCGTGAGACCAGGACGTCACGCCGCCCCACAGCCGCGGCTTGGCCGATATCCTGTGGGCGCAGACGTATGCCGCGCGCGAGCACCGTTGATCCCGTGGCGACATCCTCGCCGCGAAGGCGCCAGTTGGCGCCGCGCTTCAGGCCAGGACGTAAGATAACCCGTTCGCCAGTCGTATCGCGCTCGATCCGGCAATCCTCTTGCATCATCACCGTGTCCGGACCCTCGGGCATGCGGGCACCGGTAAAGACGCGCACGGCCGTCCCTCGTGGCGCCGCGCTGTCCATTGGGTGACCCGCCGTGGCGCGTCCGACCACGGGCAACACGGTCTCGCCGGCGGGATTGAGATCGTCGAAGAAGACGGCATACCCGTCGACCGCCGCGTTGTTGTGCGGCGGTACGTCAAGCGGTGAGACCACGTCCTCGGCCAGAACACGGCCGGCACCGACGGTAAGTGGCACTGATTCCGCCTCGGTCACACAGGTAAGGGTGCGCGCCAGCAGCGCCAGCGCCTCGTCGGTCCGCATGAGATCGCCGCCAAAGGCAAAGCAGTCGTCGCTTAGTTGCGCCATAGAAACCCTTTGATCCCTGTCTTCGTGCTTATATCAACATGTAATACCAAGTCTCGCTGATAGGAACTCATTTCATGGGTTGTATTGGCCTTCCGGTTAGGAGCGGGGTGCGGCGCGTAGTGGGACTACGGGCAAGCCCCGCGACGCGGCCGGAAGGCCAATACGCCCCACCGGAGGCCGCCATCTTTTGTCCGTCGGCGTCGTTGCGAGCTGCTTGTGGTGCACGCACCACGGCGCAACCCGCGCCTATCCGACGGACAAAATCTTGGCGGTGAAATGGGTTCCTATCAGCGAGATTTGGTATTCTGCCTCCAGAACTTTCCAGCAAGTTCTGTGTCCATAGAGACTGGTGAAATGAGGAATAGAATACAGAACAACGCTTCAAACCCGAGCCTGGAACGGGTCAAGAATACGGTCGAAGCCGGTAAAGTACTGTTCGCTACCGAGAGCGGCCGTACGAGCCGGTACTAATCCTCAGTATTATCCAGCACGCTAGAATCTATAACCGACACCGGCGCCGATGACGATCGGGTTGATGTCGACATCGGTCTGGCGCTGGACCCCGCCCGTGGTGAGAGTGGTATCGAGGCTGATCGCAATGTACTTGACGTCCAGGTTCACGAACCAGCGGTCTGTAATATCCACATCCACGCCGGCCTGCACCGCCCAGCCCCACGAGTTGCCCGCCGAGACGTCGGTCCCGCCGCCCAACGCCGTCTCAAGGGAGCTGCTGGCGTTCTCGGCATAGCTGATCGTGTAGTTCACCCCGGCGCCGACGTAGGGCCGAATGCTCCCATCCGCCATGAAGTGATACTGTATCAAAAGCGTTGGTGGCAGCAGCCAGCTTTCGGCCGACTTGTTCAGGCTCGACAGCGCTCCGGTCATGTCCAAGTCGTGCGGCGAGGTGGCTAGGATCAGTTCGATGCCGATGTTCTTGGTCGCCATGTAGGTGATGTCGAACTCCGGCACGACCGCCGGCTGAGGGTCCAACCGCGAGGTCGTCAAGTCAGGCCCAATCCCGTTGCTTTCGTCGGTCGGTACAACGCCGATGCCGCGCAACCGTACCAGTACATCGCCGGCCTCAAGCGCTTGCGCAGGAGAAACGCCCCATGCCCCGAGCCCAAGAAACATTGCACTCGTTAGTAGCAGTGTTGCTGTCATGCGAGTCATCGCCGCACCCCCCTCAAAATTTGGCATCTGCCGCGTAACCGAGAACGGGCCATCAACCACGACGTGCGCCATGTCCCTTCGATACACGTCGGGCTACTTGATACTGTGTTTTATGTGGCATGCAACACAAAATATGCTGTCTGGTGGATAGTTTTTGGCTTCCACGCTGCGCTAGGAGGTCGACCCGTGCGAGGTCGTGGCGAGGGGCATGCCAAAACCTAAGGTTGAAGAAATAGGAAAATTAGCGGCTTACGTGGAATTTCCGAAATGGCGCATGGCCGTCATTTGTAAGCGCGGGCGGCTGACAACCCTCGTGCTTCCGCGCCGGGTTGCGGAAGCAAAAATTCGGATTTTCAGTCTCCCCAACCACCGATCTGTACGACTTGGGCGCGACTCGGGCTGACCAGGTGCCGGATTAATTCGCGCCGTGCGCCCGGCCGGTGAGGTCGCAATGGGCGATGATGAAGGTGGCGATGGACTCGACATCATCGAGATCCAGTCGTGGCACGGTTAGCCCCGATAGCGGGACGTCGCTGGCCACGGCCACGATGTGCCGGTCGTCGGGGCATAGCAGGGGTTTGCCGAGGGAGGGGCGATGTACCTCCAGCTTGTCGTGAGCATCGCGCTTGAAACCCTCGATGAGCAAAAGGTCGACCGGCGTCATTCGCTCGACCAGTTCTTCGGAGGTGAGTTCGGGCGCGCCGCGCAACTCGTGCACTAGGGCCCAGCGGTTGGCCGAGGCGACCATGACCTCGGCGGCACCTGCTTGGCGATGCTCATACGAATCCTTGCCCGGTGTATCGATATCGAAGGCATGATGCGCATGCTTCAAGGTGGACACGCGCAAGCCACGGCGGGTTAGTGCCGGTATGAGCGTACACATGAGCGTTGTCTTGCCGGCACCGCTCCAACCGGCCAGGCCAAAAACCTTCATGACGCCCTTGGGTGTGCCCGCGCTTGGCACTACGCCTCCCCGGCCTCGTTCTCGTTCATGTGCTTGAGGCCGCGGGCCAGATAGTCGTAGCCGGTCACGAATGTGAGTAGGGCTGCAATCCACAGGCCGGTGTCGCCGATCCATTCCATGGGCAGGATCTCCGGACCCGCCTCGGTACCGACGATTAGGAAGCCTAGGGCAATGAGCTGGATCGCCGTTTTCCATTTGGCCAGACTGCTGACCGGCAGCGGCACCTTCACTTCGGCCAGGTACTCGCGCAGACCGGACACCAGGATTTCGCGGCAGACGATGACGATGGCCGGGATGACCACTAGGCCATCGATTTGCTTGATGGCCACGAGCACCACGATCACGCTGGCCACCAGCAACTTATCGGCGATGGGATCGAGGAAGCGTCCCAAGGCCGAGACCTGACCGCGGTGCCGCGCCAGATAGCCGTCCAAATAGTCGGTCAGGCCGGCCAGGGAAAAAAGCGCAAGGGCTGCCCAGCGGGTGAGCGGACTATGAAAATAGAGCAGCGCCACGAGGATCGGGATAGCCGCGATGCGCGACAAGGTGAGGATGTTCGGTAGCTTGGTCAACATCAGCGTGGCCTTCCTGGATGCCCGTGGCCCTTTCTAACACACCTTTACGTGCCGGACCCAGAGCCGGTGGGCGGTTATCGCGCCTATTCGTCTCTACCTAGTCATCGTCATGGAAGTGCGCGTATATCCGCTGTGCCACGCCGTGGCTGATTCCCGTTACCGCCGCCAGGTCCGCCAGGCCGGCGCGGGCGACGGCTTGCGCCGAGCCAAAATGGTGCAGCAAGGCCTTCTTCCGTTTACCGCCGACGCCAGGCACGTCGTCGAGCACCGAGCGCAGCCGGGCATTGCTGCGTCCGGTGCGGTGGCTGCCGATGGCAAACCGGTGCGCCTCATCGCGCAAGCGCTGTATGTAGTAGAGCACCGGGTCGCGCGGCTCCAACAACAGCGGCGGGCGATCCGGCAGAAAGATGCGCTCGCGACCGGCATTGCGGTCCGGCCCCTTGGCGACGGCGGCCAACGGCAAGTCCGCAAGGCCGAGATCGGCAAGCACCTCGCGGCCTACCGACAACTGTCCCCGGCCGCCATCGAGGAGAACGAGATCCGGCCATTGCTCGCCGCTGCGCTCGGGATCTTCCTTCAGGGCCCGCGCGAATCGACGGGAGAGAACCTCGCGCATCATGGCGTAATCGTCGCCTGGGGAGGGGGCGGTGGTTATGGGTGCCGAGGCGGGCTGTTGGGGTTCCGCGTCATTGTCGGCCGCGGCCTGTCGGATGCGGAACTTGCGGTAGGATTTTTTGATGAACCCCTCGGGCCCGGCGACGATCATGGCGCCGTAGGGCTGCGCCCCTTGAATGTGGCTATTGTCGTAAACCTCGATGCGCTCCGGCGCGGACTCAAGTCCAAGATGCTCGGCTAGGCCCTCCAAGAGGCGACGTTGCGTGCTGCTTTCCGCCAAACGCCGCGCCAGGGCATCGCGCGCATTCGACAGGGCGTGATCCACCAGCTTTCGTTTTGCCCCACGACTGGGGTTCAGAAAATCCACCCGTGCGCCGGCGCGAAACGATAGGGCCTCGGCGATGAGAGCATGGTCTTCCAATCGGTGGCTGACCAACACGAGACCGGGGACCGGCTTGTTGTCATAAAACTGGCCGATGAAGGAAGCCAGCACGGCCTCGGGTTCGAGGCTTCGGTCATGCGCCGGGAAATAGGCCCGGTTGCCGTAATTTTGTCCGGCCCGGAAGAAAAAAACCTGGATGCAGGTTTGACCGGCGTCCTGATGCGCGGCAATCACATCGGCGTCGTCAAAGCCGCGCACGTTGATGTCCTGATGCGCCTGGATTTGCGTCAGCGCACGGATGCGGTCGCGGTAGACGGCGGCCGATTCGAAATCCAACTCCTCCGAGGACACCTGCATGGCGCCAGCCAGGCGTTGCTGAATATCTTTTGAGCGGCCGCTGAGAAAATCCCGCGCCTGATCGACCAACTCGCCGTAGTCGGTCTTGGTGATGCGGCCGACGCACGGCGCCGCGCAGCGTTTGATCTGATGCATCAGGCACGGACGTGTGCGGGTCGCAAATATCGAATCCGAACACGAGCGCAGCAGGAACACTCTTTCCAAAGCGGTGATCGTTCGATTGACCGCGCCGGCGGAGGCGAAGGGACCAAAGTAGGTGCCGGCGTCGCCCTTTGCGCCGCGATGTTTGGTCACCTGCGGATAATCGGTGTCGCCGGTAATAACGATATAGGGGAAGGATTTATCGTCACGCAGCAGAACGTTGTAGCGCGGCATGAGACGCTTGATCAGATTGCTTTCGAGCAGCAGAGCCTCAAGCTCGGTATGAGTCGTTACGACTTCCAGAGCGACCGTCGACGCGATCATGCGCTGTAAGCGCCGCGGTAGTTTCGCCGGCTGGCAGTACGACGTAACGCGCTTCTTTAAATTTTTTGCCTTGCCGACATAGAGCGCATCTCCCTTGCGGTCGAGCATGCGGTAGACGCCAGGACCGTTGGGAAGTGTCTTGACCGCGGCGACGAGCACCGCGACGCCTTGCGCCAAGGTGCCCGGGAGTTTCTCGCCGCGGTCGGTTGAGTTTTCCGCCGTCACGGTGGGAGAAGACTGTGGCGATGCATCGGCGGCTTTTTTCTGTGCAGGCCGGCGCTGGGCGTGACGCGGAGACTTGCCTTCGGTCACGCTAAAATTCCCCGCGCAATCGAGGCATGCGCGCCGTCAGGCGCACGCCTTGTGCGCGTTCTCCACCGAACGTTTTTCAGCCTTGGGGTCAATTGTGCGAACGCTGACAACAGGTTGCTTACCGCATAGTTAATCTATCCACGAGTTCCGTGGATAAGGTTGTGGACATCTCTATCGCGCGGACCTGCCCGGCCCAGGAATTCAGGCTTTTGATCGGCCTGCCCAAAAAATAGGCAAAGTTATTAATGAATTGATTTTACATACAAAAAGGGAAGTCAAGCGTAAAGAAACTGTCACATCACAAAAATCTGGGCATAAGCGCAACAGCCGTAACTCCCTTTATTTGCCCTGTGCAAAACTTTTCCGGTTCGGACCGATGAGAATCTCCGTGCTGGCAATGGCTTAGGGTGAAACGATCCGCGCCGGTCGCCCTATATCTCGCCGCGTTCATACGTCATTTCGCTGCCAATGGCTGCCATGTCCGGATAGCGATCGAGCTTCTCGATGCGCACGCACACGCGCTCGACTCGGTGATCCTCGAAGCATGTCGCGGCGAGCCGCCCGGCTAAGGTTTCCAGCAGACGAAATTCAGCCTCGGTACAAACGTCGCGCACCTTGGAAGCCAGCGCGCCGTAGTCGACAACTTCACTTATGCGATCCAGGCGCGGCGGCGCCGGTTGTATATCCAGTGTTAAATTGATACGCAGCCGTTGCAGGTTGGCGCGTTCTTTGTCGGTTACACCGATGCGGCAGGCGATGGTCAGATCGTTGATGACGATCCGCTGACGAGTCGCGCGCATGGCGGGCTCCAAATTACTCATTCGGGAATGGCGCTGGGCACCGACGGTTGCGCCCATGCGAGATGCTGACCGCCGTCGAGGGCGATCATCTGCCCCGTCATTGACGGTGCGGCAAGAAGAAAGCGAATGGTGGTGCAAATTTCATCCGGCGAGGTGCCGCGACCCAACGGCATCATGGCACATTGGCGGGCAAATTCGGCGTCGCTTTGCCGCGCACTCGGTAACGCCGGGCCGGGACCGATGCCGTTGACCCGGATGCGGGGCGCCAACGCCATTGCAAGTGTTTGCGTTAGAGTCCAGAGACCGGCTTTCGAGACGGTGTAGCTCAGGAAAAAAGGAGTTAGGTTCCACACGCGCTCGTCCAACACATTGATGATGACACCCCCGGCATCATCAGGCAGGGCGCGAGCAAACGATTGGGAGAGCACAAAGGGCGCGCGCAAGTTTGGCGCCACGTGGCGGTCCCAGGAGGCGCGCGTTGCCGTTTCCACGGTATCCGGCTCGAAGACCGAGGCGTTGTTGACCAAGCAACCGATCGGCCCGATCGCCTTGGCCGCACGCGGTAGCAAGGTCTCGGTCTCGGCCTCGCTGGCAAGGTCGGCGGAAAGCGCGACGGCGCGGCCGCCCGCGGCTTCGATTTCACCGACGACAGCAGCCGCTTCCTTGCTGGAGGTATTGAAGTGCACGGCCACCGCCCAGCCTTGGCGCGCCAGATCAAGAGCGATGGCGCGCCCGATCCGCCGCCCGGCGCCCGTGACCAGTGCGGCGCGCGGATAGGTGTCGGGATGATGCTTCACGTTCGCCTGTGCAGGTTGTCTTGCCGCCATATGGCCGAGCATGCCGGAGGTGCCTTGTGGGCACAAGAATAACCCGGCCCCGATCCGCTCTAGGGCAACACGTTGGAGAAATGGCGCACCAAGTAGGCCCCGTAGATGAGGATGAGGATGGCCCCAAAGCCACGGCCAAGTTTGGGCCGCGTGGTCGTCCAAATAACGAAGGCGACGCTTGCCCCGAGCATAACCCAAAGGTCGAAGGTGACGATGGACCTGGGAATAGGCACATCGCCGAATAGCGGCACGAGGCCCAGGATGCCGAGGATGTTAAAGATGTTCGAGCCAACGACATTGCCTAGGGCAACGCCGGCATGACGCCGGCAGGCGGCGACCACTGTCGTCGCGAGCTCAGGCAACGAGGTGCCGAGGGCAACCAGCGTCAGGCCGATGGTTGCCTCCGATACGCCGAAATTCCGTGCCAATCCGATCGCGCCTGTGACGAGAAGATGGCTGCCCACGGCGACCCCAAGCAGCCCGCCGATCAGCACGAGCACCGGCCGCCAAAGAGTCTCGGTCACCTCCTCGGCAGGCGCCGTTGCGCTTACACTGGAGGCGGACTTCGCCGACCGCCGCTGCTGCATTCGATATTGCCAGAGTGTGTAAACGCACAGCAGGGTCAGCATGGACAAGCCGCTCCACACCGTCAGCGTGCCGGCGAAGCCAAGCAGGACGAGCGCCGCGCTGGCCGCGAGCATGACGGTATTGTCCACGCGCATGGCCGTGCGATCGCACGCCATTGGCGCGATCAGCGCGCCACAACCGACGATGAGCAGGATGTTGGCGATATTGGATCCGACGGCGTTACCGACGGTGATGCCGGGCGCGCCGGACAAAAGAGCATCCAGGCTGACGAACAGCTCCGGTGCGCTGGTGCCGTAGGCGACGACTGTCAGGCCGATAACCAGAGGCGAGATGCCTAGGCGCTCGGCCAGGCCTACAGCACCCCGGACCAAGGCATCGCCGCCGCCGAGTAACAATATAAATCCCGCAATGACGAGAAGGTACAGCACGATTCCCGCCTGGCCGGTGATGCTGAAGCTCTGACGTGCGCCACTGCCAATGGCAGAGAGCACTTCCCCTAGATGCGGATGCTGGACACCGTTGTCAACGCACCGCGGATGCCACGCGACCTCAGGGCTATTCGTCCTTGGGGTCGAGCTTGAGCGATGCCGAGTTCATGCAGAAACGCTGGCCCGTGGGCGCCGGGCCATCATCGAAGACATGACCGAGGTGGGCATCGCAGCGGGCGCACAACACCTCGGTGCGCGCCATCCCCAAGGTGTGATCCGTTTCCAGCCGCACGGCTTCTTCCGAGGCAGGTGCTACAAAGGAAGGCCAGCCAGACTTCGAATCGTACTTGGTGGCCGAGTCGAATAAGGGCTGGCCGCAGCAGACGCAGTGATAGGCGCCAGGCGTCTTGCAGTCGTTATAGGCCCCGCTAAAGGGACGCTCGGTGCCTTTGAGCCGTGTGACCCGGTATTGCTCCGGTGTGAGTTGGCGCATCCAGTCCTCTTCGGACTTGACGAGCTTCTTAGTGGATTCTGAGTCGGACATATCCGCCGCATGCCATTGGATCGATGGAGGCAGGATAGCGGTAGCGCGCCGCCGAGGCGAGGGGCTTTGGCTCGGGTAAGCCGATTTAGGGAGAAGATTGACTCAGTCGTGGGGAATGCCCACTGGCCACCACGGGCGTGGGTAGGAAGTAGGCCGCGATCTCGGGATTAACGCGCCAGAGCAGATCCTCCATCTCGTCGGTCTTGAGGGCGCAGCCGTCCAAGGAATTGACGATGTCCCACTCCAACTCGGTGCTGATTTCTTCGGCCTGTAAGCGTAGGTAGCCGGCGTGGCGCAGGGGTCCGCACGCGTGATCGAACTCTGCCTCCGCAAGGTAGAGCGATTCAGCGAGGGGTGGGTTCTGGGTTTCGTTCACGGCGATGGTTTCGGCCAGGGCGGTGGCGGCCCGATGCTGGCGCAGGTAAAGCGTCTCCGCTCGCTCACCCAGCGCACAGCCGCCGAGCGCGGCAACCAGACCCAGGGCTGCAACGCGGCGGCCAATTCCACCGGTACCAGTGCCGTACATCCCAAGGCCCTCCAAAAATCGGAAGGGAACCTCCTAGGATGCCTAATCATGCTTTCGATTTCGTATAGGAATCGGCGCGCGACCAGCCAAATCTAGGGCAAAAAGCCCTAGATTTTTAGAGCCGTCACCAGCTGTTCCGGAGCTCGCGGAGTTTCAGGAACACGGTCTCCTCGTCCGGCGCGTCCGGTAGGTCGGGGAAGGCTTCGCGCAGGCGCGCGATGACGCTGGGTGACTGCAAGCGGAAGAAGGCGTTGATCTCTTTCTCCAGTCCAAGGGTGGTGACCAAGGGGTGCGCCGGGTTCTGGTTCTCGACCTCGGCCAGCAGGCCCGGCGCCCGCTGATTGTCCGGTTCGCGGTCGAGGGTAAATTGCAGGTTATTGGCGATGTAATCATGCCCCGGGAAGACGCGGGTTTCGGCGGGCAGGGCGGCAATTTGGCGCGCAAAGGTTTGATAGAGCTCGTGCGGATGACCGCCGTTGTGGCAATTGCCGGCCCCGGCGTTGAACAGGGTATCCCCGCAGAAAAGCGCCGCCTCGTCGCCGTGCGCCCGCAGGCACACGTGGCTCATGGTATGGCCCGGCGTATCGAGGACCTCGAGCTCGATGGTTTTGCCCACCTTCACCACATCGCCGGCGTCGAGCCCGGTGTCCAGGTTCGGGATCTTGCCCTTGGCGTTGCGGTGGGCGAGCACCTTGGCCCCGGTCGCCGCGACCACGGCCTGATTACCGCCGATGTGATCGCCGTGCTCGTGAGTGTTGAGAATCTGGGTGATCTCCCAGCCGTTGTTTTTGGCCGCGGCCAAGCACTTTTTGTGATCCAGCGGATCGATGGCCAGCGCTTCGCCGCTGTCGGGACAGACGATCAAATAGTTGAAGTTGCGGTACGCATTGGCGGTCCAGATTTGTTCGACGATCATGCGCTGGGTTCTCCCTTATGTTTTGGTCGGCGCTTAGGGCCCGCGTCGGCCTTTGCGGCCGGTTCGCCTTTGCCGGCTGCGGCTGGCGGCGTCGGCTTGGCTTATGCGTTCGGCGAGCGTGCCGCCACGGGGCGCGCCGGGTAGTTCCAGCTCGCTGTTCTCCAGGCGGCGGATTTCGTCGCGCAAGGAGGCGGCTTCCTCGAACTCCAGATCGGCGGCGGAGGTGCGCATGCGTTTCTCTAGGTCGGCGATGTGCGCCTTGAGGTTGTGGCCGACCAGATGCGCCGTTTCCGCGTCGCCGGTGCCGACGGTAACGTGGTCACGTTCGTAGACGCTTTGCAGGATATCGGTGATCTGCTTACGGATGCTTTCCGGGGTGATGCCGTGGGCGGCGTTGTACGCCTGCTGCTTCTCGCGCCGGCGGTTGGTTTCATCCAAGGCCGCCGTGAGTGACCGGGTCATGGTATCGGCATAGAGGATGACCCGGCCGTCCACATTGCGTGCGGCCCGGCCAATGGTTTGGACCAGCGAGGTCTCGGAGCGCAGGAACCCTTCCTTGTCGGCATCGAGAATGCAGACCAGGGCGCATTCGGGGATGTCCAGTCCTTCCCGCAGCAGGTTGATGCCGACCAGCACGTCGAAGACGCCCAGGCGCAGATCGCGGATGATCTCAATGCGCTCCAGGGTGTCGATGTCGGAGTGCAGGTAGCGCACGCGCAGGCCGGCCTCGTGCATGTATTCGGTCAAATCCTCGGACATGCGCTTGGTCAGGGTGGTGACCAGCACCCGGTAACCCTTGGCCGCCATGGCGTGGCATTCGCCGATCAGATCGTCTACCTGGCTCTCGGTTGGGCGGATCAGGCAGACCGGATCGATCAGGCCGGTCGGGCGGATGAGTTGCTCGACAAAGGTGCCGCCGGTCCGCTGCATCTCCCATGGGCCCGGTGTGGCCGACACGTAGACGGTTTGCGGCCGCATGGCCTCCCACTCTTCGAATTTGAGCGGCCGGTTGTCGACGCAGGAGGGCAGGCGGAAGCCGAACTCCGCCAGGGTCGATTTGCGCTGAAAGTCGCCTTTGTACATGCCGTTAAGCTGCGGCACGGTGACGTGCGACTCATCGACAAAGAGCAAGAAGTTGTCGGGCAGATACTCAAAGAGTGTCGGCGGCGGCTCGCCGGGTGCGCGCCCGGTTAGATAGCGGGAGTAGTTCTCGATTCCGGCACAGGAACCGGTCGCCTCGATCATCTCCATATCGAACGTGGTGCGCTGCTCCAGGCGCTCCGCCTCCAGCGGCTTGCCGGCCTGGTGGAAGTATTCCAGTTGTAGCTTCAGGTCTTTCTTGATGCGCTTGACGGCCTGCTGCAGGGTCGGCCGCGGCGTGATGTAATGGCTGTTGGCATAGACCTTGATGGCGTCCATTTCGGCGGTCTTCTGCCCGGTCAGAGGATCGAACTCATGGATCGCCTCGATCTCGTCGCCGAACAGGGAAATGCGCCAGGCCCGGTCTTCCAAGTGAGCTGGAAATATCTCCACCGTATCGCCCCGCACCCGGAAGGTGCCGCGGCGGAAGTCGGTATCGTTGCGTTTGTAATGCAGCTCTCCCAGCGAGCTCATCAGAGCGTTGCGCTGTACGGTTTCGCCCTTGGCCACGCGGATCGTCATGGTGGCATACGTCTCCGGTGAGCCGATGCCATAGATACACGAGACCGAGGCGACGATGACTACGTCCTCCCGCTCGAACAGGGCACGGGTCGCGGAATGGCGCATGCGGTCGATCTGCTCGTTGATCGAGCTTTCTTTCTCGATATAGGTGTCGCTGCGCGGCACATACGCCTCGGGCAGGTAATAATCGTAGTAGGAAACGAAATACTCCGCCGCGTTGTCGGGAAAGAAGCTGCACATCTCCGAATAGAGCTGCGCCGCCAGGGTCTTGTTGGGGGCCAGAACAAGGGCCGGGCGCTGCAATTGCTCAATGATGCGCGCCATGGTGAACGTCTTGCCGGAGCCGGTGACGCCCAGGAGCACCTGATCCCGCTCGCCCTTGGCGATCCCCGCTGTCAGCTCCTCGATGGCCCGCGGCTGATCGCCGGCCGGCGAAAACTCGGACTCGATACGCAGCCGTTCGCTCTCCGCCTTTACGAATGGCGATGCGGTGGATTCTACGAGGGAGGCATCCATGCCCCCTTATACCAAATCTCGATGATAATGACCCATAGAGATCGCCTAGGCGGTCCGTCGGGTAGGAGGGAAGCCGCTGGCGATGTGGGTCATCGTCAAGGCTTCCCGACGCCCCCCGACGGGCTGCCTAGGCGACCGGAACGGCGGCTTCCCAAGGCTTTCGGACGGCGTCGCGCATGCCTCGCGATGCCCCGCATCGCCACGGCGCAACCCTCCTTGCCGAAAACCTTGGGAAGCCGTCTCTATGGGTCATTATCATCGAGATTTGGTATTATATGCCCACTTCCGGCCGATCTTTCCAGGGCCACTGCGCCGGACGGCTCAGTGTCTCAGACCGTGCCAGTTGGCGCGCAGCTTCCGCCCCGCCTCCGCGGCCTTGGCGGCGAGACCCGCCTCCATCTCGGCGGTCCCGATGAGCCGCAGTGGCTCGAAGTCATAAACATAGGCGGCGATCTCGCCGACCCCGTCGAAATGCTCGCGGTGACGGCTTATACTGCATTCGATAGGAAGGCGCACCTCGGCATGCGCATCCTCGGTTACCAGCACATAGCGCGCCATGCCGAGCGAATTTTTGAGCAAGCGATGGGCGATGATCACGGACACGCCGCTGATCTCATGGTGCCCGCGAATGTCGTAAAGGAGGACGGCACCGCGATGGACGACGGTCTTGAGCTCCAGCTTGCCGACATTGCGACAGGCATCGCAGGAACACGTGTTATCCCGCTCCAGCTCAGCGCGCTTCCGGTAGAAAGCTTTGGCGATCTCGACCACGGTACGACCAACATCCTCCCCGTTCAGCCCGGGCCCGCCCGCGGAGCGTCGCAGGGCATAGAGCAGGACCGCATCGCCTTCCAGCTTGGCCGGCGCCAAGCGCTGCTCCGCCGCATCGATGATGCTACCGAGCAGAGCCGTGACCGCGTATTGAGCATGGGCCAGCGAGTAGCGGGTGAGCTGCATGAAGTGCGTATAACCGCTGATATCCGGGATGACCACGAACCCCTCGACTTCACCTGCCGGCATGGCGTTCGAATGGCCGAGGCGCGCCCGGTCCGAGGGAAGGGGTAGCTGCCGGATGGTTTCATTTCGGATCGCACTCTCGGCGTCGCCGGTCACCCGGCGCCGGAACAAGACGACAAGATAGACGACGCCGAGCACGACCAGGGCGAGGACCAGACCCATGACGAGCACGTGCCACATCGATAGTCCTGCGGTCTCGGGCATCCCCATGCCTCGGTATACCTGCGCGCCCGCGCCTGTGGCCCAACCCTGCGGTTCCAATAATTCCGTTCCCAGCCTTTAATCCGCGCTCTCTCGGACGAGCCTCAGCCGCTCTAGAGGCTGTTTATATGCCTGATTGCAGCCGTTCAGGCCAGGGGCCCGAATTGATAAGACAACGCCAGGTTGCCGCAAGACCAGTGCCGGCAGTGTAGAGGTTGTGCCCATGACGAATTCATGACACGTCCATGAAGAGGTGCCGGTCGATCACATTTTTGTTCCCGATATCTCAAGCGTAATTATCCTGTATTTTTGTAAATATTTGAGTAAACACAATATTAATGGTAAATAAATTCTTTAAACTAACGTATATAGTTAATTTTACTTAAAATGCAATCCTATTGCTTTTGACTCTTCCATTAACGTCCTGTAAAGATATTCCTGACGTCGCGAATGGCGGTTGCTTTTGGGGAGCGCCACAAGGGCCCGAAACAGGGCCTAGGCAGGGCAGCCACTTCGCGCACAAGGGTGATGGGGAAGACAATGATCGACAGAGTCGCCAATATTCGGGGCGGACAATGGGATCGGCGGACCTTACGCGTTACCATTTGGGTCGGTCTCTTGGTTTACGCCGTTTACCTTAGCGGTGCCGCATGGGCTGGTCAGCTCGACGCCAACGCCGGCTATGTCGGTCGCTGGGTGGCGCGGGCCGTGACGACCGGCGAAACAATCGCAACCCCTGCTGGAGCCGAGGTCAAGGGTGGCAATCTAGCGGGCATGTTCATCGATAAGGACGAGCGGCTGGCCTTCCGGCGGCCCACCCTGGGCGATCCGCGCGACGAGATTTCGTGCCTTGCCTTGAATATCTATCATGAAGCGCGCGGCGAGCCGGATGAGGGCAAGCTGGCGGTTGGCCACGTGGTCTTGAATCGCGTGCTAAGCCGCCGCTTTCCGAGCACGGTCTGCAAGGTCGTTCAGCAGGGCGGCGAACTGCGGCGCTACCGGTGTCAATTCAGCTGGTGGTGCGACGGGCGCAGCGACAAGCCGCGCAACAAGCGGGATTGGCAGCGCAGCAGCGAGCTTGCTCTGGCCGTTTACTGGGGTCAGACCGAGGATCCGACGGATGGCGCCCTTTGGTATCACGCGGACTATGTAAGCCCCGACTGGCGCACGGATTTTGTCCAGGGCCCGAAGATCGGCCGGCACATCTTCTATCAGGAGCAGCCGAATCGGCGCTACGAGGTGGCCGCCAGTTTCTCCGTCAACTGAGCTGCCAACTGAGCTAAGTCTTAATCTTCCGGCGATAAAACGATGGGATGGCCGTGCGGCGTGCGCCGCGCGGCTTTTTCCCATGCGGCCCGGCGCTTTCGCAGATCGGTGTCGAGAACCAACTTCTTAGCCGTGGCGATCTTTTCCAACGCCGCCAGCCAGTGCTGGTAGTAGGTATCGCCTAGATCGGCTTCGCCGCGCGCCTTGGCCGCGGCAATCTCGCTGGCCAGGGCGGCGGCCCATTCGGACCAGGTAAAATACCCGCCTTCGTAGAGCTTCAGGGTCATGGCGAAGGCTTGCGCTTCCCACGGCTCGCGAAAGACTGGCCCCCGCTCGTCGCGCGGCTGATCTGGCAGAGGTGGTACATTGGCGGTCATGGTCGCCGCTCCGGCGTCACTCTTGGGACGGATCTAGGTAGTCGTCCCATAGGTCGATATAGATCGCATCGCGAGGCGAGGCGTCGTTCCCCCATACCTCGCGGGCGGCGAAGCGCACGCTGTAAACATGTTGCGGGCTGGAGCCCTTGCCGTGCGCATGGGTGTCGGGAAAGACGAACACGCCGTGGTCCCTGTCGATCGTCCCGGTCTTGCAACGGATATAGCGCGGGGCGCGCGTGTGTCCCGGCGGATTCAGATTGCGCACGACTACCCGGTCGCCGGGGGCAAACTTGGCGGGTACCTCGGTTGCAACCCGCGCCGAACCGCCTTTGCGTAACTGCGCGGTGGTGTCCTTGGCTAAGAGCGCCGGCACTAGCTTTCCTCCGTGCGCAACGCCGTGACCCGCGCATCGATCTCGGCCCGCGTCAGCAAGCCGTCCTCATCCAACAACCTCTCCAGGCCGCTTAGCCAAATCTCGTAGTAACTCGAAGAAAGATACTCCGCCGCCGGTGTGCGTTCGCGCGCGTGGCGCGACATATCTATGTTCCAGGCGCCGTAAAACCCCATGGCGACGGTCAGGGCGAAGACACGCCGCTCCCACTCGGCATGGAAGACCGGCTCGTCCACTTCGTAGTCGATGGGGCCCAGCCCGTCCATACCGCCCAGATCGTGCGCGCCGTTCATGTGTTTGCTCCGGCGGTTCCATCCGGTGCCGTCGCCTTGGCGACGCCGATCATCGCATCGCGCGTAACCAAACTCGCTAGCTCGTCCTCGCTGAAACTCTCCGTGCCGGTGGGACGTTCCGGAAGCACCAGGTAGCGAAGCTCGGCCGTGCTGTCCCACACGCGAATCTCCACATCCTCGGGCAGCTCAAGGCCGAATTCGCGTAATACTCCGCGCGGATCGTGCACGGCGCGGGACCGGTAGGGCGCCGCCTTGTACCAGACCGGCGGCAGGCCCAGGACCGGCCAAGGATAGCAGGAGCACAGGGTGCAGACCGTCAGGTTGTGGATGCCGGGCGTGTTCTCCACGACCAGCATGTCCTCGCCCTGGCGGCCGACAAAGCCGAACTCGGCAATCGCGGTGGTGGCATCGGCCAGCAGCCGGGTCTTGTAGGCCGGGTCGGCCCAGGCGCGGGCGACTACCTTGGCGCCATTGCGGGGGCCGACCTTGTTCTCGTAGGTGTCGATCAGGATGTCGAGGGCCGCCGCATCCACCAGACCCTTCTCGAGCAAAAGCGATTCCAATGCCTTGACCCGCAGGACAAGATCCGATGGTGGTTCCGTATGCCGATGTTTGCTCATAGTACGCGCCGTTTCTGATTCTATACTGTTATTATATCGCGCGGCTGGGGGGCACGCAAAGCAAGCCCCTTGCGCCACGCTGACGCATGACTAGGTTAGCTAAAATGACGAAGGCGCGGAGGAGTGGATGTCGCTAGGCCTCTATGAAACACGGTCACGTCGACAGCGCCGGATACGCTGGGCGGTGGTGCGCTGGGTCCTGGCCGGTGCGGCGGTGGCGGGTGCCGCGGCTTTCGCCTATGAGGTCGGGTCATCCCAGGAGCAACATCAGCTGACCGAGCTTCGTGCGCATGCCGAAGACCTATCCGCGCAACTTGGCGCGCTGCGGCAGCAAAATACCGAACTGCAGGCCGGCTTGATGGTTGTCGAGGAACGCCTTCGCGACGCCCAGAAAGAAATTCCCAGTGGTCCGGTGGCTGATTTGCTGGATCGGGTGCAAGCAAAACTAGACGCCGGAGTTGAAATTGAGCGGCTCCAATTCCTGGTGAATGCCGCCGCGAATACGTCGCGTTGCAGCGAGCAACCTGTGGGCAAGCGCTTCATGGTGCAAACCTTGCTGTTTGCGGGCGCAAATGACTCGGTGGCGTTCGCGGACGGGACGATCACCGTCACGGCGCGCGGCGATTCGGCGGTTAGCGCGGACGGCAAGGTCGAGGCATGGTTTGACCCGGCGAAACCGATCAAACTAATCCTGACTCTGATCGGCGGCAGGGTTGCCGAGGTATCCGGTAAGTTACCGCTGCATACCTCGGTGGTGGTGGGGGAGCGCGAGCATCGATTCTCCGCGAGCGCGGGCGCGCAGGGCTTCGTTCAAGTTACCGGCGAGCGCTGCGGTCTATCTTAAACGGTGTCTCGATACGTCGGCGCGAGTAGCGCGATCGCTGTCGCAACCCAGGGTCTGTGGTTGGGCGTATCTTTTTTTGTGTGTCGGAAATTCGCTGGACATTGCCGTGGACAGCCCATCTCTTTGCCGCTTAAATGATTGCACTATCTAGGAAAAACTCTTGGGCTGTCGTGCTCAAGGTGTATTCAATCCATGGGTGTGTTGGGAGGGATGGATGACTCAAGACTATGCTGGCGACATAACCGTGCGCGAGGCGTGGGACATGTTGCAGCAAGATCCTGAAGCCGTGCTCGTCGATGTGCGCAGCGAGGCCGAGTGGCGCTATGTGGGCGTGCCTGATCTGACGAGTTCGGATAAGCAAACGGTCTTTGTGTGCTGGCAGTCTTATCCGAAAATGCGCCAGAATTTGACCTTCGTCTCTGATTTGGCGGACGCGGGGGTGGGGCCAAATCGCAAGGTGCTGCTGCTTTGCCGCTCCGGCGCGCGCTCGCGCGATGCCGCCATCACGCTGACGGCGCAGGGTTATCAAACATGTTATAACGTCGCCGGCGGGTTCGAAGGGCCGCGCGACGATGCGCGGCACCGCGGGAAGACCGAAGGCTGGAAGGCCGCCGGATTGCCTTGGTGGCAGGAATAGGGATGGCACGGGATCGTTCGATAGGTGCCCCACGCGAGTATCGGCCGCAAACCAATTTGGTGCGTGGCGGCCTTGCCCGTAGTGCCTTCGACGAGACCAGCGAAGCTCTGTATCTGACCTCGGGCTACGTTTACAAAACCCCGGAGGAAGCCGAGGCGGCGTTCAAGGGCGAGAACGCGCATTTCGTCTACTCGCGCTATGCCAACCCTACCGTGGCCATGTTCGAAGAGCGGCTGCGTCTGCTCGAAGGTGCCGAGGTATGCCGGGCGACGGCCAGCGGCATGGCCACGGTTTTTGCTTCAATCATGTGTCAGGTGAAGGCCGGTGATCGGGTGGTGGCCTCGCGCGCGCTGTTCGGGTCGTGCCAATACATCGTTGCCGAGGTCTTGCCCCGCTATGGCGTCCAGACCGAGTTGGTCGACGGGCGTGACCAGGATGCTTGGAAAACGGCCCTGGCGGACGGTGCAACCTGTGTTTTTGTCGAATCGCCGTCCAATCCGACCCTGGAGATCATCGACCTGCCGGCGCTCGCCAAGTTGACGCGGGCGGCCGGTGCCCGCCTGATCGTCGACAACGTCTTCGCGACGCCCTTGCAGCAGCAACCGCTCGCGCTGGGCGCCGATATCGTGGTCTATTCCGCTACCAAGCATATCGACGGTCAGGGGCGGACCCTGGGTGGCGCCATTCTGTCGTCCCGAAGCTTCCACGACGAATATTTGCAAGCCTTCCTCCGCCATACCGGACCGGCGCTCAGTCCGTTCAATGCCTGGGTCTTGCTGAAGGGGTTGGAGACCTTGGAGTTGCGCGTTTCACGCCACTCGGCCAATGCCGCCGAGTTGGCGCAGTTCCTGGAGGGTCAGGCGGGTATTCGCCAGGTGCTCTACCCTGGCCTGGCCAGTCATCCGCAGGCAGACTTGGCCCGGCGCCAGATGTCAGGCTCCGGTAGCATCGTCGCCATCGAGCTGGAGGGAGGCAAGGCGCAAGCTTTTCGCGTTTTGAAGGCGCTTGAGCTCATCGATATTTCGAATAACCTTGGCGATGCGAAGAGCCTTGTAACTCACCCGGCAACGACCACGCACCAGCGCCTCACCCCGGAAGACCGGGCGGCCCTGGGCATCACGGATGGCCTGATTCGCCTCTCCGTCGGCCTGGAAGACGTGGAGGATCTGAAAGAAGATCTAGCGCGGGCGATCAAGGAAAGCTGACGCGGGCCGCGGCCGCGTTATTCGGTCTCTGTCATCCGCACCAATTTCTCTTCGAGATCGGTGATCAGGCGGTCAAAACCCTGATTGGCGATGACGGACGTGTATTCCGAGCGCGTTAGGGCCATTTCACTGTATTTGGCGTCCAAAAACACGTCGACGACCCGCCAGCGATCAAGGAAAAGGCGGAGGAGGTAGTTGATCTCGATGCTATCGCCGTCGCTCTTGGTCAGCTTGTTGCGAACTAGCACGGACCCGCGTGGCCCCGGCGTTTCCTCGACGATCTTGAAGGTCTCGCCGCTATAGCCGTCGAAACGGGTGGCGAAGGTGGCGATACTGGTGCGGCCGAACACATCGATCAGGCGCTTGCGCTGCGTTGTATCCAGCGCCTTCCAATGCCGGCCGGCGGCGATACCGGCCATCGCCGGAAAATTGAAGGCACCGATCAATTCGGGGGCCAGGCGGTCGAAACGCCCCTGGAATCCGAGAGGCTCGGCATCCCGCATGACCGATAACAGGGTGTCATTGAGGCGCGCCACCACGTCCGACGGGCTTCCCGCCGCCGCTTGCGCCTGGCCGCCAACCCCGGCGACTGCAAGCAGAAGAACAATGGCACATAGCCGGGATAGCACTGACAACTTCTCCTCGGTAACGCGGGGGGCACCGGCCGACAATCTATTCTACGCCGGCCTCTGGCAAATCGTCCCCGATCTGCACCGGTCTATCACATCGGTGTGACAGAGGCTGTTGACAAGACACCATCCGGCCAAGATTCTCTTGCGCGAGTGAGCGCCGGGGCCGAGAAATGCCGGCTGTAACGATCCGAAAGGCGAAGTGATGAGAGTGGGTATCTTGGCGGCTGGAGTTGGCCAGCGCCTGAATGATCGGACGTTACCGCCGAAAATACTGCTGCCCTTCGGTGGCGAAACCCTGCTGTCTCGGCATATCGCCATTTTGCGCCGCTGCGGGGTCGATCGTGTCGATCTGGTGGTCGGCTATCAGGCCGAGGAAATTGGGGCCGAACTGGCCCGGATCGGCGCCGAGGATATGGTCACCACGCGGCGGAATCCAGATTTTCTGGATGGCTCGATCGTTTCGTTCTGGACGTTGCGCGAGGCGTTTGCCGCCGGAGAATCCGTCGTCTTCATGGACGGCGACGTGCTCTACGACCAACGCCTGATGGCTCGCTTGCTGGATAGCGCCCACGCCAACTGCTTCCTCATGGATCGCGCCATTGAGGAGGGCGAGGATCCGGTGAAACTGTGCATGTGCGACGACGAACTGGTCGATTTCCACAAGCGGCCACAACTGGCCCATGACTGGTGGGGGGAATGGATCGGCTTTTGCCGCTTCGATCCCGCGATTGCCCGCAAGGTGTGGACGGCGGCAGATCGCCACATCTCCGCCGGGCGGCGCGAGGCAATCTACGAGGATGCCATCCGCGACGTGCTTCTGGCCGAGCCGTCCGGGACGTTCGGCATCGAGGACATCACCGGCCTGCCCTGGGTCGAAATCGATTTCCCCGATGATCTGAAAAAGGCCAAGCGCGAGGTATTTCCCAGCTTGCTCGACCTGCCGTCGGATCACGATCTGCCGCGGGTGGCCGGCGACGCGGCCCGATGAGTGTTCTGGTTACCGGGGCGACCGGCTTCGTCGGGTCGGCCGTTGCGCGGCAGCTTGTTTCACGTGGCGAGACCGTGCGGGTGTTGGTGCGTGCCGGCGGCGACCGGCGCAACATCGCTGATTTGCCCGTCGAGCCGGTTGAGGGGGATCTGCGCGACGGCGAGTCGCTGGCGCGGGCGGTGCGCGGCTGCCGGGCGCTCTATCATGTTGCCGCTGACTACCGTATCTGGGTCCCACGCCCGGACGAAATTTACGAAACAAACGTGGAGGGCACGACACGGCTGTTGCGCGCCGCCGCCGCCGAGGGGGTCGAGCGGATCGTCTATACCAGCAGCGTCGCGGTTCTGGGTGCGCGGCCGGACGGCGGTCCCGCGGACGAAGAAACGCCGGTGCGCCTCACTGACATGATCGGCCACTACAAACGCTCAAAATTCCTGGCCGAGGAGGCGGTGCACCGTCTGATACGCGAGGAAAATCTGCCGGCTGTTATTGTTAACCCATCGACGCCCATCGGCCCGCGAGACATAAAACCCACACCCACGGGACGTTTGATCGTCGAAGCCGCGATGGGGCGCATGCCCGCCTTCGTGGATACCGGACTCAATGTGGTGCATGTGGACGACGTGGCGGCCGGCCACTTGCTGGCGTTCGATCGCGGCGTTGTCGGAGACCGTTACGTGTTGGGCGGCGAGAATCTAACGCTGCGTGATATTTTGGGCGAAATTGCGCGCCTGTGCGGGCGCCGCGCGCCGCGCGTGCGATTGCCCCATGGTTTGGTTCTGCCCATCGCTTACGCGGCGGAATCCGTTTCGCGCGTGACCGGGCGTGAGCCGTTTGTCACGGTGGATGGCTTGCGCATGGCCCGGAAGAAAATGTTCTTCTCCAGCGCCAAGGCCGAGGCCGATTTCGGCTACCGGGCGCGGCCCGCCGCGGTGGCCCTGGCGGACGCGGTTCAGTGGTTCCGCGAGGCCGGCTACCTCGCAAAAAATTGATCGCCGCACCCCACTTGGCATTACCCGACAAAGGCGCTAGGGATAGCGGCTCTACCTGGCCAATGCCGGGTTGGCTGGTGAGCTTTTTGTGTGAGGTTTTCCCGTGTCGGTACCCCTGAGACAACAAATTCGCGTCGGCGCCTATATCCTGAAGCAGCGGCTTCTGGGTAATGCGCGTTATCCGCTCGTGCTGATGCTTGAGCCGTTGTTCCGCTGCAATCTGGCGTGCCCGGGGTGTGGCAAGATCGATTATCCGGACGCGATCCTCAATCGCCGCCTATCCGTGGATGAATGTATCTCCGCCGCCGAGGAATGTGGCGCCCCGATCATCTCGATTCCCGGCGGCGAGCCGCTGCTGCACAAGGAAATCGGCGAGATCGTTACGGAGTTGGTGAAGCGCAAGCGCTTTGTTTACCTATGCACGAACGCGCTGCTGCTGGAAAAAAAGCTGCACCTCTTCAAGCCCAACCCGTATCTCACGTTCTCGGTGCATCTGGACGGGCTGGAGGTCGAGCACGACCGCGCGGTCGATCAGAAGGGTGTCTTCAAACGCGCCGTGAAGGCGATCGAAGCGGTGAAGGCCGCCGGCTTCCGGATCAACGTCAACGCCACGCTGTTCGACAACGCCGAAGCCGACCGAGTAGCGGAATTCTTCGACTACGTCACCGCGCTCGGCGTCGAGGGGATCACCGTTTCGCCGGGGTACGCGTACGAGCGGGCGCCTAGCCAAGAACATTTTCTCAACCGGCAGCAGACCAAGAATCTGTTTCGCGATGTTTTCCGTCGCGGCAAGGGCCGCAAGTGGGAATTCAGCCAATCCTCCATGTTCCTGGATTTTCTGGCTGGAAACCAAACCTATCATTGCACCCCATGGGGTAACCCGACGCGCAATATCTTTGGCTGGCAGCGGCCCTGCTATCTGCTGAATGAAGGGTATACCCGTACGTTCCGCGAGTTGATGGACGAGACGGAGTGGGAGACGTACGGCACCGGCAACTATGAGAAGTGCGCTAATTGCATGGTCCACTGCGGCTATGAGGCAACAGCGGTCAACGACACCGTGCGCCATCCGCTCAAAGCTTTGCGCGTTGCCTTGTCCGGGATCAACACCGAGGCGCCCATGGCGCCGGAAATTTCCCTCGATAACCAACGTCCGGCCGAGTTCATTTTCGATGGGCTGGTCGCCGGCGCCGTTACCGACATTCACGCGCAGCCGGCAGCGGACGGCAAGGATAAGAAGGCCGGTTCAGCCGCCGCCGAATAGCAAGTCCGGATCGGCGGCCACCCGCTCTAGCGTATCGAAACCTAGGCGCGCCTCATAGGCCAGGCGGATTAGCGCCGGGCCTTCCCATGGACGCACGTACATGGTCGCCAGGGATTTAAGAAGGCGCAGGCGTCCGTCGGGGCTGACGGCATTCAAGGCCGCCTTCGGCAAATTGCGCTCGGCCGGATCGGCAACCGCGCGTACGACGAGAACCTGTACGCCGGCGGCCTGGACGGCGGCCGCGACCCCGTGACTTTCCATATCGACGGCCCGGGCACCGGTTTGGCTAAACAGCCTGTGCTTCTCGTCGGCCGTGGCTACGGGCGTATCGCTTCCCAACAGATCGCCGCCGGCAACAATGAACCCCGCCTCACGCAGTCGGGCATCCAGACCCTCCCGCAGAGGCGCCGATACCGGGATAGACTCACCAGTGGCGGAGGCGATGACATCCGCTAAAAGCAGATCACCGGGCCGCAAATCCGGGTCAAGGCCGCCGCATAGGCCGAAGCTGAGCACCACGTCGGCCCCTCGCGCGATCAATTGGGCGGCGAGGGTTTGGGCTCGTTCGGCGCTGGCCCCGGCGCAGGCGAGCGCTGGGATGGGGCGACCGGCGCGTGCGTGCGCCTTTTCGATGAGTTTGGCTTCCGCGGCAAGCCCGGTGACAACGGCGAAACGTGTCACATGCCGTAGCGTACGCGGCGCTCGTTGTCCCGCCGCAGATTGTGATAGCGGGCTAGTGCCCAAAGCGGGAAGTACGCGCTGTAGCCGTGGTAATTCAGATAGAAGACCCGTGGGAAGCCGATCCCCGTGTAGAGAGGCTCGTGCCATTTGGAGCCCTCGTGCGGTGACACCTCCAGATAAGCGATGCCGCGCCGGACGGCTTTACTCTCCACCTCTCCGGCGGCCATCAGGCCAAGCAGCGCCCAGGCGGTTTGCGAGGCGGTGGACTCCTTGGCCAGGTTGCGATTCTCGGGCCAATAGGTTGCACAATCCTCACCCCAACCGCCGTCCGGCCGCTGCCGAGCTTGCAGCCAGGCGACCGCCTTGCGGATCTGCGGCGCCGATAGGTCCTCCTCGCAGGCATTGAAGGCGGAAAGCGCCGACCAGGTGCCGTAAACGTAGTTGACGCCCCAGCGGCCGAACCACGACCCGTCCGCCTCCTGCTCCTTACGCAGGAATTCCAGGCCGCGCTTGACCGCCGAATGATTGCGGGAAAAACCAAGCTGCGCCAGCATCGAGATGCAGCGAGCGGTGACATCCACCGTCGGTGGGTCCAGCAACGCGCCATGATCCGCAAAGGGAATGCTGTTTAGATAGTAATATTCGTTTTCGGCATCGAAGGCGCCCCAGCCGCCGTTGCTGCTCTGCATGCCCAGGACCCAGTCGGTGGCCCGCTCGATGGCGGGGCGGCAGCGCGGGTCGCCCGTGCGGTCCAGGGCCATGACCACGACCGCCGTATCGTCCACATCCGGGTAATAG
>JAJFGP010000167.1 GCA_021776055.1 Kiloniellaceae bacterium
CAGGAAATGCCGAGGATGTGGTTCGATTGACTGCTGGACAAGATGTTGCGATCAGTGCGATCCGACCGCGAACCGGTAGCGAAGACCAGCTGGCGACAATCACCAAAGTCATTCTGGACGGCGCCGCACAATCCGGCATTCGGGTGTTAGTCGTGGGAGGCGCGGCAAGCCTGAAAATGCCCGGCCAAGGCGATACCACGGTTCTGACCGCCCCAGATTTCCTTCCCGAGGCTGTGTTGGATATCGCCCGCGCTTGTTTTGCGCAGCACGAAATTTGCCGTGCCGAAACACGTGCGGACTGGACCTATCTCAGCCCGCCCGCCATGCTAACGCCAGGTACGCGCACTGGCATTTACAGGCTTGGATCCGACGAGCTTTTGGTAGACGCGAACGGCGACTCTGCTATTTCGATGGAGGATTTTGCGGTTGTCCTTCTAGACGAGGCAGAGCATCCAAAACACCACCGGGTCAGATTCACTGCCGCCTACTGACATGTTCGGAAAGACTCTAACCGCGTACCTCCAGCCGATAGTCGGGTGTCGTGTTCAGCGGGCAGGAATATAGGTAGTCGCCCTCGCTCAGTTCGACTTCATAATCTTGCGTCGTGCCGATTGTCAGGCCGCCGCCGGAGATACTGGTCTTGGTTAGCTTGTGGATCGGGTTCAACCAGTTGTAGTCGCTTTCGCGTAGCCAGAAACCCAACTCGTAGGGCACGTTCTTATTGGTAACGCGAAAAATATAGCGGCCGGGCTTTAGCTCGATCACCTTGGCCTCGGCCAGGCGTTCGTTGCCGGTGTCGGCGTTGATGGCATCGCAGTCAGCTTTCTTCGTGCTGGTAAAACCGCGGTCGACACCGTTCTCGGACTCGATGAATTGGCAGGGGATCTGCGTCAATTCGATGATCGTCGCCTCTTGGGCGCGGAGGTTTGGCGCGGCGAGCATCAGCACGGCGCCGGTGATTGCACCGAGAACGGCTCGCTTTCGTATCAATGGCATGGCAACTACTCCGGGCTGCGCGGTGACGTTGGCTCCTGCTGGCATAGCTGTGGTGTCGTACCTGTCCGGTCAAGTCACAGAATCGTAATGGAGCCGTGAAGCAGCCGGTCGAGTACCGTCACAAGAAATAGAAGATCAGATAACCGCCCAGCAGCAACGCGACCCAAAGGACCGTGCTGCCAGTGGTCCAGGTGCGGGCCATGACGCCCTCGGGGCCGTGGTGACGGTAGACCTGGCTGATGAAGCGCTCCAGACGCCGTTGTAGGCGGGCCAGGGTGCCGGCGCGCAGTCGGGTGCCCATCTGAAGAAGCCAGTCATACAGCTTGGGCAACGCTCGGCGATAGATCCAATCGGTGTTGAGGTTGACCGAGGGCAGTTCGGCCGGATACAGGCCGGTGCGCACCAGCACGGCGAAGGCGAGCATGGCGAAGAATAGAAGCTGTAGCTGTGTGAGGACGTGGGTGCCCGTATAGGGCTCGAATTCCATCGTGTAGGGCAGCATGGCGTAGAGCGGGTCCGGATAGACGCCAATGGCGATGCACAGGAAGGCAGCAATGCCCATGGCGATCAACATGTTGAGCGGCGCCTCCTTACAGCGAATGCCGCTGTCGTGGCCGAAGAACGCGAAGTAGGGGATTTTGATCCCCGAATGCTCCAGTACGCCAGCCGAAGCAAAGACCAGGACCAGCCAGGCAATCATATATCCCCCTTCCGCCACGGCGCCCAGGGTTAGCGACTTGGCGACGAAGCCACTGAATAGAGGGAAGGCAGAGATCGAGGCGGCGCCAATGATGCAGAAGATGGTGGTGAGCGGCATGGAGCGTACCAACCCGCCCAGCTCGGAGGCCTTGATCGTGCCGACGCGGTGCAGGACCGCGCCCATGCTCATGAAAAGAAGCGACTTGTAGATGATATGCACGAATGCGTGCGAAATGGCGCCGTTGAGCGCCAAGGGTGTGCCGACGCCGATGCCGGCTACCATGAAACCGAGTTGATTGTTGAGGCTGAAGGCCAGTACCCGGCGCAAGTCGTTCTCGATGACCGCAAAGAAGACTGGAAAGGCGGTCATGATAACGCCGATGTAGATCAACGCCTCGGTGCCTGGGAAGGCGCGCGCCAGGGCATAAATGGCCAGCTTGGTGGTGAAAGCCGACAGGACGACCGTGCCGGTCACCGTCGCCTCGGGATAGGCGTCCTGCAGCCAGTTGTGCAGTAAGGGGAACGCCGACTTGATACCGAAGGCTATCAGGATCAACGTGGTCGCTAGGCCATTGACGCCTAAATAATCGAAGGCGATGGACCCGGTGGCGTGCGCATGCAGGATCACCCCGGCCAGCAGGATGACGCCGGAACCCACTTGAATAATTAAATAACGCATGCCGGCGCGGTAGGCGGCTTCGGTCCTCGCCGCCCAAATCAGAAATACCGACGAGATCGCCGTTAGCTCCCAGAAGATGAACAAGGTGATCATGTCGCCGGCGAAGACGGCCGAGATGGCGGCGCCCGCGTAGACCAGGGCGGCGACCTCCTGCATTGGCGCCCGCTCGTGCATGCCGTAGATGACATTCAGAAAGGCGGCAATCAGGAAGATGGCGCCGAAAATCACGCTCAACGCATCGACCCGTAGCAGGATTAGAGTATAGCCGAAGATCTCCGTCTGACCGTACGCACCGTATTCCAGGCCGGCCAGTTGCAAACCGCCAAGCACCGGCAGGGCCAGCATGTAGACATAGCGCAAACGGCCCGGCAGGAACGGCACCAGAAAGGCACCGACAATGAGGATCAGACCGGGCGAGAGACTAGCGATCATAATAGTCCTCGTCCCGCATGATTACGTGGCGCAAGGCTTTACCGGCGAAGACGATGCCGGCGAAGCAAACGAAGCCGAACAGGCCGTAGGCAACGGGGAATGCCTCGAAGTCGAAGACCGTGTGCCGGTGATAGACCACCTCGATCAG
>JAJFGP010000168.1 GCA_021776055.1 Kiloniellaceae bacterium
GGCCGAGCGTTGGGCCCGATCTTATTGGCGCTGCGCGACTGGGGAGCTTGCTATGGCACGCCCAAGTAACCCGCCGATCACGATCCGGCCCGCGCGCAAGCACGAGGCGGAGGTCTTGACCGCCATCGCCCTGGCGTCGAAAGCGCACTGGGGCTACGACGCGGCCTTCATGGAGATGTGCCGTCTGGAAATGAGCGTATCACCCGAGGACATCGAAACTCAGACGGTGGTCGTCGCCCAGGTCGGGCCCAAGATCGTGGGATTCTACAGCTTGGAGCCTGATGGCACGGGCGGCGGCGAGCTCCACAAGCTTTTCGTCAGTCCGGATTTTATCGGCCATGGCATCGGCCGCCGCCTATTCGAGGACATGTGCCTGCAAGCCAGCAGCGCCGGATTCCAAACAATCTTCCTGGATTCGGACCCATATGCCCTCGGCTTTTATGAGCGAATGGGATGTGCTGTCATTGGCGAAATGCCATCCGGATCGATCCCGGGCCGGATGCTGCCACGAATGCAGCGCCCGCTGGGGATGGTTTCGGGGGCTGTAGCGTAAAACGTATGGGTTAACTGGCTTTGCGCACGTATATACTTGATCGTCTCGTCATCATTTTCCGTACTTGAGGGAGGTCGTCCTGAGCGTCCGTCACGCACGAGTGCTCCTGTTTCTAGGCTTGCTTGGCCTGGTGCCGGCCTTATCCGGCCCGGCGGCGGCGCAGGACGAAGCTATGCTCGTCCGGGTCGATGCGGTCAAACGGGTGGCCCTGTCGCAGACCGTCCCGGTCCTTGGTCGGCTGGTCGCCCGCCAGGCCGGCATGGTGGCGGCACGCGTGAGCGCTCCGGTCGAGGCCTTCCATGTGGAGGTCGGCGACCGGGTCGAGGTGGGCCAGGCCATTGCCGCCCTGAATGCCGACACGCTGCGGGCCCGGCGCGATCTGGTGGCCGGCCGGCTCGGCGAGACCGAGGCCAGGCTTGCCGTCGAAAAGGCACAACTAAAATTGGCACGGCAGGAATTCACGCGTCTTGAACGCCTGAAGAAATCGGCGGCCTTCAACCAAGCGCGCTTCGACGACGCGCGGCAGAACGTGGCGATCGCTAATGCAGAAGTGCGCGAGGCGGAATCAGCCGTCGCCAGCGCCGGCGCCGATCTGGAACTTGCGGCGATTGCCCTGCGCGATACCGAGGTGCGAGCGCCCTATGCGGGCACGGTCGTCGAGCGGCTGGTCGAGGCCGGCGCCTATGTTCAGATTGGCGCCCCCCTGGTCCGCATGCTGGGAGACCGCTCTCTTGAGATCGAGGCCGACGTACCGTTCCAAAACCTGACCGGCCTGGCCATCGGTACCGAAGTTAGCATCACACTGGATGATGCGACACAGCATAGCGCGGTGGTGCGCGCCATGATCCCCGCCGAGAACCCTCAGACCCGGACCCGGGTCGTGCGCTTGGTGCCGAAATTCGGAGAGACAAGCCGCCCATTGGCGAATGACCAAAACGTCACCCTGCAAGTTCCGCTTGGTGCCGAACGCCGGGTCCTCACGGTGCACAAGGATGCCGTCATTCGGCGCCGTGGCCAGGCATTGGTCTTCGTCGTCGATGGCGAGGAGACGCAAGCGCGGCCGGTCGACCTGGGCGCCGCCGTGGGCAACCGACTGGAAGTGCGTAGCGGCGTGCTCGAAGGTGACCGGGTCGTCGTTCGCGGCAACGAGCGGCTGAAGGCCGGCGACAAAGTCCGCGTGGACGGAGCGTCGTAATGGGCGGGGCTTCGGCATGAACATCATCAAACTAGCTATCGAACGGCCTATCGCTGTCATCGCTGCCGTCCTCATGGTGGTGATGTTCGGCTTGCTGGCGCTCCAGACCATTCCCATACAGTTATCGCCCGACGTTGACAGCCCGAAGATCACCGTCACCACCCAGTGGGCCGGCGCCGCACCGGCAGAAGTCGAGCGCGAAATTCTAAACCGCCAGGAAGACGAAATGGCGGGACTGGAGAATCTGCAGGAGATCACCGGCCGGGCCGAGTTGGGGCGCAGCCGGCTGACGCTCGAATTCGCCATCGGCACCAACATGGACCGCGCCTTGCTGCTGGTCTCCAACCGGTTGGACCGGGTCAACGGCTATCCGGACGAGGCTGACGAACCGACGCTTGATACCGCCGGTAGCGAGGACAGCCCCATCGCCTGGTTCATCGTCAACCGGGTCGAAGGCAATGAGAAACCTATTCACGAGTTCGGAGATTTTATCGACGACGTGGTCAAGGACCGCATGGAGCGGGTTCCCGGGGTCAGCCGCATCAATTACTTCGGCGGCAGCCCTCGCGAAATTCAGATCACCATAGAACCGCAACTGCTCGCCCGTTATGGCCTGACCGTAAGCGGCATGGTCCGTGCTCTTCGTGAAGCCAACGCCTCGGTCTCGGCGGGCGACGTGGAGGAAGGCAAGCGCAGGTATGTCGTGCGCACCGAAGGTGAGCTCGACTCTCTCGAGGCAATCAGCGGCGTCGTACTGCGTTCCTACGAAGACCCGGCTACCGGTCGGCTCGCGCGCGTCACAGTCGGCGACATTGCAGACGTGGCGTTCGGTTACAAGGAGCCCACAGCGGCAATCCGCCAGCTTGGCGAACCATCGATCGCCATGAACGCACAGCGCGAAGTCGGTGCCAACGTCATCGAGGTGATGCGCGGCATTCGCTTGGCGGTAGAGGAGCTTAATCAATCAGTCTTGCCAGAGGCCGGGTTGACCCTACGGCAGGCATACGACGAGACGGTCTATATCAACTCTTCAATCGATTTGGTGAATCAGAATATCTGGGTCGGCGGCAGTCTTGCAGTTGTGATTTTGCTTCTGTTCCTGCGCTCGGCTCGCGCGACCATCGTCATCTCCCTGGCAATTCCCGTTTCGGTCATCGGCGCTTTTGTCGCCATGGCGGCGCTCGGCCGCTCGATCAACGTGATCTCTCTAGCAGGGCTGGCCTTTGCCGTCGGCATGGTCGTGGATGCAGCAATCGTCGTTCTGGAAAACATTTACCGGTTGCGCGAAAACGGCACGCCAATGCGGGAAGCCGCCTATCTGGGCGCCAAGCAAGTGTGGGGGGCGGTGCTTGTCTCGGCGTTGACCACCGTCATGGTGTTCATCCCCATTCTGGTCATGGAGCTGGAAATCGGACAGCTTTTCCGCGACATCGCAGTGGCAATATCCGTCTCCGTTATGCTGTCGCTGGTGGTGTCGATCACCGTCATTCCAGCACTTTCCAAACGGCTGTTCGAAATTGGTGGCCGCGCCGGGAAACCGGTGGCACGTATGCCCCTACTCGGAATCGATCAGCTTGCGCGCGGCTTCGTCGGCGGTGTGATGGGGTTCGTCCGGCTGGTCGTGCGAAGCCGGATACTCGCGTTCGGCGTCGTTGCCGCGGTAACCGTCGCGGCCAGCTTCGGTGCTTGGAAATACCTGCCCAAGCTGGAATATCTGCCGGAGGGAAACCGGAATCTGGTCTTCGGTGTGATCATACCGCCGCCCGGCTATAACCTGGCCACGATGACCGAAATAGCCGAGGGCATCGAAGAGCAGATCAAGCCACATTGGGCGACCGTGTCCGGACCGGAGTCCGCCCCCGGCGAGCCGCCGAAGATTGAGAGGTTCTTCTTTGTCGCCACCCGTGCCAGCACGTTCCTGGGAGCCGTCTCCGTCGAGCCGCAGCGGGCCGGGGAGCTAAT
>JAJFGP010000169.1 GCA_021776055.1 Kiloniellaceae bacterium
GCCAAGCTGCGAAAGCTCGTAACGGTAGCTGTCAGTCAAAGCCTCGACGGCGAATTTACTTGCGCCATAGAATCCAAAGAACGGGAAGGTGACGCGGCCGAGTATCGAGCCGATATTGATGATCAGTCCGTCTTGCTGGCGGCGAAGGGTCGGTAGCACGGCACGGGTAACGCGGTGCAAGCCGAAAACATTGACATCGAACAGGGCGGTCGCCTGTTCAGCCGTGAATGCTTCGGACACGCCGGCCGAGGCAACACCGGCATTGTTGACCAGAACGTCAATACGGCCGGCCTTCGCGATAACCCCCGCGACGGCTTTCTCAACGGAATCCGTGCTGGTGACATCAAGTTCGACGACCTCGGCGCCAAGCGCGAGTAGCGCATCGGCATGTTCACGGTTTTTGCCCTGAGGATTACGCATCGACGCAAATACTGTGTGGCCAGCACGGATCAAGGTTTCAGCGGTCTCACGGCCAAAGCCGGTGGAGGCGCCGGTGATAAGAACGGTCTTCGACATGGTCAATTTCCTTTTTGAGTCGGTCTCGGTTGAAGAATCGGGCTTTTGCTGGCCTACGCGGCAGCCGAACGGGTCAGTGTCCGTGCAAGGAAGTCGCGCACGACCGCGGCGATCTCGGCGTGGTGTGTCTCCAGTGCGAAATGACCGGTGTCGAAGAATTGAATCTCCGCATCCGGAATATCGCGCTTAAAGGCCTCGGCGCCGGGCGGCAGGAAGAACGGATCGTTCTTGCCCCAGACCGCCAGCAGAGGCGGACGGTGCTCGCGGAAAAATTTCTGGAAGGTCGGATACAGGGCAACGTTGCTGGCGTAATCGAGGAAGAGGTCTAGCTGAATTTCGTCAATACCGGGCCGAGCCATCAGTGTGCTATCCAGTGTGTAGCTCTCTGGTGCCACCAGCGCCGTATCCACGACACCGTGGGTGTATTGCCACTGCGTGGTCTCGGGCGTCAGGAAACCGCGAAGCGCCTCCCGGTTTTCCGCCGTCGGCTGCTCCCAATAATTCCGAATCGGGTTCCAGCCGTCACTAAGCCCCTCGACATAAGCGTTGCCGTTTTGGGAAATGACCGCTCTGACCCGCTCCGGATGGCGCACGGCCAGGCGCAGACCAATCGGCGCGCCGTAATCGAACACGAAGAGTGCGTATGAACCGAGGCCGATCGCATCGGTGAAGCGATCGATCACATTCGTGAGGCTCTCGAAGGTGTAGGGTAAATCCGCGCGATCTGGCGCGTCCGAAAAACCAAACCCCGGCAGATCCGGCGCAATCACCCGATACGCATCGGCGAGCGCCGGGATCAAGCCCCGATACATGTGGCTGGATGTTGGAAAGCCGTGCAGTAACAACAGCGTGGGCGCGTCTTGAGGCCCCGCCTCACGATAGAAGATTTTCTGTCCGCCGATATCGGCGGTGCGGTAGGCGATAGCACTCATTGTCGAAGCCTCCGGTTGCGGCAGTGAGTCAAATTAGTAACTATCAAAAACGTATAACAATAGTTATTTATTAAAAAGTAACTTGTCAAGTATCTTTTCAAAGGTTATGCTTAAAGTATGACTGAAGCCATCCGTCCGAAGCCGTTATTTATCGCCGACAATCACGCGCTCGACCTTCTGAACAGCGTCGGCGCCCCCTGGGGAACGGAGATCGAGTGGCTCGGCGATGGTCGAGATTTGCTCGATTGGCTCGACCAGGCTGGCTTGGTCCCGCCCGATGTATTGGCAGGGTTTCGGGAGAAAACGTCGCCCGATGTGCTTGATGGAATCGCCGCTCAGGCACGGGACTTGCGGGAATGGTTCCGCGCGTTTATCGCCACTCACTCAGGTCGAGGGCTTGAGCCGACGGTGCTCGCCGATCTGGACAAGATCAATCGATTGCTTGCGCGCGACGAGACCTATCGTCAAATCGAACCTCGGGCCATCGAGGCCCAGGACGCGGGCGGTTCATCGCTCCAATGGCGACGACATCGGCGCTGGCGCACACCCGAGGATTTGCTGCTGCCAATTGCGGAGGCCATGGCCGACTTGATCTGCCAAGCGGACCTGGAGCGTGTGAAAAACTGCGAGGGCCCAACGTGCACGATGTGGTTCCACGATGTCAGCAAGAACCACACCCGGCGTTGGTGCACGATGGCCGTGTGCGGCAACAGGGCCAAAGCGGCGGCGCACCGCGCTAAGAAGCGGAGGATTGCCGCAACAGAATGATCATCTCTTGATCCAGATATCGTGCCCGGGATCCAAGCAGAGCCGGCTAGGGTTGAGCTTTTTTCCTACGATGGTACGTCAACGCTAAAGAGATGAAGTGCGTTGCCGTTTCAAGCGGCAATTCGGTGTTGGCCGCAAAGATAACGCTCCTATTTCCGTCAAACTCCAATTCCGGGTACATATCCCTGAATTCCGAGACCAGGCTTGTTTGGCAATGAACGGAAATTGCATATTTGCCGCTGCCCGCCAGCGCCTCGGAAAGCCTGATTGTCGTACCGCTCTTGGGCTTATGAGTTAGGTAGCTCGGGGTTCCCCATTTCAGAGTTTCCTCAATTTCGCCGATCTCTTCGGACTCCTCTGCGATCTGAAGAATTAGGTTACGAAGAACGAGCAACTTGTCCCGTATTTTCTTGGGATAGGCGCTGTACGCCTTTTTAACACCCTGATTATCGAATTTTCGATGCTTCATCGCATAGAGCTGGGGAGCTGGGGAGCTGGGGACAGTTTCACGCAACCGATCGCCTGAGAAAACTATATACTGTCCCCAGTTAGTAGCACTACTTCTGCAATCCGATTTCGCGCAAGAACTTGATTAAGCGGACCCAGGCGCGCATGCCTATCAACAACATCAGACCAAATCCGACCTCCAATGCCTGCCTAATTAGATAGTGTAGTGGCAGACTTGAAATCATTTCGTCGGTGTCGATCGCGTATCTTGACAACATGACAATAAGCGTTGGCAAATGCGTAATTACAACAAGCAAACCCGCTGCCGATATTACCGCGCCTAATGCAGATTCGGTTGTAAGTGGCGCCTGTCCGCTTCTAAGCGTGTCTTCTCCAACAATTGCAAGGGAGATGCGTGGCGCTAGGGCCCAGAGCAAGACCCCTGACAAAAAGGGGATGACAACCCACGCGGCATCCGGCCAGCTATATTTCATGCCGCCAGGAAGGTTGCCCAACGTGAGCGAAGCCCCCACAGTCTGAGCAACAATCATGAACCCCTGCAATACAAAATACACCGATAGCGTGCGAAGCAGGATTGTCGCAAAGAGTGCGGGGTTCATGTGTAACCTCGTCTGTTCATAGCCTTTTCAGAATGCCTTCGTGATCAGCAGCGGTAATCCTACCGCGTCAGCGGCTTGTATTTAATCCGGTGCGGCTGGTCGGCTTCGGCGCCGAGGCGGCGGTGGCGGTCGGCTTCGTAGTCTTGGTAGTTGCCCTCGAACCAGACCACCCGGCTGTCGCCCTCGAAGGCGAGCATGTGGGTGGCGATGCGGTCGAGGAACCAGCGATCATGGCTGATGATCAGGACGCAGCCGGCGAATTCCAGGACCGCGTCCTCGAGCGAGCGTAGGGTATCCACGTCCAGATCGTTGGTCGGTTCATCGAGCAGCAGGACGTTGGCGCCCTCTTTCAGCATCTTCGCCAGATGCACCCGGTTGCGCTCGCCGCCGGAAAGCTGGCCGACCTTCTTCTGCTGGTCCGAACCCTTGAAGTTGAAGGCGCCCACGTAGGCCCGTGAGGGCGTCTCGTGCTTGCCCAGGGTGATGACGTCGTGGCCTCCGGATATCTCCTGCCAGACGGTCTTATCCGCCTGCAGGCTATCGCGCGACTGGTCGATGTAGCCCAGCTTGACGGTTTCGCCGACGCGCAACGTGCCACCATCCGGCTTGTCCTGCCCGATGATCATGCGGAATAGGGTCGTTTTACCGGCGCCGTTGGGGCCGATGATACCAACGATGGCATTGGCTGGGATCTTGAAATCGAGCCCGTCGATGAGCGCGCGATCGCCGAAGCCCTTGCTCACCCCGTCGGCTTCGATCACCAGATCGCCGAGGCGCGGGCCCGGCGGCACCGCGATCTGGCCCGGCTCCGGCACCTTCTTGGCCGCGTCGGCGAGCAGCGTCTCGTAGGCATGCAGGCGCGCCTTGGATTTCGCCTGCCGCGCCTTGGGACTTTGCCGCACCCACTCCAACTCGTGCTTCAAGGCGCGCTGGCGCGCGGATTCGGAACGCTCTTCCCGCGCCAAGCGCTGCTGCTTTTGCTCCAGCCAACTCGTATAGTTGCCCTTGAACGGTATCCCCTCGCCCCGGTCCAGCTCCAGGATCCAGCCGGCGACATTGTCCAAGAAATAGCGGTCATGGGTGACCGCCACCACGGTGCCGGGATATTCCTCGAGAAACCGCTCCAGCCACGCCACCGACTCCGCATCCAGATGGTTGGTGGGCTCATCCAACAGCAGCATGTCGGGCTTCTGCAGCAACAGCCGACAGAGCGCCACCCGGCGGCGCTCACCGCCGGAGATTTTGCTGACGTCCGCATCTCCCGGCGGACAGCGCAGAGCGTCCATGGCGATCTCCACCGTCCGCTCCAGATCCCAGGCGCCGGCGTTATCGATCTTCTCCTGCAACTCCGCTTGCTCGGCGATCAGAACGTCGAAGTCGGCGTCTTCCTCGGCGAACTTGGCGCTCACCTGCTCAAAGCGATCGAGCAGCCCCTTGGTTTCAGCTACACCTTCGTAAACATTGCCGGCCACGTCCTTGGCTTCATCGAGAACCGGCTCCTGCTGCAAATAGCCGATCTTGACCCCCTCGGCTGCCCGAGCCTCGCCAAGAATTTCGGTATCGATTCCCGCCATGATCCGCATGAGGGTGGATTTGCCCGCACCGTTCGCGCCCAGCACGCCGATCTTGGCGCCGGGTAAAAAGCTGAGACGGATGTCTTTGAGGATTTGCTTGCCGCCGGGAACGGTCTTGCCAACCCGGTCCATGGTATAGATGTACTGATAGGCGGCCATATACCCCTCATAAGCATGCTGAAATGGATCGCTCCGGCAGCCTGGCCGGGCGGCAAGGTTCTAGCCTAAAGCCGGGGTCGACGCAAAGCCGCCGATGGCCAGCAGAATGTGGATTTTACCAGCCCGCGGCCCGCTGGCGGGCGGTGATGTGTTTTGCCCGTGCCGCGAAGTCCTGAGCGGCCTCCAGGGTGGTCACGCCGGCAGCCGCCAGACGCGGCAACATGCGCGCATAGATTTCCGCGGTCACCAGGGAATCGCCCAGCGCCGTATGCCGCCCGTGCACATCGACGGCATACCGCTCGGCCAAACCCTCCAGGCTATTGTCTTGTGCATCGGGATCCAGCACCGCTGCCAATGAAAGCGTGTCGAGGCCAAGTGGGTCCGGCCATGCGACACCGGCCATCCGGCACTCCCGGCGCAACATGGCCACGTCGTACGGCAAGTTGTGCCCCACCAGCACAGCACCCTCGATCAGAGGCAGCAGACGGGCAAAGACCGCTGAAAAACCCTCCGCATCCACGACCATGGCGTCGGTAATGCCATGCACGGCGGTCGAGCGGGCGGGGATCGTCATTCCGGGCCGAACCAGGCGATCGAGGACGGCACTGCGATAAATCCGGGCGCCATGCAGCCGCACGGCACCGACGGAGACGATCCGGTCCTGGGTTACATCCAAACCGGTGGTCTCGGTATCCAGAACAACCACCGGCAGGTCCAAGAGCGGCGTCGAGGCGCTCAGCGATTGTACCGGCGGTGGCCGGTCATGCAGCTCCAGGTCGTGCTCGATCTCGGCTCTGTGCTCGGCGCTTTCGTTGGAAAACAAGAGAATGGCACCGGCATGACCGTCCAGATCCGCGACCCTGGCCGGCACGGCACCACCGCCCACGGTGCGCAGGTCCACCGTCACGGGCTGTCCCAGGCGCCGCGCCTGCTCCACGGCGGCCGTGACCGAGGCGCGCTCCAAGGCGGCGAAGACGGAGGTTCCGACACGCACCCGTTCCGCCCCCAGCAATACCTTGGCGGCGTGGTTGACCAGGCTCACCTGGCCCGCGTCGGTGATCACCACCATGCCATCGGAGATTGAGGCCAAAACAGCGCCCAACCTTCCATCCGGGGCCGCACGCTCCGCCGCCCGCGCGGCCGCCAGATCGGCAATCGCCGCGTAGAGGTGGCCGACCTCCGCACCAACTTCGCTTTCCTGCCAGCGCGGCAGCACGGCGCGGCTATCGCCGGCCAACGTCAAAATAGCACCGCGCAGGCGCTGCAATTCGCGCCGATGGCGTCTGAGTAACGCCACACCGTGCAGCACTGCCAAACCGGCGAACACCGCTAGGACCAGAAAGCTCAATAGGACACCGCGTTCCATGCCGATTTGGCCGCTACCTAAAAGACGTCGCCGGTGAATTCGGCGTGCATTCGTTTGCGCAACGCATCGATGGCCCGCAGCGAGTCCACTAGAATGTCTTTCTCGCGTTCGGACAGGGTATCCGGATGAACGTAGTTCCCCACGGTTCGGCTGGCCCGGAAATCCGCGATCTGCTCGCGCAACAGCAAATGCGAAATGTGCCGGTAGGCGCCACTAAGATAATCTTCCTCATCGTCGGACAGAACGCCGGCTTGGTGCAGGGCGGCGATGCGTTTGAGAGTCGATGTGGCCGGCACGCCGTGACGCAGGGCCAACAGGCGGATGTTGCTGACCAGCGGCATGGTCCCGGCATGCTTCAGGTTGATCTCGCCCTTGTGCTCCGGCTTTTCCGTCTCAGTGACGAAACGGCCAAACCAACCAAGCGCCACACCTTGGTCATGTACTTCGTGCGCCATCTCACTCAGGTACGCGGGATTGCCGCTGAACAAGGTCGCGGCATGCTGGCGCAACTCGAGGGCGAAATCGGTGCGGCCGCACGCACCGACAAAATCGAAAAAGATATCGGAAAGCTGGATGGCAACGGTGCTTCGCCGCTGCCCCCATAACTGCAACTGATCGCGCCATTGGCGGCGAGTCTTGCGCCAAAGCGGGTTGGTCGCCATCACGTAGCCGTTGCACAGGGGAAACCCGATGATGTCTAGGTCGCGGGTCATCCGCTCAGCCAACTCGATGAAATAGGTGTCAATCCGGCCATGCTCGGCATCGGGATAGTCATCCAGGATGAAGCCGTTGTCTTGGTCGGGGAACAGATAGTTCTCGCCGCGGCCGCCCGATCCCATGATGATCACGGCAAAAGATACCGGCGGGTCGCCAAGCCCCTCGTCCCGCATGGCGGCAACCGATGTCTCGACGACGCGGCGGTGCAAATCGCGGTTGATGTCGGTCAGCAACGCCTGGATCTCCGGTGCCGGCACGTGATCGCTAAACAAGTCTGCCGCGACATCGACTTGCGCCGCCTTGATCTCGCGCAAGCCGTCCAGCGTTCCCTCATGAGAAATCCGGTCGATCTGCCAGATGGTTTGCTCGGCGGCGACCGCCAGCGCGTCATCCAGGACGATGGTGCCGACAGGCTTGTCTTCCGCATCGACCACCGGCATGTGGCGCCAATCGAAGCGGCGCATGCGGGCAATGGCCGCGTACAAATAGTCGTCGGCGGCAACTGTTTCGACCGGCGTGGTCATGACCGCCCGCACGCTTTCCGTACCGGTGCACCGCAGGGCCACACGGCGGGTAATATCCTGCTCGGTGATGATCCCGGTCAGGCGGCCATCCCTATCGACGACTAGGGCCGAGGTTGCCTTGGCGGCGGCCATACAGCCCAGCAGGTTTTCGACGTCCGTATCGGCTGGCACCGCCACCGGGGATGTCCGCATATAGTCGCGCACCAGGCGGGAAAATATCTTTGTCTGCGACTGCATGGAACCCGCCGATGCCTCAAAGCTCGCCATACAGGCGAGAATACGGCGACATCACAAGACCTCTTCGCGCTGGCCAACAGGAACGGCCGCACGCACGTTGCTGGTATCGGGAATACTGAAGCAAAAGACGGCGCCGTGACCGGGCGCATCCTCGACCCAGATCGTACCGGCAAAGTACTCGACGATCTGCCGCGAAATGGCCAGGCCTAGACCGGTGCCACGCGGCTTATCCGCCAGCTTCTCGCGAGATTCCTGGAATTTCTCGAAGATAAACTGGCGATCGTTCGGCGGCACGCCCGGGCCGTTATCCGTGACCCGGATGTGCAGGCGGCCGTGCCGGGATTCGACGGCGACGATCACATGCCCGTTCGCCTGATCGCAGAACTTCACGGCGTTCGAAAGTAAATTGACGATGACCTGCATCAGCCGATCGCGATCGGCGTGCACGGTCGCCAACGGGCCGGCAAAGTCCACATCGAGGCGGATGGCCCGCTCGGCAAACAAACCGCTGGAAGCGGCCAAGGCATCTTCGATGGCCGGCCGCGGGTCTATATCCGCCATCTGCCAATCCATGCGTCCGGCATCCATCTTGGCTAGATCGAGAATTTCGTTGATCAGCCGGGTCAGCCGTTCGCTTTCCTTGACGATAATGTTGAGAAATTTCTCCCGCTGCTGCAGCTCCAAATCGGGATTGTCGCCCAGGATCTCGCTGAAGGAACGGATCGAGGTCAACGGCGTACGCAGCTCGTGGCTGACCGTCGACAAGAAGTCGTCCTTGAGGCGGTCCAACTCCTTCAGGCGGTCGTTGGCCGCGCGCAGCTCGGCGGTGGTGGCTTCCAGCTCCCGCGATTTTTGCTCTAGGCCGTGGCTGTACTCAATGACCTGCGAGGTCTCATCGAGGATCTTCATCACCTCTTCCAGGCCCACGACCTCGCCCTTGGCGACCGAGGCGACCATCACCCGCGCCGAGGCGGCACCGATGGCACCGGCCAGCAGGCGCTCGACAAAGCTGACCAGGCTGGCGTCCGCCTCGCGCTGCTTGGACAGATTCAGGCCGCGCGCACGGGCATAGTTGTTAAGCGCCCGGTCTGCCTGGCGCGAGCCGATGAAGCGCGCCAGCAGTTCCCGTAGATCCGGCACGGTTGCCGAGCCGCGCCAAAAGCGCGAACCGCCATGGGCCCCAGAGTACCCGTGGGCAGCCGAATGGGTCAGCACATCGACAAAAAGGGCGCCCTGGATCCGCTCAATGGCACTTTGCCGGCTGAGCAGCGAGCCGATGACATACCCGCCGATGTTCACGAACATGCTCCAAAAAACGGCGTGGGACAGGCTGTCCATACCGCGCAGGCCGAAAAGCTCGTAGGGCTTGAGCAAGGCAATACCAAAGGCCCCGGCCTCGATAAACTCTGCCGGCAGCCAGCCGGATAGGGCGAACGAGGGCAGCAGCAGAGTGTAGATCCAGACCGCGAAACCCAGCGACAATCCGATTGTGGCGCCGGTGCACGTGCCACCCTTCCAAAAAATACCGCCAATCATTGCCGGCGCGAACTGCGCCGCGGCCGCGAACGAGACCAGTCCGATGGTCACCAACGCGGCCGATTCGCCGATAAAGCGGTAATAGGCGTAGGCGAGCATAAGGATCAGGATGATGCTGCCGCGCCGGATAGTCAGCAGCAGACCGCTTAGATCGCCGCGCGCGGTTAAGCGCAGCCAACGCCACCGTAGAAGCGCCGGCATGACCAGGTCGTTACAGACCATGGTGCTCAGGGCTATCGCCGCGACGATGACCATTCCCGTGGCCGCCGAAAGACCGCCGATAAAGGCGAACAGGGCCAGGCCCTCGCGCTTCTCGGCCATGGGCACCGTGAGCACGAAGGTATCCGCGTCCACCTCGCCACCGGGAAAATGCAGCAGGCCGCCGATGGCAATCGGCAGCACGAAGATGTTGATGGCGAGCAGATAGAGGGGAAACAGCCAGACCGCCTTCTTCAGGTGATCCTCGTTGACGTTTTCGACCACCGATACCTGAAACTGTCGCGGCAGGCAGATGATCGCCGCCATGGACAAGATCATCAGGGTCATCCACTGGCCATAGCTAGCGCCACCCTCGGCCGTGAACAGGGGGGCTACCTGCGGCGCCTGGGCGGCGGCGGCGAATAGATCACCGAACCCGTCGTACAGGCCGAAAGTCACGAAGATGCCGACCGCCAGGAATGCCACCAGCTTGACCACCGATTCAAAGGCGATAGCGGCCACCATGCCCTCATGATGCTCGCTGGCGTCGATATGGCGGGTGCCAAACAGGATGGCGAACATGGCCATCAGCAACGCCACCAGGAACGCCGTGTCGGCCAAGACCGGTACTCGGCTCGAGATCGGCGGCATAACCACCTCAGGATACTGTACGAGCACGTTGAAGCTGGTCGAGACCGCTTTCAGCTGCAGCGAGATGTACGGCACGATGCCGACCACGGCGATCAAGGTCACCAGAACGCTCAGGCGCGCGCTCTTGCCATAGCGCGAGGAAATGAAATCGGCGATCGAGGTGATCCGGTGCGCCTTGCAGATGCGGATGATCTTCAGCAAGACGAAGCCCCAGAGCACGAAGGTCAACGTCGGCCCCAGATAGATCGGCAGAAAATCGATACCGCTGGACGCGGCGCGGCCAACGCTGCCGTAGAACGTCCACGACGTGCAATAGACGGCGATCGACAGCGCATAAATGTATGGATTGGCGATCAGGCTGCGGCCCGCGTCCGCTCGCTTGTCACAATAATAGGCAATGGCGAACAGCAGGCTGAGATAGGCCGCCGCGACCAGCAGGATGACCCAGCTATCGAGCATTCTCTGACCCGCGCCGGCTGCGGACGCTCTGTCCAGCGCCGTCCGGCGTTCCTGCTTTTGGCGCGCCGAGCGCGATCCAGGCAACCAGTGCGACGATCAGCAACCAAACGGCAAGCAGATATAGGTAGAGCAACGGAACACCGAAGAGAAAGACTTCAACGCTGAAGACCGACAAGACCGGCGGATTAAGCGCTACGAGGGCAAACAAAAAGGTAGCGATCGACCCTTCGCTGGTAGCACTTGGACGGCCCATGTTGCTGCACCCGCCGCGATCAACCGGCCGGCGGCCCGCCGCCGTCGAGGGCCCTTTGGACCCGCTCGACGATCTCGCGGTTCGAGAACGGCTTGGTGATGTAGTCGTCGGCGCCGAGTTGCATACCCTTGCGCCGGTCCGGCTTGCGGCCCTTGGCGGTCAACATGACGATGCGAACATCTTTCCATTCGGGGTTGGCGCGGATGGTGCGGCAAACATCGAAGCCGTCCCGACGCGGCAGCATGATGTCGAGCAGCACCAGGTCGGGCGCGGCGCTTTCGACCATGCGAAGCGCCGCATCGCCGTCGCGCGCCAGACGCACATCGAACCCCGCCTGTTTCATGAGGAAACTGAGCGAGTCGAGAATATTCGGCTCGTCCTCGACGACCAGCACCCGCTGCGTCATATGGTCAGCCTCCTCGCCTTCCCTTGGGCGGCACGGCATGGGGCCCGGACGCCATTTCGGCATTGTTGATCTCGGGCCTTGCGACACATTACTGCGGACCGGCGTAGGTTGCCATGGGTCATGTCCCCACGACAAACGGCGGCGGGCCGGCCCGCTGAGCGCAATCGCGGCGCGGGCATTGCCGGCAGTTCAACCCCACGGGCACATCATGCGCCGGCCGGTCCGTCACCAGATTATCGGCATAGACCAAGTGCGGCGCGAAGGAGATATCGCACCCGATCGCAACCGCATAGTAGCTGCGCGGCGCCCCCTGCCCCGCGGCTGCCCGGCTCATGGCTTTAGCCACGAAAAGGTACCTGGTGCCGTCGGGAAGCTGTGCCACCTGTATGTCGATGCGCTCGGGGGTCATAAAAGCGAGATGCGCATTCCACCGTGGGCACAGGCCACCGTGCCGGGGTATGTGCAGGCCGGAGGCACTGAAACTCTTACTCACGTTGCCGGCGATATCGAGACGAAGGAAGTGAAACGGCACACCCTCGGCGCCGGGCCTCTGCAAGGTCGTCAACCTATGGCAAACCTGCTCGAAACTAGTGTCGAAGTGATGCTGAAGTAAGGCTAGATCATGCCGAAGATCGGCGGCCGCTTGGCGAAACGGCCCGTAGGGCATGACCACCGCCGCGGCCACATAACTGCCCAGAACCTGCCGATACAGGGCACTTGCCGCGGATGGTAGATCGCCCGACCCGGCCAGGCACCGATCGATCGCCGGCCCGCAAGACAGCATCGCCAAGCGGCGCGCCGCCTGGAAAGTCCGACTTTCCCGGGGTAATGCCTCGGTGGTCGGGCCGGCCTCAGCTTCCAGCGCAACATTGTGATCGCGCTGCAATGCCTCAAGAAGCGCTCCATAGAGGCCCGAGGACGGGGCCGCCAAGGTTGCGCGCAAGGCCTCGGCGGCATCTTCCAGATCCGGATAATGGTTGTTGTGGGTTCGAACGAGATCGGCGATCAGCGCCGCAGGCGATTCGTTCGGCGACTCCTGAGCTCCCACGCCGATAGCCCCATCCGCTCCTAAGAAGTCGAATACCTCCCCCACCAGATCGGTCAACTGCTCGCTCTCATCCACGAGCACGTCGGCAAATCTCTCGCGCCGGTCCACCGCCAAGTCTATGTTATCCCGTAGAATCTCTGAATATGACCGGATGGACGTCAAGCGGGTCAGCAGGCGATGCCGTGCCTCTGCCAGGAACGGATCGCCGGCCAGGCGCTCACCCAGGCCGGCGGCCTCTCTCCGGGTGGCAAGGTAGGCTCGGAAGAGGGCCAGCAGCGCGCGCCCCGCCTCGGGCAGGGTCGCCGCCAACTCCGTCAAGGCTCGCTCGCCGAGTCGCGGGCCCGGATACAAAGGATCCTCGACAATCGACGCTAGATCCGCGCGCAGCCGAGCCGGGGCATCCGCCAAAAAAATCTGCTCATCGATGCCATAGGCTTCCGCCAACCGGCCCAGTAGAGCCGGCGTTAACGGCCGACGGTCATTTTCAATCAAGTTCAAATAGCTTGCGGAAATACCCAAGCGACCCGCCAAACGCGCCTGTGTGTCCCGGTTTCCGGTGCGAAGACGCCGAATGCGGTTCCCTAGCCTCGTCTCGTTGAGCATCGCCTCGCACCACGATTCAATCAATTTACAAACGCTACATTATTACAAGTATCATTGTCACTATTTTTACAAACCATCCAGAGGGCCGCGGGTCGATTGTTGACGCTCATAAGGGATCGTGGAAAGTTTGTTATCCAAGTGTGCTCAGCGCTGCGGGCAGCGGCCCTGTCTGAGCGCTACAAACAGCAAGAATCCACATTGAAGTGGATCGCGCACAAAGGAATCGCCCCGACCGGGGGCGGTGCAAATGGGAGGGCAAAGCCTTGGCACCGAAAGTAATCTGGCTGTTCGTCTTCGTCGCCCTGTATTGGGCTTATTGTATATTTTGGGGCATCAAGTCGGCGCAAACGGCGCGCACCGCGAGCGACTACTTCATCGCCGGCCGCAGGCTGTCGATGTGGGTATTCATCCTGGCAGCGACCGCCACGTCGTTCTCTGGCTGGACCTTTATGGGCCATCCGGGGTTGGTTTATCGCGACGGCTTCCAATATGCCTACGCGTCGTTCTATACGATCACCATTCCATTCACGGGCGTTCTGTTCCTGAAGCGCCAGTGGATGTTGGGTAAACGCTTCGGGTATGTCACCCCGGGCGAGATGCTGTCGGACTATTTCAAGGGCGACGCTATTCGTATCCTGACGGTACTCGTGGCCTTGCTGTTCTCGATCCCTTATCTGGGCGTGCAGCTGGGCGCCTCGGGTTTCCTCTTCAACGTGCTGACCGACGGCTTGATCTCGGTAAACGTTGGCATGTGGGTTCTATCGCTCGTCGTGCTGATCTACGTGGCTTCGGGCGGCCTGCGCGCGGTGGCCTATGTGGATACGGTGCAATGTATCCTGCTAGCCGCAGGTATCGTCATTACCGGCCTGATCGCACTCGACATGGCCGGTGGCTGGGCTGGCCTCAATCAGGGCTTTGCCGGCTTGGCAGCATCCGACGTCGGCAAGTGGGGCGTCACGCCGGATGGACATAACGCCTATTTTGCCATCCCCGGTGTTATCCAGTTTACCGCGGGGTTAGGTAAAGAAACGCCAGTTGGCGGACTGTGGACCGGCATCATGGTGCTGACCTACATGTTCGCGCTAATGGGCATCCAGTCGGCACCGGCCTTCTCGATGTGGGCGTTCGGCAACAAGGATCCGCGTCCCTTCGCGCCACAGCAAGTATGGGCCTCATCGTTCGGCATTGGCCTGATCCTGTTCTTCTTCACCGCCTTCCAGGGCATGGGCGCGCATCTTTTGGGCGCCAACCCGGCGGTGACGGAAGCGGGTTTGGCAATTGTCAACGCGCTGCCCGGCGATGTCATTTCGAAAAAGCCGGATGCGTTGGTCCCGTACTACTTCAATCAGATTGCGGATTCGATGCCGTGGCTGGTCGGCCTGTTAGCCGTCTGCGCCTTGGCGGCGATGCAATCGACCGGGGCCGCGTACATGTCAACCGCGGGCGGCATGCTCACGCGCGACCTGTACAAGCGCTACATCAACCCGACCGCGTCTCACACGACGCAGAAGTTCGCCGGGCGTCTGGGCGTTGCCTTCATCGTCCTGTCGGCGTTGACGGTTGCCACCTTCTCGCGAGACGCCTTGGTCCTGTTGGGTGGTTTGGCAGTGGCCTTTGGCTTCCAGATGTGGCCGTCTTTGGCGGCGGTATGCTGGTTCCCGTGGATCACCCGTGCGGGGGCGACCTGGGGCCTGGCGGCCGGCTTGTTGGGCGTCATCTTCACCGAGACGATCGGCCAACAGATCACCGGCGGCGCGCTGCCGTGGGGCCGTTGGCCGTGGACCATTCATTCCGCGGGTTGGGGCATGCTTCTCAACCTTGGGGTCTGTTTGATCGTCTCGGCGGCGACGCAGGAATCAGGGGCGTTGGCACACCGCATGAAGTACCACAACTTCCTGCGTGAGCACGCGAGCCTGTCGATCGACAAGAAAAAGATGATCCCCATCGCTTGGGCGATCACCTTGGCCTGGATGTTCTTTGGCATCGGGCCGGGTGCGGTCATCGGCAACACCATCTTCGGCACGCCCAACGATGCGACGACATGGGTCTTTGGCATTCCCTCAATCTGGGCTTGGCAGATCCTGTTCTGGCTGCTCGGCGTCGGCATGATGTGGTTCCTGGCCTACAAGATGGAAATGTCCACCATGCCCGACCGAGAGGTTCAGGCGTTGACCGAAGACATCGGCGACCTCGGCACTCAGCCGGCATCGCAGATGGGCTCAACGACTGGGCCTGCTGAGTAAGCGGTTACAAAAAAAGAGAGCCGGAAATCGGTTCGGGGGGGAGGCTAGCCTCCCCCCCCTTTTTCTTGACCGGCGCTGATTGGTTGCCAGCGCCGCCGGTTTTGCTACGATCCAAACACGGCGTGACAATACGAGACATTTGGGTGGATTATCGCGGGCATGACTGAGCTTTTTACCCAGCAGTACTGGCCGATATGGACGGTGGGGCTTGCCTTGGCCTTGTTCCTGCCAGTACGCAAATTGATCTGGGTTGTCTATGTGCGCCGGGCAAAGCGCCTTGGCGGCGGTGATGAGGCCGACCAAGCGCGGCTGAAAAAGCGCGCCGGCATTACGGCAATCCTCATCTGTCTGGTCTTCTCGTTCATTTACGTGAAGTACCTCTTCCGTGGGGCGCCATGAACCCGGATATCCTGCGCCGCTATATCAAGCTTATGGTGATCGCCATCGTCGCGGCCGCTGCCTTCTCGCTTGGCTACGAGTATTTCACCGCTGAAGCGCCCGGCGACTACTACGTGCGCAAAGGCGATAACCGGCTAAGCGAGGGCAACTACGACGACGCTCTGAAGAACTTCGACCTTGCGCTTGATGAAGTGCCAAACCACCGCGGTGCCATCATGGGCCGGGCCTTGGTCTTCACCCAGTCCGAGCGTTATGACGAGGCGATCGCCGAATACGACCACCTGATCCGCTTTCTAGAAGATACCCTGGAGCAAGACGATGTTACCGGCCAAGGCGTGCTGGCCGCAGCCTATGCGAACCGGGGCATCGTTTATGACCGGCAGGGGAATTACGAGGCGGCGCTGGCCAGCTACGTCTCCGCGCTAAAAACCGACGAGGACTCGGTTTCGGGTCCCGACGTCGTTCACAAAATTCTCTACGGTTCGGAGGATGTGTCCAACGTGCGCAAGCGCGCCCAATACATCTACGAGCAGCTACAGCTACCCGAAAGCGAGCGGCTCATGCGGCTGCCGGATGTCGACGACAAACAGCGCATGCACAAGCCATAGCCAGTCGCGTCAGCTAAAACGGACGATCCCCAATACGTCCTGAAACAAAACCAGCATGAAGAATACGGCGGCGATGCAGCCGAATAACAGCCGCACCACGTCCGTCTTGCCCTCTTCCGTGCGGTACGAAATCCCATGCCAAGCAATACCGGCGGTTGCCGCCAGGAACAGGTAGTTGATCGGCGTTTCCCAGTCACCGGCAAACTCAAACATGGCACCGCCACGGCAGTCCTGCCGAACAATGATTCGCCCCAGGGATCGCCGCGCTCATGTGTGGCTCACGAGCCCCGAAGGGCGCTGGGTTTGGCAGGCATGAGTTCATCTTCATTAAAATATGGGGGCAGAACCGAACTTACGGTATTCGGCGCGACGGCACCGACAAAAATCGCCCCGCACAGGACAAAAGCTAGACAAAAGACGGCAATCGCCAACCGTCGGGCCCCGAGGGGCAACGCCTTGTAGTATTCGCTGTCATAGCGGTGATAGCCGGAGTCGTTGTCGTCCAAACCGCCGAGCTCGGCCATTTGGCTGATGCGCCGGGCATAGTGACGCGCCCACGACGGGACCTGGCTGTGCACCATGTACGCCTGAAAAATCTCGTCGCTCAGATTGCCGGGCAATTCCTCCCCGTGCCACTCGAAATAGGCGAGCTGCAGCAATTGAAACTCGCCGATCTGTAGCAAGTTCGCGGCATTCGCCACTTCCGCCCGTTCGGTGTCCTCCTCCCGGTCGGGGCGCAGCAATGTCTGAAATAGGTTCGCCATTGCGCCAGTCTAAGCCTGCTTTGCCGTCAGGCAAAGGCATCTGAATAGGTCCACTGCGGTACTATTTTATAAATAGATTGACTTGGCCGCCGCCCCAAGGGTCTCCATAACGGCTCGATAAGGTCCCGGGCCGTGGCTGATACGGGCAACGCCCAGTTCAGAAAGCCTCTCGCGACTCGGACTATTTGGGCGCATCATGATGTTGACCGGCAAGGGCGACACATTGCAGAGGTTTTCAATCGCCGCCTCGTCTCCTAGTGCCGGGACAAAAAAACCGTCGGCACCGGCCTGGTGATAGGCCTTCGCTCTTTCCAGAACCTCGCTCATAAGAATATCCACCTGAGCACTGGAACCCGCCTGTATAAAGACGTCGGTACGCGCATTTATGAATACCGGAACTTTGAGCACGTCCGCGGCCTCACGAGCCGCTTCAATGCGCGCCGATTGTTCTCTCGCATCGTAAAGCGCATTCGCGCCCATAATCTGATCTTCCAGGTTGAAACCCACCGCCCCAAGGCCGATGACGCGGGTCACCGTATCCGCGACACCCGACGGCCCCTCCCCATAGCCACTTTCCAGATCGATGCTCACGGGCAGGTCCACGGTGTTTACGATCCGTTGCAAATTCTGCAGGGCCATCTCTAACGGAAGAACTTCTCCGTCCCGGAATCCGTTCGCAACCGCGACGGACCAGCTCCCCGTGGCAATAGCCTTCGCGCCAGCATCGGCAACGACTCTCGCGCTACCCGCGTCCCAGATATTGTAGAGAACAAGCGGATCGCCCTTCACGTGGAACGACTTGAAGGCGGTTGCTTTTCCAATCCTGTCGTCCACGGTTATCTAGCTCCTTTTCCGAATGTCGACAGCAAAGATGTAACCTGTCGACAGTAAGCATACTGGCCGGAAACGGACCTGATCAATGTTCAAACGCACCTCGGTGACGGAAGTTCCGCTTATAAGGAACGAGGGCGACCGTCAACGATGAGGCGCAAATCCGCGACACCGACTTTCGTAGGATAGTTCACGCACAATCGAAAAACCCGCTGGGCCGTTAGAGTTTCATACCGTATCGGCATGAGTTGACGTTGTTTGAAGTGGCGTCGAGTTTATTTTCTTTGTCTCCGACATCTCGGAGAACTCATTTAGATATTCCACCTCGTCACGACGAGACCACACCATTAAATCGCGAACTCGCGCTACAGGGTCGCCGTCAAAGCATTCAAGCAAAGCCTTAATCTCTTGAGCCAACTGCTGTGCATCTGCTGCAAGATAACCAACGTTCTGGTGAGTTTGCGGGCCCATGTGACTGGCAAGGCAATCCAAGGTCGAGACCAATCCCACCATAAGGCCCAGCGCTTCCCGGCCAAGATCCCGCTGGAGTTCTATGGCCTGTTCCTCAAACATTGATTGTTCTTTGTTCCTCTTAGCAAGGCAGGTCCAGTCTGACTTGAACTCCGGCATGTGTCGCTTTATCTCTGACATCTCGGATTTCCTCTCAATGAGGGCTGATAGATAGAAGCGAGTAGTTCACACCATCACCCAATGTCCCACGGAGTTGTTGCTCTGCTCCGCGGTCCGATTGGCTTCAGATCGGTGCGTTAGGTCGGCTATGCATCCGGGAGGTTCCGGGAAACGTTCCGCAGCAGTGTACAGATGGCGTTGAGGCGCTCGATCTCTCGATGCCCCCCCATAGGTCATCGCCTCAAACTCACCAAGAGCCCAACGGGACGTCTCGATCAATGGCACCAAATGCCCTTGTTTCTCCGGACTCGGAGCCTGATCCAAAATGTTGATTGCAGACTTCAACGCATTTACAAGCCCTTCCCACCTTGTGACGAAGTCCCGATCGCATTGCATCGCCACATCGACAATCCGCTGCTTGATACGAGGTTCCACCGTCGTCTCCGGCATCAGCGAGAATCCTTCACCGTACGCTCTGCAATAGGTGCATCGCTTTCAAGGAAGGCGTCTGGGCATTGCTGGATTCGGACCATCAAGCTGCACCCAGGGATTTGAGAAAAGTGTCGATCTGCTGTGAGAGACTGCCCGAATGGGTTGTCAAGCCCTTGGCCGCATCGAGTTCTCTTGCTCGGACCGCTCCCAGTAGACCGAAATGGCGAAGTCCATGTCCAGCATCACCGCGCTGTTCACCGCCGTGATCACCTCGCGCAACTGTTTCGCCTTCCAGTGGTAGGTGTGAACCGCGAGATCCGTGAGCTCGGACAGTGCGAACGCATAGCCGCATAAACCGCAAGCGGGTTTCGCGTTTGTGGCTGTTCTGCATCGTATTCTCCGTCTTTATTCTCATCATCAGTCCATTCAAGAATAATTCGGGCTAAAGCCTTCCGCAGACAACGACCCGGCTCACGCGGCGCGGATCCGCTCGAGGAAGTTGTCGATCTCGGTGCGCAGCTCGGTCGATTGTTTTGCCAAGTCCTGGGCGGAGGTAAGCACCTGG
>JAJFGP010000170.1 GCA_021776055.1 Kiloniellaceae bacterium
TATCGCGTTTGCCAGGCAATGGGGCGGATCGCCTGAGCGCCATGAGGGCTCCACTCACCGCCCCATTGCGCACCCGGCCCAAATGGGCCAAAACCAGAACGGCCTCTACTTCTGAATGGAGGGAAGATGGGGCTCAGGTCAAGGACACCGCCCTCGATCTTGTCTGCCAATCCTCCGAAGTAGTGAAACCATTCAGGAATGTAACGTAACTGGCCTTCCATTTCGGCCCGGAGCTTTCCGTTGTCTCTCACCTCCAGTTCAGCGAGCTTTTCAGCATCGCGCGAGATCAAATCGCCAAGACGTCGAAGCAGTTTTCCTCGCTGTGTTGGGTTCATCTCGGCCCAGGGGCCGGTTGTGAACGCTCGGTGCGCAGCTTCGACTGCATAATCCACGTCCGAGGCATCGCATTGTGGAACTTCCGCCCAAACTTCTCCGGAATAGGGATCTGATGACGCGATCCATTCGCCGGTTTGGCTTTTACAGCGCGCTCCGTTTACCAGATTCTCGAAGCGTCGTATGCCTGCCATCCAAATGAACCTTAGTTGGGCGCATGGCCAAGAACTGCACGGAAGCGGTTCTTGACGTAGACGCCATCTTTCGGCGGAAGAACTCGAAGTGGATTATTGGCTTTGATTTTGACATCAGCGAACTTCAGGCCATCTGCCACATGAATGCGTCGGCTGAGATCTTTAACGCCAACCATATCCCGTATTTCAGCTGTCCAATCGAACCCACATGCTTGGGCGACTTGATCCAATTTGATGCCACGCCCCGCGTGGCTGGGCTGCATACCCGTTTCGCCGTAGTGTCCATTGTCCAGAACAACGATCGAGAGGTTGGGTGGTTTTCTGAGCGCCATTGTAGCCAGAGCGCCAAAGCCCATGAGAAGCTCACCGTCTCCAGTTACAACAACGGCTTTGCGTTCAGGTTGTGCTTCTGCGAGCCCCAGACCGACGGTCGCGGCACTGCCCATGGCCGCCCACAGATAATAGTTGTGATCATTGTCTCCTGCCGCCATCACATCGTAGGAGGCGGACCCAAGGCCCGTTACAACCAAAAGCCCATTGCGCTCGGCCAAAAGTGTTTTGACGACTTCACGCCTGTCCAGGTTTCCTGAGGGGACTACTCCACCCACTTTTTTTCTCCGATTAACCGTTGACCCAGCAGAACCGCGCACGCGCTGTCGCCGTCAAACGCCATGGTGGCGGCACCCCGAATAAGCGGCACCACGTCTTCGGATTTATCCGCTCGCCACGTCATCACACCCATGAGCTTGAGAGCATCTTCCGTCGCTTGACCCATCGGATTCTGCCATTGGTTGAACTCTGCCCAATCGCCGCGCATCGTGATAAGCATGAGTAATGGGAACCGCGTGCAGCACTGCAGAGCTAAGGTGTTGATACAATTGCCAACACCGCTGGATTGCATCAACAGGGCACCACGATCGCCACCTAGCCAAGCGCCAGCGAGATAACCAATGCCCTCTTCCTCGGTTGTCAAAACAACCGAATGCACATCGATGTCTGTTTCGGCTTCTTTGATTGCTTTGGAATGTCCTGCATCAGGAACATAGGCGACGTGCTTCACGTTCACTGATTTCAGGGCCGGATAAACTTGGTCCTGCCAATCCGATTGCTGGCGAGTCTTTTCGAGCATTGGGAGGGATGCGCCTCTTCCAAATCCAAATTGTTCGACAAGAGTTTAGGTCCAGAACTGGCCATGCGTAAAATATAAGTATTTACAAATAGATATGCTGTAATTATATAGCTGATATGGACCTTCGACAGCTCAATACCTTTGTGCTAGTGGCCGAACTTGGAAGCCTTAGCAAAGCGTCTGCTAGATTGCGGATCGCGCAACCGGCGCTGAGTCGTCAGGTGCGCATGCTTGAAGAGGAGCTCAAAGTTTCGCTTTTTTCGAGACATGGTCGAGGAATGACTCTGACTGAAGAAGGGGAACTCCTCTTGTCACGAGCCGTTTCCATACTGCGCCAGATCGAGGAAACGCGCGCTGACCTGACGGAGCAAGCAGGTGCGGTGCGGGGTAAAGTCGTGATCGGTGTTCCGCCAACGGTTGGTGATGTTTTAGCAGCCCGGATAGTCGACAGATTCATGAACTTGTATCCGGAAGTAACACTCAGAATTGTTCCAGCGTTCACCGGCTATCTTTTGGAGTGGCTGCAACGAGGGGAAATTGACTTAGCAATCATATATGCGCAAGAAAACCCGAAGGATATCCGAGCGATACCGCTGATCGTCGAGAATTTGTTCCTCGTAGGAAATGCGGAAGATGCTCTCTCGCAACACCACGCCGTGCCGTTTGAAACGCTGGTTGATCACAATCTGATTTTACCCGGGCCAAGCCACAGCCTTCGGTTTCTTATAGAAAAGGAGGCGGACCGCAAAAAGATGTCATTGAACGTCCCGGTAGAAGCCGATTCACTTCAAACATTGAAGGATCTAACAAGGCGAGGCCTGGGAAAAACAATTCTGCCGCTTGCTTCTGTTCACGCTGAAATCGAGTCCGGAGCATTGAGCGCAGCTCCGTTGATTGATCCAGTGTTGTCACGCAAACTTATATTGGCTCAACCATTGGGGCGCACTCCATCGAACGCAGTGGTCAGGTTTGCGGAGGAGCTCAACGACGAAGTGAGAGACATGGTGACTTCAGGCATCTGGGATGGGCAGCTTCTTTCTTAAGATATCAATTAGTTCTAAGTCTGATATATGATCATAACACCTATTCTATAGGCGAAGAAATTTGACATCATTGAGCGGGACAAACGGAGTGCTGCTCGTGATCACAGACCACCTAGATGGCATTGTCACGTTAATCGGGGGCAACTGAAAAAGACCGTAATGACAGGCAGTGTCAGGGGAAACCCACTTGAGCTGGTAAGGTGCACCCCGTAGCCTCGGTGGATGAGAAACCCGTTCCGCTATTTCAAGACATCGACCGAAGTTATCCGCCTAGCGGTGATGATGTATGTCCGCTTCCCTCTGTCGTTGCGGCAGGTTGAGGACCTACTCCATGAGCGAGGGATCGATATCTGCCACGAGACGGTGCGTTCCTGGTGGAATCGATTCGGTCCATTGTTCGCTGCCGAGATCAGAAAGAAGCGTTCCGCTCAGATACGGGCCGGGATGCAATGGCGCTGGCACCTGGGCGAAGTGTTCATACGGATCAATGGACAAACGCGCTATCTCTGGCGCGCAGTTGATCACGAAGGCGAAGTGCTTGAGGTTTTCGTCACGGAACGCAGGGATCGCAAGGCTGCGCTCAATTTTCTAAAGCGCACGATGAAGCGCTACGGTCGACCACGGCCTATCGTAACCGACCAGCTTCGGTCGTACTGCTCAGCGATGAAGATTATCGGAAATGCCGAACGCCAGGAGACTGGGCGTTGGCTCAACAATCGGGTCGAGAATTCATATCAGCCGTTCCGACGACGTGAGCAGGCGATGGCGAAGTTCAGGAGCGCAAAATCGCTACAGAAATTCGCCTCGGTCCATTCCTCAGTCCGCAATCACTTCAACCAGGAACGTCATCTTTATAACCGCAAAAACTTCAAACTCAACCGCTCCAACGCACTTGCCGAGTGGCGTTAACTTGCGGCCTGAGCTCGCGGACCCCACGGTTTTGGAGACCCGTTCGCTTTAACCTGACAGCACCCGTTCAAGCGCTCAACAACGGGCAAAACCGCCTTGCGGCTACTGGATGTGTAGCAACCAAAAATCGTCGTAATGCCGTCCTCGACCATCAGCTTCTTGGCATAGCGCCCAAATGCAAGCACCTCCGAAGCCGGGTCATACAATACGGGTTCAATGGGACGGCCGTTTATACCGCCGGCATCATTAATCTCGTCGATGGCGGTCAAGGCACCACGCAACTGAGTATCCTCGATAACGGCCATAAAGCCGCTACTCGAAAATAACACGCCGACCCGCCAGGGTTCTGAGGTCGTGGCATCGCGCACCAAAGAACCACCTCCCACTTCGGTGTTTCCTCGCCACGGGGTCGCTTCGTACCGCCCACGCTCGCCAGGGTCACCAGAAGATTATTGCTCTACCTAAACTCCATCTCACAAATACTAAGTATTTATGTTACG
>JAJFGP010000018.1 GCA_021776055.1 Kiloniellaceae bacterium
AGGTTGGTCGGAATCTCGATAACTTCGAGATTGTAGATGTCCAGAAACTCGGCCGCTTCCGTCATGGCCGTGCCGGTCATGCCCGCCAGTTTGGGATAGAGGCGGAAATAGTTCTGGAAGGTAATCGATGCCAGAGTCTGGTTTTCCTGCTGGATCGGCACCCGTTCCTTTGCCTCTAGCGCCTGGTGTTGGCCTTCCGAATACCGCCGGCCTTCCATCATGCGGCCGGTAAACTCGTCGATGATGATGACTTTATTGTCCTTGACGATGTAATCGGTGTCGCGGCTGAACAGGGCGTGCGCCCGCAATGCTTGATTGACGTGATGCACCAGGCTAACGTTTTCGATGTCGTAGAGGGACTCGCCCGAAAGCAAGTCCTTCTCGCGCAAAATTTCCTCGATGCGCTCGGTGCCGGTCTCGGTCAGGGAGACCGTGCGGACCTTCTCGTCCTTTTCGTAGTGCTCGGCATCGAGCAGCGGGATCAGTGCATCGATCTTGATGTACATTTCCGAGGAATCTTCGGCCGGTCCGGAGATGATCAACGGCGTGCGCGCCTCGTCGATGAGAATCGAGTCGACCTCGTCGACGATGGCGAAATTGAAATCTCGCTGCACCATCTCCTCGAGTTGGAAGGCCATATTGTCGCGTAGGTAATCGAAGCCGAGCTCGTTGTTGGTCGCATACGTCACATCGCAGGCATAAGCGGCGCGGCGCTCGGCATTGTTTAAGCCGTGCACGATGCAGCCTGCGGTAAGCCCCAGGAATGTGTATATACGGCCCATCCACTCGGCATCGCGCTTGGCTAGGTAGTCGTTGACGGTGACCACATGCACGCCATGGCCCGCCAGGCTGTTGAGATAGACGGCCAGGGTGGCGACCAGGGTTTTACCCTCGCCGGTCTTCATCTCGGAGATCATGCCCCGGTGCAGGACCATGCCGCCGATAAGCTGCACATCGAAATGCCGCTGGCCGAGGGTGCGTTTTGCCGCCTCGCGTACGGTAGCAAAGGCTTCGACCAGTAGGTCGTCCAGGCTTTCGCCATTGGCGACCCGTTGGCGGAAGTCCACGGTGCGGGCGGCCAACGCCTCGTCGCTCAGCGCCTCAAGCTCCGGCTCCAGGGCATTGATGGCGTCAACAGCCGGCGCCAGCTCCTTTAGGAACCGGTCGTTGGCGGAACCAAACATGCGCTTGGCGATAGCGCCGAGCATGCGCAACCTCGAATTAGGATAAGGGGCTGGAAAAGGTCGCCTATCGTGTCCTGACAGATAGGCTCCCAGGTCAAGTCTGTCAACGCCAAGAAACCGCAAAATCTGGCACTCTCCCTTGTGCCAGGCGCTCGGGCATGCATGATCCGCCCCATGACACGAGGCGCGCGATTGCTGATTTCGGGCTTGGTCGTCGCTTTGGCGGGGCTGAGTCCCGTTTGGGCGCAAACCGATAGCCCCGATCCGGAAAACCAGACCGAGCGTATCGGCGCCGCCCTGGATGCCCTGAGCAAGGGCGATCCGGTGCTGGCCCGGGTGGACGGTTACGAGATCCGTTGGGCGGACGTCCAGGCCTCGGCAGGCGACCTACCCGAGGCGTATAAAGGCCGGATCGAGGCGATCCTTCCCGCCCTTCTGGGGCGCTTGATCGATCGCCGCCTGCTGGTCACCGCCGGGCGCGAGGCCGGCCTCGCCGACGATCCGGGCGTGCGCCGGAAGGTCACCGAATTCGAGGATCGGGCGATCAGCGAGGCCTTCGCCGAACAGAAGATAGATGCTGCCATCGATACCAAAACCCTGCGCGCGCGATACGAGGCCTATCGCCAGCGGCTGGCCGATCGGACCGAAGTCCGGGCGCGTCACATTCTGTTGAACAGCCGCGAGGAAGCGCTCGACGCCATTGCCGCGTTGGATGCTGGCGCCGATTTCACCATCTTGGCACAGCATCGGTCGCAGGCGCCGAGCGCGGAGCAGGGGGGCGATGTAGGCTATTTCACGCGCGATTCGATGGCGCCGGAGTTTGCCGAAATGGCCTTTCGCCTGAAGGTTGGCACCTATTCGCCGGCACCCTTGGAAACCAAGTTCGGTTGGTACGTGATTAAGGTCGAGGATCGGCGTGAGGAAACACCGCGCTCGTTCTTCAAAATGCGCGATGACCTGCGCCAGGAAGCAGGCCGCGAGTTGCTCGAACGGGCACTTGCCGATCTGCGCCGCAGGGCCGATATCGAGCTGTTTCCCGAGACCTCCGATGCCCGCCAATAACGTCTTGCCAGTCTTGTACTTGGCGTCGCCAGGTGCATGATGGGCGCAAACCCGCATAAAGTGCCGTGGTCCGCCGACCGACGGTGCCGGTCCGAGGAGATCTGTCTATGCTGACCCCCCGTGTTCTACTTACCGCCTTTGCCGCGGCTTTGCTTTTGGCCCCCGGCCCTCTCGCTGCGCAAGAGCCCGATATTGACGAAAATCAGGTCGTCGCGCGCGTCGATGGCGAGGATATCCTGATGATTGAGGTTTTGAAGCTGGCCGCCAACCTGCCGCCCCAGTATCAGAACCAGTTCGGCCAGATTTATCCGCTTCTGGTGCGCCGCGTTGTCGATTTTCGCTTGGCGGGCAAAGCCGGCCGGGCCGATGGCCTCGGCGAGGACGAGGAAGTTAAAGCGCGTATCGCCGAAGCCGAGGACCGCGCCATTCGCGAGGTTTATCTGGAGCGCAAGATCGAGGCCCGGGTGACCGACGATGCCATACGTCAGGCCTACGCCAAGTTCCTTGAGGAAAATCCGCCGAAGAGCGAGCAACAGGCCAGCCACATCCTGCTCAAGACCGAGGAGGAGGCGCGAGAGGTCATCGTCAAACTAAACGACGGTGCCGAATTCGCGGAACTGGCGAAGGAAAGTTCGACCGGTCCCTCGGCGGCGCAAGGCGGTGATCTGGGGTATTTCACCGCCGATCAGATGGTGCCGGAATTTTCCACCGCGGCCGCAGGCCTGCAACCCGGCGAGCATTCCAAGGAGCCCACGCAAACCCAATTCGGCTGGCACGTGATCAAGGTCGTGGACCGGCGTGAGGTGGCACAGCCGGCTTTCGCCGAGATGGAATCCCAACTGCGCGAAGATATGTCGCGCGATGCCGTGGAAGCGATCCTGGGGGATCTGCGCGACGGGGCGGATGTCGAGATCCTACCGGCGGGCGAGGCAGCGCCGGGAGCCCCCGAGACGACGCAGTAGTCGCGGGCGGCCGCCTAGCACATCCATGGCAGTGCAACGCTCACCCCTGGCACCAGCGCGGTTTCCGACGTTGCCGCCGATGGCCGGAGTCCGCTTGGCGGCGCGGGCCTGCGGTATCAAGTACAAGGACCGCAGCGATGCCTGCCTGATCGAGCTTGCACCGGGAACGGCGATTGCCGGTGTATTCACCCGCTCGCTGACTGCATCGGCGCCGGTTCTGTGGTGCCGCAAGGCGCTGACCGGTGGCCGGGCGCGGGCCATCATCATCAACGCTGGGAACGCCAATGCCTTTACCGGTGCAGCGGGCACTAATTCGGTAGGCCGTGTCGTCAGCGCGGTGGCGCGCAAGCTTAAATGCAAATCGCGCGAGGTCTTCGTCGCTTCCACTGGGGTCATCGGCGAAGAGTTGCCGGATCGGCAGCTGACCGGGGCGTTGGGCGGTTTGCGCGCCGATCTGGCGGCGGACAGTTGGCCGGCCGCGGCTGCGGCCATCATGACCACTGACACCTATCCCAAGGGCGCCACGCGGCAGGCCGAGATCGGCGGCGTGCCGGTGACCCTCAACGGCATCGCCAAGGGTGCGGGCATGATCGCGCCGGACATGGCGACCATGCTTTCCTTCGTGGTCACCGACGCCAAGATTCCGGCCAAGACGCTGCAGGCCCTGCTCAAGCCCGCCGCCGATGCCTCGTTCAATTCGATCACCGTGGATAGCGATACCTCGACCAGCGATACGCTGCTGCTCTGCGCTACGGGCGCGACGAAACATCGTCGTGTGACCGGCCCATCCGACCCGCACCTGCGCGCCTTTCGCGCCGCCCTTGGCGATGTGCTGCGCGATCTGGCGCATCAGGTGGTGCGCGACGGCGAGGGGGCGCAGAAGTTTGTGACCATCGAGGTTTCGGGCGCCGCTTCGCGCCGGGCGGCGCGGCGCATTGGTCTGGCCATCGGTAACTCGCCGCTGGTGAAGACGGCTATCGCCGGCCAGGACCCGAATTGGGGCCGCATCGTCATGGCCGTGGGCAAGGCGGGCGAGCGTGCCGATCGCGACCGGCTGAGCATCGAAATCGGTGGTGTGGCCGTTGCCCGCGACGGTCAGGTAGTGCCCGGCTATGACGAGGCGCCGGTCGCCCGGCATATGCAAGGGCGTGACATCCACATCGCCGTCGATGTGGGTGTCGGTCGCGGTAAGGCCACCGTGTGGACGTGCGACCTCACGCACGGTTACATCGATATCAATGCCGACTACCGAAGCTGAAATGGCGCCGGGCGGCTGTTGGGACGCCAGCGAGGCGGCACCCGCTGGCTTGACCGGGCCCTTGGTGCTCGTTGCCGCCGTTGCTCTGATAGATGCGGACGGGCGGGTATTGCTGGCGCGCCGGCCCGAGGGCAAAGAGATGGCTGGCTTGTGGGAATTTCCTGGCGGCAAGCTGCGCCCTGGCGAAACACCGGAGGCCGCCTTGGTACGCGAGTTGCGCGAGGAGTTGGATATCGACACCCGGCAGAGCTGCCTGGCGCCTATCGGCTTCGCCTCACACCCATACGAGACCTTTCATCTGCTCATGCCGCTCTATGTTTGCCGGACTTGGATCGGCACCATGCGTGCCGTCGAGGGGCAGGAACTGACCTGGGTGCGGCCCGCACGCCTGGGCGACTATCCCATGCCACCGGCGGATGCGCCGTTGATCCCGCTGCTGCGCGATTTGCTTTAGCGGCGCGGTTTGGGCGCCGCTGCATCGCCGGCCGAAACCTCGGGGCTGTCCAAGACATCGGCCAGACGTCCACGGGCGCTACCGGGGGCTAGCGGCCGTTGCTGATCCGGGTGCGGGGCCCAGGCAGTGAGATAGACGATCTCGAAGGTCGCCGGCACGCTGCCGTCGGCACGGCCAAAGCGCTCGGCATACACGGCGGCGGCGCGCAGGAAGGTCTCGCGGCGGGTTGGCGTGCGCCGTCGCTCGTGCAGGGCGTTGCTTTCGCCCATGGTGCGCAGATCGCGCATCAGGGTGAGGGCATCGGGATAAGACACGCTGAGCGTGTCCGCATCGGCGACCGGCAAAGCAAAGCCGGCACGTTGAAGCAGATTGCCGGCATCGCGGATATCGACGAAGGGAGAGATGCGCGGACTGGCACCGCCTTCGACATCCAGTTCGGCCTGCAACCACGCGGTGCGCAGTTCGTGCAACGTGCCGCCGCCGAACATCGCGCAGAGGAACAAGCCGTCGGGTCGTAAGCATCTGCGGATCTGTAGCAGCGACCCGGGCAGATCGTTGACCCAATGCAGGGCCAGGCTGCTGAAGACCAGATCGAATGTGTGCTCGGCGAGGGGTAGGGCCTCCTCATCGGCGACCAGGGTTGGCCGGCCGGTTTCGGCGGCGCGCCGGGCCATGGATGGCGACAGATCGCATTGCACGAGAGAATCGATACCGCCGCGGCCGCGCAATGCCGATGCCAAAGCACCGTCGCGGCAACCGAGGTCGAGGGCTTGGGGAAAGCCGCGCGCCATATCTTCCAGGCGTTCGGCCAGGCGCTCGTTAGTCTCGGCGAACAGGGATGGTATGGCGCCGGTGTGCCGTGCGGCCCGGTCGCGGCGTTGGCGCAGCAGGCACCGGTCGAAGATGGTCATTGCGTCGCTCATGGCCGCACTATGGCGCCGGGGGATGATAGGGCCAAGCCGAATGGCCCCGGTTTGACTCGCTGGGCCGGTGGCCGGAGACTATCCGCCATGTCTGCCATGACAGTCCTTGGCCGGGGTGTGCGTCAGCTTTCGGCGCTGGCGCTCAATTCGGTGCTGCCGCCGCGCTGCCTTGCTTGCGGCGGCACGGTCGAGCGGCCTGGGGCGTTGTGTTCCCCATGCTGGCAAGGGATCGATTTTCTTGCCCCGCCGCATTGTTCCCTCTGTGGCTTGCCCTTCGCTTTCGAGTCGGGTCCCGCGGCACTCTGCGGGGCGTGTGCCCGAGATCGGCCGGCCTTCGACCGGGCCCGCGCCGTGATGCGCTACGACGACCATAGCCGTGGCTTGGTCCTGGGTTTCAAGCACGCCGACCGGACGGAGGGTGCGTCCGCTTACGGTACCTGGTTGGCGCGCGCCGGGCAGGAACTGCTTGCCGAGGCGGAGCTGATTGTGCCGGTGCCGCTGCATTGGCGGCGGCTGTTCACCCGCCGCTACAATCAGGCGGCGCTGTTGGCGCAGGCCTTGGGCCGGCAGACTCGGCTACCGGTAGCGCCGGATGTGCTGTGCCGGCGCCGGCATACGATCTCGCAGGGGCATTTGAGTGCCTCGGCGCGCGAGCGCAACGTCGCCGGTGCCTTTGCCGTGCATCCGGCCAAGCAAGCCATGTTGCGGGATCGGCGGATTCTGCTGGTCGACGACGTGATGACCACCGGATCGACGGTCTCGGCGTGTGTCAGGACTCTGCGCCAGGCCGGGGCATCGGCGGTGGATGTGCTGGTTCTGGCCCGGGTGATCCGAGCCGACGCTTAAAGGGCCCTGTAAATCCGGCGCGTCTTTGCCTACATTATCCTGACATCAAGAACTTCACAGGTAAGCTTCAAGCATGGCGCATATCGAAATCTTCTCCACTTTTCTGTGCCCCTTTTGCTACCGAGCCAAGAGTCTGCTCGAGAGCAAGGGCGTGGAATATGAGGAGATCGACGTGATGTTGCAGCCGGGGCGTCGCGCCGAAATGAACACGCGCAGCGGCGGCCGCACTAGCGTGCCGCAGATCTTCGTGGATGGCCGGCATATCGGCAATTGCGATGAGATCTATGCCCTTGAGGCGGCTGGGAAGCTGACGCCAATGCTGGATGGTGCGAGCTGAAATTCACCGCCGCCTGTGTGCAGATGACCTCGGGGCGGGAGCCGGCCGAGAATATCGCTGCTGCCAGCGCTTTGATTCGCCAGGCACGCGCCGAAGGTGCCGATCTGGTCATGACCCCCGAGATTACCAACATGCTGGAGCCAACGCGCACGGCCCTGCTGGCCAAGGCCGTTCCCGAGGCCGAGGATACGGCCCTGGCCGCGTTCCAGGCGCTGGCAGCGGAGCTACAGATCTGGCTGCTGGTCGGCTCCCTGGTCGTGCGGGTTGCCGAGGACCGGGCCGCGAACCGGTCGATCTTGCTCGATCCGGCGGGGCGCATCGTGGCGCGCTATGACAAGATTCACATGTTCGACGTGGAAATTCCGGACGGGCAAAGTTACCGGGAATCCCGCTCTTTCCAGGCCGGGGACACGGCGGTTCTCGCCGATCTGCCGTGGGGCCGTTTGGGGCTAACCGTCTGTTACGATCTGCGTTTTCCTTATTTGTACCGGGCGTTGGCGCATTCGGGGGCGGCGTTTCTTAGCGTTCCGGCCGCCTTCACCAAGTTCACTGGCGAGGCGCATTGGCACGTGCTGTTGCGGGCGCGGGCCATCGAGACCGGCTGTTTCGTTTTTGCCCCGGCGCAATGCGGGACGCATGCGAAGGGCCGGCAAACCTTCGGCCATTCCCTGATCGTCGCCCCGTGGGGCGAGGTGTTGGCCGATGGCGGCGAGGCGCCGGGTGTCACTTTGGCCGAGATCGATCCGGCCCAGGTCGAGAAAGCGCGTGCCATGGTGCCGGCGTTGCGTCATGACCGCCGCTTCAACGGCCCCGGGGTGCCGGAGGCCGCGCAGGTCCGCGTTGCCAGCGAATAGACCACCCGCCAGAGGACTGGCTAAATAAAATCCCCTCCCCCCTTGTGGGGGAGGGTTAGGGTGGGGGGAAGCGCGTCCGCGCGTCGAGCGAGTCATGGCTTGTTTATATGCCGCCTTACGGCGGCGCCCCCTCACCCGGCGCGCTGCGCGCGCCACCCTCTCCCACGCTGGGGAGAGGGTATCAGTTGCCGGAATTAGCCCACTAGCTTGCTTTGCCCTCATTCCGGGCGCAGATGCGCTGCACCGCCGCCGGCCGCGGATGTTCGACCAGCAAATCCTCGTAGGCCAAGACTCTTAGAGTGCCGTGCACGGCCTCCAGCAACTCGCCGGGGCGCAGCAGGTGATCCGGGTTGCGCGGTCGGCCAAAGCGTTCGTTGCCCTGGGCGAAGGTCGCCATGATCAGCACCCCGCCCGGCGTTAGGGTCGCGATCAACGCCGGAAACAGTGGCCGGTGCAGATAGTTGGTCACGATGACGCCGGCGAATTGGCGGCCGGCGAGGGGGAAGGGCCCACTATCCTCCAGATCGACTTCCAGGCGCTCCAGGCCCGGCTGCCCGCCCAGGTCGGCGAGGGCGGATATATCCCTGTCCACCGCCGTTACCGGGTGCCCACGGGCGAGGAATAGGCGGGTGTGCCGGCCGCCCCCGCAGGCTACATCCAGGATTGGGCCGCCGGGGGCGATCAGGCCGGCAAAGCGTTCTACCCAGGCCGAAGGCTCGGTCAGAGCCAGGTGGCGGCGGGGATCTTTGTCGGGTGGTGCACTCATTGCCATACCGTACTATGTCCTAGGCTGACTCGAAATTTAGTCTGTCATGCCGGAAGCCGGATCGCCCCAAATCCTCGATTTGGCTGGCGACGCGAGCTATCCGGGATGACCAAAGTTGAGTAAATATTGGTTGGTCCTCGGGCCTTGCCGGAAGCCGAAATAGGCGCCATGTTTGAGGGGTGTAGCCGAATGCCTCGATACCCGGCCACGTGTCGATTACGAGCGATGGATTCGCAATGATCGTTTACGACTTGAGATGCCGAAAAAGCCACGGCTTCGAAGCCTGGTTTCGTGACAGTGCCGCCTATGACGAGCAGGCAGCGGCGGGCAAGGTGACTTGCCCCACATGCGGTTCGCGGCGCGTTGAAAAAGCGCCGATGGCTCCGCGCGTGGCCAAGGCGCGCGGAAGCGATTCGCCGGCGCCGGATCGAGAAGAGAAGATGCAAGGCGCGTTGATGCGCGCGGCGCGCGAAATACGGCGCAAGGTCGAGGAAAGCTGCGACTACGTCGGCCCCGAATTCGCCGAGGAAGCGCGGAAAATTCATTACGGCGAAACCGATGCGCGCGGCATTTACGGCGAAACCTCCGACGACGAGGCACGCGACCTGAGCGAAGAAGGCGTCGAGTTCGGCCGCATCCCTTGGCCGACACGCCAGGATTCTTAGGTCGGTTGGGGTTGCGACCCCATTCACGGCTTCGACGCCCGCAGCATGT
>JAJFGP010000171.1 GCA_021776055.1 Kiloniellaceae bacterium
CCGCGCCGCCTCCGCACGTGGTGCTACATAGATCGCGCTCGATAAGGCGTCCGCGACCGTGGCCTGCGCGGCCATCACCGTGACGCTGCGGTAGGTGTTGGCACTGCGCCCGGTCCTCGGATTGAACAGGTGGTGAGCGCGGCCGTCCTGCGTGAACGGGGTGCCCGAACCGGCTGACGTCGCAACCGCTTGGTCAGCGATGGGCACGCTCCCCGTCCCGGCGAGGGCGATCGACCACGGGCGGCCGTCCGGCCGGTCGTCGAGGGCGCGAATCTCGCCCAGGTCGATCAGTACATGGCGCCAGCCGCGAGCGCGCAACAGATCGGCGGCCCGATCGGTGATGTAGCCCTGGGCGATGCCATTGAGGGTAAGCCCCATGCCCGGTGGCAGAACAATGCGATCCGGCGCGATCGCGATGCGCCGGTAATCGACCAGCGCCAGCGCCGCCGCCAACTCTGCTGCCGCGGGTCCTTCGACGGCATCGGAGGTGTTCGCAAAATGCCGGGCATAGAGGCGCCAAAGGGGTTGTACGGTCACATCGAAAGCGCCGTCGCTCAGCTCGCCAAACCGGTGGCACGCGGACAGCAGGCGGCGCATATCGTGCGATGGCGCCGCAAGGTACCCGTCGCGATTCAGGCGGCTAAGCGCCGAGTCCGAACGATAGAGGCTAAACTCCCGTTCCAGCCGCGCGACCTCGGCGACGCACGCCGCCACCGCGTCGGCCGCCACGGTACGCTGGCGGTGCTGGAGCATGATGCGCGCCGGTGCGCCCAGGGCGGTCCCGGTCCATTCGAACCGGGACAATGGCGTAGCCGGCAATGGAGCCGGGACGAGTGCCGCGCCAACGCCCGCGGCCAGGATCGTTATGGCCCGGCGGCGGCTGACTGGCTGGGACAGACTGTTCATCATTTCAGGCTCCCGTGCTCCGCGCTTCCGCCCGCTCCTGGCGCCGTTTGCGGCGAACGATGAGCGGCGGACAGGTGAACGCATCGAAATAAAGCCGCTGGCACTTCAAGCAGTGGATGCATTCATTCGGATTGATGGCACCGTTCGGATGGATCGCCTGGACCGGGCAATGTATGGCGCAGATGTGGCATTCGCGGCCGCACTGGTGGCGGCGCTTCAGCCAGTCGAACATGTGCAAGCGCGCCGGTATCGCCAACGCCGCGCCAAGTGGACACAGATAACGACAAAAGAATCGCTCGATGAACAACCCGGCCGTTAGCAGGGCCAACGCATAGGCGACGAATGGCCAATGGCGCACGAACTTGAGGGCGATGGCCGTCTTGAAGGGCTCCACCTCGGCACCGAGGACGGCCAGGTTGGTCGAACTCAGGGATACCGCGAAGAGTCCCAGGAAGATGGCGTACTTGATCGGCCACAGGCGCTCGTGCAGGGCGAAGGGCACTTGTACGCGCGGAATGCCCAGACGGCGCGCCGCCTCGGCCAATAGCTCCTGCAAGGCACCGAAGGGACAGAGCCAGCCACAGAAGACGCCGCGCGCCCAGAACAACATGGCCACCGCCACATAGCTCCACAGAATGAAGATCAACGGGTCGAGCAGAAAGAACTCCCAGCGGAATCCGGTCAACAGCGAGTGACCAAAGGTCAGCACGTTGACCACGGACAACTGTGCCCCGGCAATCCAGCCAAGCCAAACGACGGTGACGGCGAGAAAGACCCAGCGCGTCCACTGGTAGAGATGTTGACGCTGGGCGATCACATCTTCAAAGACCAGGATGGCTGTCAAGACTGTCAACATGACGGCCATGCCGATGATAGCACCCACGCGCCGCTGCCACATGCCGACCCACAGCGGCTCATCCGGCATCGGCTCGGCCACGGCGGTTGCCCCTTCTAGGCGGTGGTAACGCGGTGGCAGGTCATACTCGAGGGCAAAGGTCGTCTGCACGGCCGATCCTTGCGCCGTCTCTCTCTCGACAAGCAGTTCCAGACGCCAGGGCGCCAGCGGATCGAACCCTGAATCGGCGGTAATTACGAAAATCCCGGTTTCGCGAAGCTCCGGCGCGTCGGGCGCCGCCAACGCCTCGATGTTGCGGTAGCGGCTGTGATCCAAGCGAATGGTCTTGTCGCCCTGGACAAGCTGTACCCGGTCGAAGACCCCGCTTCGGACATAGGCGGTTCCCTTGAACGAATAGAGTCCGTTGGCGGCAACCAGGATCGCGGTGTCGTCCGCGCCCATCGCCGCCGACAGGCGCGTGTACTCGCGCCGGCCGAGCAGGTTCTGGCCGATACGCGGTGGCGTTGCCAGCGCCACGAAAAGGTCGATGAACAGAGACTCGGGCGCTGCATCGGCATCCTCATCCAGGGCGCGTGCGACCGCACCGCGCGTTAGACGAAGGCGAGCTATGGACCCGTCGGCGAGCAGTTCCTCCCAACCAGCCGGGGCGAAGGATTCGCGGTCAAGCCGGGCGCCGCCGCGACCGTCGCCGAACATCCCGCGCGAGGTCGCGACCACCCGGGCGGCCCGGACAATGGCGTCGCGAATGACCAGGCTGCTGACCGTAGCGCCGCTGATGGCATCGGGAACACCGGCCGCCGGCGCCGGCGACTCCGTGACAACGACAGGTTGCCGTATATCGAGCCCGGCGAATCCGGCCACAAAGGCACGCAGCCGCTCGTGCGGGATGCCGATGATCAAGATCGGCTCATCGTGCTTGAGCAGAACGGCGCCGGCGATCGAGCCGTCGTTGCGCAAGCCCACCAGGACATCCAGCGGCTTGCCGGAGAACCCCACCGAGCCGATGACGTCCGCGGTGGAGAGCAAATAGCCTGCCGGCGCACCCTCGGCAAAGACGACCGCCGCCGGTGGCTCGCCAACAAACGCCCCGGCCCTCTCCGCACCGGGAAAGACCTTGGCCAGAACCTCGGCCGGCGCTATCTCGTGCGCTGCATCCACAGGTTGTGGCGTCACGAGCCATGCCGCAAGCGCCAATACCGTGGCGACAAGGCGCGTAAAACACCCGTCGCCGCGGACGGAGCAGCGCAATGAAAACGGTCTAGCCATGGCGGGACGGATCATAGAGACCCGCGGAACCAGCCGGCATTGACCTAGGTCAATGGATAAACCCGGCAAGCCGGTCCGAATTCCGCTCGGCAATTGACCTATGTCAAAGAACCCAGATCACACAAGACCATAGCATGCGGCCACTTTCATTTTGCTCATACGGAGGCCCCCGATGATGCGAGTAATGGCCGGCGTTCTCGCTGCACTGATTTCTGTGACATTAGCTTCAGGCGCGGTTCTGGCCGCCGCCGACAAAAAACCGGATCCCGCCGATCTCAAGAAGCACGGGACCACGCCAGCGGAGAAATACGAGCCGAGCCTGGACGTCCTGCGCGACCAGCCGGTCGAAGAACCCGGGGTAAAGCCTGGCCTACCGACCCTCACCGGCGACGACTATCAGCATGCCAACCAGATCTATTTCCAGCGCTGCGCCGGCTGTCACGGCGTCCTGCGCAAGGGCGCGACAGGCAAGGCTCTGACCACCGACATCACCCGCGAACAGGGCTACGAGTACCTGCGCGACTTCATCACCTACGGCTCGCCGGGCGGAATGCCGAACTGGGGAACGTCAGGCGATCTATCGGAGCAGGATGTGGATATGATGGCCCGCTACCTGTTGATCGATCCGCCGACGCCGCCGGAGTTCGGCATGAAGGAGATGCGCGAGGCCTGGAAGGTTCAGATCGCGGTGGACCAGCGGCCAAAGAAGCAGATGAACAAGCTGGACTTGGATAATTTGTTCTCGGTGACGCTGCGCGACACTGGCGAGATCGCTTTGATCGACGGCAAATCGAAGAAAATCGTCGAAGTCATCAAGACCGGCTATGCCGTGCACATTTCGCGGATATCCGCCTCGGGGCGGTATCTCTTCGCCATCGGCCGTGACGCCAAGATCAATTTGATCGATCTGTGGATGGAGCATCCGGCCACCGTCGCCGAGCTCAAGATCGGCATCGAAGCACGCTCGGTCGAAACTTCGAAGATGAAAGGTTGGGAGGACAAATACGCGATTGCCGGGGCCTATGGGCCGCCGCAGTACGTGATCATGGACGGGAATACCCTGGAGCCGCTGAAGGTCGTCTCCACCCGCGTCATGACCGTCGATACACAGGAATACCACCCGGAGCCACGCGTCGCCGCCATCGTCGCCTCGCACTACCATCCGGAGTTCGTGGTCAACGTCAAGGAGACCGGCAAGATCCTGCTGGTCAACTATGCTGACATCAAGAACCTCAATGTCATCACCATCGATGCCGAGCGGTTCCTGCACGATGGTGGTTTCGATTCCACGGGACGGTATTTCCTGGTCGCCGCCAATGCCCGCGATACGGTCGCCGTCGTCGATACCAAGGACCGCAAGCTGGTTGCTCTAATCAAGACCGGAATCAAGCCGCATCCGGGACGGGGCGCAAACTTCGTGCATCCAAAATACGGACCCGTGTGGGCTACCAGCCATCTGGGCGACGAGACCATTTCTTTGATTGGCACCGATCCGGAGAAGCACGCGGAAAACGCCTGGAAAGTGGTGCAGACCCTCGAGGGTCAGGGCGGCGGCTCGCTGTTTATCAAAACGCACCCGAAGTCGAAGAACCTTTACGTCGATACGCCGCTCAACCCGGAGGCCGAGCTCGCCTCGTCGGTCGCGGTCTTCGACATCGATGATCTCGACAAGGAGTACGAGGTGCTGCCCATCGGCGAGTGGTCGGGCATCTCCGAAGGCGTGCGCCGCGTCGTGCAAGGCGAATACAACAAAGCCGGCGACGAGGTCTGGTTCTCGGTCTGGAATGCGAAGAACCAGGAATCAGCCATCGTCGTGGTGGACGACAAGACACGCAAGCTCAAGGCGGTCATCCGCGATCCGCGGCTGGTCACGCCGACCGGCAAGTTCAACGTCTACAACACGCGACTCGACATCTACTAGAAGGCGACGGCGCGCATCCGGCGGTGCAAACCATGGCACCGCCGGCGGCCCGTCCCGACCGGCAAAAGATAACGTGCAGCCAAGTGAAGGTGTCCCGCGTGACTAAATCGACCGTCTACCTTGTGGGTGCCGGCCCCGGCGACCCGGATTTGCTGACCGTCAAGGCGCGACGGTTATTGGAGTCCGCCGAAGTGGTCGTTTACGACCGCCTGGTCTCACCGGAGATTATCGCCCTGATACCTCCGGGCACGGCACGCATCGACGTGGGTAAGCAACCGGGTCACCACCCGGTGCCGCAGGAGGAAATCAACTCAGTTCTGGTGGCCCTAGCCCAGCGCAACCGACGCGTAGTGCGACTGAAGGGCGGCGATCCCTTTGTCTTCGGCCGCGGCAGCGAGGAAGCCGCGGCGCTGGCCGCGCACGGCTTGCGCTTCGAGGTGGTGCCCGGCATCACCTCTGCTTCGGCCTGCGCCGCCGCGATCGGCGTGCCACTTACCCACCGTGGCCTAGCCACCGGTGTGCGTTATGTAACCGGACACTGCTGCGCCGAGGGCGATATAGACCTCGATTGGCATGGCCTGGCGGATCCGCAGACCACGTTGGTTGTCTACATGGCCAAAGCGCAGATTAGCCGCATCGTCGAGCGCCTGCTGGCACAAGGCCTGTCGCCGGCCACCCCAGCAGCGGCTGTGTGCAACGGCACCACGGTTCGACAGCAGCATGTCATCGCCACCCTGGCCGACATCGCCGAGGCGGCTGAGACAGCCGCGTTCGGGGGACCGGTGCTTTTCCTCATCGGCCGCGTCGTTGCCTTGGCCGACGTGCTGGCCGAACCGGCGGCGATGCCCATGCGAGCCGAGCGTGCTTAAGGTCGTTGGCATGCTTGCGGCGGCGCTAATTCTGACCGCCTCCACCGCTAGCGCCGCACCGCTGGGTAGCGAGCGTCAGGCGGCACTCCTCTATCTTTTGCGCCAAGACTGCGGCTCCTGCCATGGCAGCACCATGGGCGGTGGGTTAGCGCCACCGCTGTTGCCGCAAAGTCTGGCCGAAACACCCGACGACGCGCTGATTGCAGCGATCCTCGATGGCCGGCCGGGCACGCCCATGCCGCCTTGGCGCTTCGAGATCAATCCCAACGAGGCGGCTTGGATGGTGCGCCAACTAAAAGGAGGCTTGGCCGAATGACCCTTGTAACCAGTCCGGCGCGCCTGCTGCTCGCCCTGCTGTGTCTCGCTGTCACCTCCGGCGCGGCGGGCGCCGAGGAGATGCGCGGCACCGGTGATCTGGGCATCGTCATCGAGCGCACAGCCGGATCGGTGCAGATCATAGAGACCAGCGAGCGCACCAGCCTGGACCGTATCGAGGGCTTGGGCGATCTGAGTCACGCCTCCGCGGTATTTTCGCGCGATGGGCGTTATGCCTTCGTCTTTGGCCGCGACGGCGGCCTGAGCAAGCTCGACCTGCTCACCCGGCGCCTGGTCAAGCGTGTCTTGCAGGCAGGCAACAGCATTGGCGGCGCCATTTCGCAGGACGGGACTCTGATCGCCGTTTCCAACTACGAGCCCGGCGGCGTACGTATCTTCGATACCGAGACCCTGGCGCCAGTCGCTGACATCCCGGCCATCTATGGCTCGAACGGCGCTCGCTCCAAGGTGGTCGGCCTGGTCGATGCGCCCGGCGACCGTTTCGTGTTCAGCCTGTACGATGCCGGCGAGATCTGGATCGCCGACGTTAGCCAGCCGGACAAGCCCGCGATTACAAAGTTCGCCGACGTCGGCCAGCAACCGTACGACGGCTTGATCACGCCGGACGGGCGCACTTATATCGCCGGCCTGTTCGGCGAAGACGGCTTGGCCATGCTCGATCTATGGCGGCCCGAGGCCGGCGTGCGTCGCCTGCTCGATGGCTATGGCCGTGGCGAGGAAAAGCTGCCGGTTTACAAGATGCCGCATCTGGAAGGCTGGGCCCGCGCCGGCGACCGCATCTTCCTGCCAGCGGTTGGCCGGCATGAGCTACTGGTCCTCAATGCCGTAACCTTTTCCGAGATCGGCCGCATCCCCGTCCACGGCCAGCCGGTTTTCGCCGTCGCCCGGCCGGACGGCCGCCAGGTCTGGGTCAACTTCGCCCACCCCTTGAACGACACCGTGCAAATCATCGACACCCAGTCGCTGGAGATCGTGCAGGCGCTGCAGCCGGGCAAGGGGGTCATGCACCTGGAGTTCACGCCGCGCGGCGAGAACGTGTGGATATCGGTGCGCGATGCCGACCGCGTGGATGTCTACGACACAGACAGCTTCGAGCGCATCGGCAGCATTCAGGCGGACAAGCCCAGCGGCATCTTCCTGACCGCGCGCGCCAACCGCATCGGGCTATAGCCATGGAACCGGACCAGGTGAAGCACCACGTGCTGAACGACTACCAGCGGGACTTTCCGCTGGAGTCGCGGCCTTTCGCCCGCATCGCCGACGAGTTGGGCGTGCGCGAGGAAGATGTGCTGGCTCTGCTTGCCGATCTGCAGGCCGGCGGTGTGGTCTCCCGCATCGGCGCCGTGGTCCGCCCAAACACCGTCGGTGCCAGCACCCTGGCGGCGATGGCGGTGCCCGCCGAGCGTTTGGAGGCGGTGGCCGCCCTGGTCAGCGCCCGGCCGGAGGTCAACCACAACTACGAGCGCGAGCACACCTTGAACCTCTGGTTCGTCGTGGCGGCGGCGGATCAGGCCGCCGTACGCGCCACCCTGGACTCCATCGCGGCGGAAACCGGCCTGCCGGTCATCGATCTGCCGTTGCAGACCGCCTACCACATCGACCTGGGCTTCGATCTGTCATGCCCATAGACAGCACGGACCGGCGATTGCTCGCCACAATCGAGGACGGCCTGCCGTTGGTGCCGCAGCCCTATGCCGTGGTCGCCCAAGGCCTAGGACTGAGCGAGGCCGACGTGTTGGCCCGCCTGCACCGGTTGCGCAGCGAGGGCATCATCAGCCGCTTCGGCCTCGTCGTCCGTCACCACGAGCTTGGCTACCGGGCGAATGCCATGGCCGTTTGGGATGTATCGGATGGGCAGGTGGACGACATCGGCCGCCAACTGGCCGGTTACGATTTCGTCACCCTATGCTATCGCCGGCCGCGGCGGTTGCCGCTGTGGCCATACAACCTGTTTTGCATGGTCCATGGGCGCGATCGCGAGACGGTACGCGAGCAGATCGCGCGCCTCAACGCCGAGCAGCACCTTGAGGCGCACCCGCATGACGTTCTGTTCAGCCGCCGCCGCTTCAAACAACGCGGTGCTCGCTATTCCCTGAGGGGAGCGGCGTGATGGACGCCCTGGACCGCAAGATCATCAATGCCCTGCAAGGCGGTTTTCCCGTTTCCGAGACACCGTTTGTCGAGGTAGCAGCGCGTCTGGACATAACCGAGGACGACTTGATTACGCGCCTGCGCCGGCTCTGCGACGAAGGCCAGCTCAGCCGCTTCGGGCCCATGTACAACGCCGAGCGCCTAGGCGGTGCCGTTACTCTGGCCGCCATGGCCGTGCCGGCCGAACGGACCGAGGCGGTGGCAGCACAGGTGAACGCGCACCCGGAGATCGCGCACAACTACGCCCGCGAGCATGACTTCAATATGTGGTTCGTGGTCGCCGCCGAACAGCCACAGCGCATTCCCACCGTGCTGGCCGAAATCGCGGCCGAGACCGGCCTGCCCGTCTACGACATGCCGAAACTAGACGAGTACTACATCGGACTGAGGTTCGAGCTATGACCGGGCGGTATAGGCTGGACGCGACCGACCGCCGCCTTATCGTGGCAACGCAAAACGGCCTGCCGCTGTGCGCCCGCCCCTATCACGCCCTGGCGGAGACCTTAGACTTGCCGCCCGAGGATGTGATGGCACGCCTGCGCCGGATGCTGAAGACGGGAATTATCCGTCGCATCGGCGCCGTGCCGAATCATTACCGTCTCGGCATCCGCGCCAACGGCATGTCGGTCTGGGACGTCGCCGACGAAGCGGTGGCCGAGTTGGGGCCGCGCATCGGCGCCTTGGATTTCGTCAGCCATTGCTATCGCCGGCCGCGCCATTTGCCGGTCTGGCCCTACAACCTGTTTGCCATGGTGCACGGCCGCAACCGCGCGGAAGTCGAAGAGAAAGTGGCGGTCATCGCCCAGGACCTCGGCCCGGCGGTACGCGCCCATGACGTGCTCTACAGCACGCGACTGCTCAAGAAGACGGGCCTGCGGCTTGTTGCCTGAAAGCGGGACCTGAAAGCGAGGATCGAGATGTTCAGGGTTAGCCAATACATGCGGGAAATCGCCGCGCCAACACCGTTGCGGCCGAGAGCCGCGCCGCCGGGCCCGGTGGTCATCTGGAATCTGATCCGGCGCTGCAATCTGACCTGCAAGCACTGCTATTCGATCTCCGCCGATACCGATTTCCCGGGCGAACTGAGCACCGACGAGGTCTATACCGTGATGGATGACCTGAAGGGCTTCGGCGTGCCGGTGCTCATCCTTTCCGGCGGCGAGCCCTTGCTCCGCCCCGACATCTTCGAGATCTCGCGCCGCGCCAAGGCCATGGGATTTTATGTCGGGCTCTCCACAAACGGCACGTTGATCGATCGGCACAACATCGATGCCATCGCCGCGGTCGGCTACGATTATGTGGGTATCAGCCTGGACGGGATCGGCGCGACGCACGATGCCTTTCGCCGTAAGGAAGGAGCTTTCGATGCCTCGCTGGCCGGCGTCCGGTTGTGCCGCGAGCGCGGCATCAAGGTCGGCCTGCGCTTCACTCTGACCCTGGATAACGCCGACGAGTTGCCGGAGCTGCTGCATCTGGCTGAGGCGGAGAGCGTGGATAAATTCTATCTCTCGCATCTCAACTACGCCGGGCGCGGCAACAAGAACCGCGGTGACGATGCGCAGCACGAGACGACGCGCCGGGCTATGGACCTACTCTTCGATACGGCCTGGGACTATGTGGAGCGCGGCCTCAACAAAGAGATCGTCACCGGCAACAACGACGCGGACGGGGTTTATCTGCTGCTCTGGGCGCAGCGACGTTTCCCGCACCGGGTCGCGCACCTGCGGCAGAAGCTGGAGCAATGGGGCGGCAACGCCTCCGGTGTCAACATCGCCAACATCGACAATCTGGGCAACGTTCACCCGGATACCTTCTGGTGGCATCACACCCTGGATAACGTGCGCCAACGCCCCTTCTCCGAGATATGGACCGATACGTCCGATCCGATCATGGCCGGCCTGAAGCGACGGCCGCGACAAATCGGCGGCCGCTGCGGCGCCTGCCAGCACTTCGCCATCTGCGGCGGCAACACGCGGGTCCGCGCCCTGCAGTTGACCGGCGACCCGTGGGCCGAGGACCCGGCCTGCTATCTGAGCAACGCCGAGATCGGCGTAGACGCTGGACGCAAACGTCTGGAAACCACGCCCTATCGGGGGCGCACCCATGTCGCGGCGGAGTAACATGCTGCGCGGCGCACTCGCCGGGGCCGTTCTGCTCCTGGCGGCACCGGCCTTGGCGCAGACCGATACGGCGGCGCTCTACGGACAGTACTGTGCCTCCTGCCACGGCACCGACCGCCTGGGTGGGCAAGGCCCGGCGCTGCTACCCGAAAACCTGGGCCGCCTGCGCAAGAACGAGGCCGCCAAGGTGATCGCCGACGGCCGCCCTTCGACGCAGATGCCCGGCTTCGCGCAAAGCCTAGACGAGGCCGAGGTGGCGGCGCTGGTTGCCTTCATTCGCACGCCGCTGCCCGAGCAACCGCGCTGGGGTGAGGCCGAGATCAACGCCAGCCGTATCTTTGACGCGGCGGCGGCGCGGGCACCGGCGAAACCCGTCTTCGACGCCGATCCACTGAACCTATTTATCGTCGTCGAAAGCGGTGATCATCATGTGACCATCCTCGACGGCGATACCTTCAAGCCGATCCAGCGCTTCGCCAGCCGCTTTGCTCTGCATGGCGGGCCCAAGTTCTCGCCGGACGGCCGCTTCGTCTATTTCGCGTCACGCGATGGTTGGATCAGCAAGTATGACATCTACAACCTGACCATGGTCGCCGAGGTGCGCGCCGGCATTAACACGCGCAACCTGGCGATCTCGGCGGACGGGCGGTTTCTGGCAGTCGCCAACTACCTGCCGCATAGCCTGGTCCTGCTCGATGCGGAGGATCTATCCCTGCGCCGTGTCATCCCGGCGACCGATCGCACCGGCAAACAAAGCTCGCGAGTCAGCGCCGTCTATCAGGCGCGGCCGCGCAATAGCTTCATCGTCGCCCTGAAGGACGTGCCGGAAATCTGGGAGATCGCCACCGACGAAAACGCACCGCCTGTATACACCGGCTTAGTCCACTCCTATGAACCCGACATGGTCGAGGCTGTCCCGGCCAGCGAGGGTCTCTTCGCCCTGCGGCGTATCGCCATCGACGCGCCGCTGGACGATTTTTTCTTCGATCCGGACTACCGCAACCTACTCGGTTCGGCGCGCGACGGCAGCGGCGCGGTCGTGGTCAACCTGACCGTCGGGCGGCAGATCGCCACCGTCGATTTGCCCGGTTTGCCGCATTTGGGCTCCGGCATCACATGGCCGTACGAGGGGCGGATGGTGATGGCGACCCCGCATCTCAAGGAAGGCAAGGTCAGCATCATCGACATGGCCGACTGGCGGGTCATCAAGACCCTGACGACCGACGGCCCCGGCTTCTTCCTGCGCAGCCACGAGAACACGCCCTATGCCTGGGTCGATGTTTTCTTCGGTCCGCACAAGGACGAGTTGCACATTATAGACAAGCGCAGCCTCGAGATCGTCCGCACCCTGCGCCCCGCGCCGGGCAAGACCGCCGGACACGTGGAATTCACCCGCGATGGCCGTTTCGCTTTGGTCAGCCTGTGGGAGATGGATGGCGCCCTGATCGTCTACGACGCCACGACGTTCGAGGAGGTTCAACGCATCCCCATGCGCAAACCATCGGGTAAGTATAATGTCTATAACAAGATTACACTCTCGGCCGGCACCAGCCATTGAGCCCGCCGGGTTGACGGACAGTGCCCTGATCCTGGTGGGGCACGGCTCGACGCGTGGCGGCGGCAGCAACCCGGCGTTGCACGCGCACGCGGCGGCATTGCGGGCACGTCGCCTGTTCGCGGAGGTCTACACCGCGGCGCTGTACGGCGCACCGGCGCCGAGCGACGCCTTAGCCGCCGCGAAGGCGTCCGGTGTCCACAATATCTACATCGCGCCGTTGTTCATGAGTGATGGTCAATTCGCCCGTGTCATCCTGCCACGCGCCCTCGGCACCGATCGGCCCAGCAACCGGAGTGGTCCTTGCGTGCGGGTGTGCGGGCCGCTGGGTCTACGACCGGAGCTAACCGCCCTGATACTGCGCCGAGCCACCGAGGCGGCAACGCGCGCCGGTCTGGTGCCGGGAGCATCCGAGCTGCTGCTCATCGGCCACGGTTCGACGCGCGACCCGGCTTCACACGCGGCAACCGAGTGGCACGCGGGCCAGGCAAGGGCGGCCGGAGCCTTCCAGGCGGTGCGCACGGCCTTTCTGGACCAGGCCCCGTTTCTGGATGGCGTGCTGCGTATACGCACCCGCCCGGCGATTGCCGTCGGCCTGTTCGCCGCTGGTGACCTGCACGCGGGCGCCGATGTCCCCCGATTAATCGCGGCGCACAACGGGCCGCCCATCCAGTGTGTGGAAGCCATCGGCGAGGACCCGGTCATTCCCGACTTGGTACTGGCCCAGGTATCCGCCGCGATTCGCGAACCAGCGCCGGCTTAATCTCGCGCTTTTGCCCGATTACGCCACATGGCCTCGGCCATCGCCTGCGCCTCGACCGGATCGCCGACGCGCCCGAGAACCGCCAGGCCCAGGGCGATCGTCCCAGTAATGGCGGCAACCGGCGCCGGCAAGTCGATGTCACCGCGCCAGAGGGCCGCTACGCGCGCCGGGTCGCGCGGTTCCTCCCGCCATGCATAACTATCGTCGGGCAATACCGCCGGCCAATCCTCCTCGCCCGCCACTCCATCGCGCACCCAGGCAACCCGACAGGGTTTCAGCGGATTACGTTGCACCTCACCGCCACCACCCTTGAAGATTGCAGCGCGCGGTTGGCTTTCGAGCAACGCCACCTCCTGATGCAACACCCGGTACGGCGGATGAAAGACGCCCTGCAGCTGGTGCGCCGCGCCCAAGGGATTGAGCGCCCGCGCCAGGGAATTAACCGCCGTGCGTACGCCGAGCACCGGGCGCATGTCGAACAGGGCGTGTAGCGGCGGACAGATCGTCTCAAGCCCGACGTAGGCGAAGTTATGCCGCGCAATATCCGTTGCCGCCGCGGCCAGCGATGCGGATGGCGCCATGCCAAGCGCGGCAAGGACGGGGCGCGTCGGCGCATGACCGTCGGCGGCACCCGCAATTCCGTGCATGAGGACCTTCACGCCGTTCTCGGCCAGCAACAGCGCCGCGAGCACGAACCACGGTTGTTGCCGATGGCGGTCCGCATAGGATGGCCAATCGAGATCGACCCGAACTGGCGCATCTGGCACCGCCAAGGTCTCGCGCGCCGCCGCAACCATGCCAGCCAGTTCCGCCGCTGTCTCGCCGCGATAACGCAGGAGCAGCAGGAAGGCACCAATCTGTGCCGGCTCGGCCCGACCGCCGAGGATCAAGCGCATAGCCGTACGCGCCTCGTCGCGGCTCAAGGCGCGCGACAGGTTGGGCCCACGCCCAATGGTGCGCAAAATCGACGAAAATTCGTGCATCTGACTCACGCGACCTCCAGCCTTTCAACGTCCTATTTAGGCACCGAGCATACGCGATAGTGGCGGCTCTCGCCTATCCCTCGCCACACAATATGAGGGAAGACGTTTTGCTTCGACAAAAACCTGCAGACCGCCGCTAGGCCTGTGAGGCCTACATCAAGAGCCAGGCCGGCGAAGGCTGGCAACTGATCCGCACGGGCTACGATGATGGCGGTATCTCAGGTGGGACTATGGACCGGCCAGCCCTGCGACAGTTGCTCGCCGACATCCGGGCTCGCAGGGTCGACACGGTGGTTGTTTACAAAGTCGACCGGCTAGCCCGCTCACTCACCGATTTTGCCAAGATCGTCGAGGTGTTCGATGCCCGTGGCGTATCCTTCGTCTCGGTGACTCAGCAGTTCAACACGACGACCTCGATGGGCCGACTCACCCTCAACATGCTGCTGTCCTTCGCTCAGTTTGAGCGCGAGGTCACGGGCGAACGGGACTGCGAAATCGGCCACCAGAGAAAATGTGCAGCAAGCCGCGGACAAGGCCTAGAGACCTCGTTCTCTCGGTCCCGCTCGCGCGGCGGCCCGGTGCAAAGGCCCGCAAACTGCCGCAGATCGTACCGTGGATTCGAATCTCGATCGCTTTTCCTGCGACATCAAAGACTTGCTGGCGGAGGGGGTGGGATTCGAACCCACGATACGGCTCACACCGTATACACACTTTCCAGGCGTGCGCCTTCGACCACTCGGCCACCCCTCCGCGGCGGCGGGACCCAGTTTTCTGGGCCCGCGCGGCGCCAGACGGTATCCGAGGTGGAGAATCGATGCAACGCCGAACCACCCTTGGCGAGCGCATTTCGCGCCTTCCAATAGATTGGCCAATAGGTTGGCTCGGAATGGCCGAACCTGCTAGGTTTCGGGCGGATCGGTCCCGCATTCGCCGCCCTGGCGGCGCGTGCCATCACCGCGCGAAAGCGTCCAATGCGTCTTGTGGGATGCAGTCTCGGTTGGTTCTTAGGCCTGGCCGCGTTAGCGGTCGCGGGTTGGGAGCTTCTAGCACCCAACGCGGCCGTGGGATACGACCTGCGGCCGGCAGGCGAGCTATGGTACCGCCTGGCCCCGGGTAGCCTGAACCTGCTTCAAGCGATCGTCGAGCGCTACATCTGGCCGCCCCTATGGGACCCGGCCATTGTCGGCATTCTGCAATTTCCGGCTCTCATGGTCTTCGCCGTGCCGGGGCTGGTGTTTGCCGGGGTTTGTGTTCTTTTGCGGCGGCGGCGCAAATCGGGGTTCCGCTAGCAGCGCCACCGCCCTATCCATATACAGAGCCGCCCAGGCGGTTACGCCTTACCTTTCATCTCGGCCACGGCCTCATCCGTCGACCACAGCGCATTGGCGATGTAGCGGAAGTTAGTCAGCGCCGCCAAATAGCCGTCACCTTCGGGTAGCATGGCCGCCGCTGTTGCGTCCTTGACCACCGCCACCTCGAAGCCCTGCTCAAGCAGTTCGCGCAGATGCGATTCGACGCACAGATTGGCGGACATACCGGCCAGGATCACCTGGTCAATCCGCGCCTTGCGCAGTTGCAAGGCCAGGTCATTGGCTTCCGGACCATAGACCTTGTGCGGCGAGCAGATGATGGTCTTGCCATCCATGATCTGATCCTTGTACTCGGGCATGAAATCCGCGCCCGAGTTGTCGAAGCCGGTTACATCGTAAGCACTGCTGCGATCAAACATACCGATCGCATGCATCAATTTCTCCAGCGGCCCGCCAAAGCTCCAGCCGTGATCGGTTGGATAATAATAATGCGGCGAGATGACCACGGTCATGTCGCGGGCCTTGGCAGCATCGAGCAGGCGTTTGATGTTGTTGACCGTGCCATGCTGTTCGACGCTGGCGCCGACAACGCCCCAGGTTACGCCCTTGGGGCTGAGGAAATCGATCTGCGGATCGGTTACCACCAGGGCGGCGCGGCCATGGTTCAGCTTGAAGCCGGTTTCCGGCAGTGCGCCCTTTTCCGGCGGCGCGTATGGATCAGCCGCCGCCCGTGCGGTCCCGGCGGCGGTCCCGGTGGCGGCACCGGCAGCCAACGCCGCACCCACGGCGACACCGCCCTTCAGCAGGTCGCGGCGGTGGACGCCATTTTCGTCATGCTCTTTATCATGTTGCCCCTTATCGTGTTGATCGCACATGTTCGGACTCCCTCCGTTGATACCAAATACCGACCTACAGGTTAGAGCCGAACCAGGTGCGATTTCCGCCGGAAGTGGTGCTGAACCGTTTGTTCCGATCCGATCACAGTTTCGTGCGTGCTAAAGACCACGGGCCCTATTTCGGTCCACAATAGCCGCGAGGGAAAAAGCCATGACCGCTGTTGAAACGCTTTTATCGGTCTTCGATGTGCGGGTTGAGCCGTTTGCCATTTGCGATGTACGCGGTGGTCAGCGGCTCCACCTCGAGGGAACCGACCACGTCACCTTGCACTACGCGCTGGGCGGCAGCGGCGTCATCGCGGTCGGCAACAACCACAGATTCAGTTTTGCCCCAGGCGCCGTCATCATCGTCCCGCGTGGCCTAACACAGGAGATCGGCGATAATCTCGGGCGCGCCGCCGGGCCAGGCAGCAACGACCGTAACGATATCCCGTGCCGCACCCTGCCTGAGGGCATGCGTTGGCTGCGCGCCGGCATCGGCGATCCAAACGTCGTCATGGCCTGCGGGCGAATTCAGGCGACCTATGGAGCGGAGACCGGGGTTTTCGATCTTCTGCGCGAACCGATCGTCGAACAGTTTCCGGCGGCCCATCCTGTCCACGCCGTGTTCCAGACATTACTGACCGAGCTATCGGAACCCCGGCTCGGCACCAAGGCATTGGCGGAAGGCCTGATGAAACAGTGCCTAATCCTGGTCCTACGCCGCCTGGCCGAGCGCCAGGATCCGCGCCTGCCCTGGCTCACGGCCCTGGCCGACCCGCGGCTGGATGCCGCCGTCCAAGCTATTTTGAGCCATCCCGAACACATCCGAGGGATCGAGGATTTGGCCGAGTTGGCCGGCATGTGCCGCTCGACCTTCTGCGCGCACTTCCGTCAGGCGTTTGGCCGGTCACCGCACGGCTTCTTAAGCGAAAACCGCCTCCGCCGCGCCGCCCGATTTCTGGAAACGACCGAACTGCCGGTCAAGGCCATCGCGAACAGAACCGGCTATCGCAGCCGCAGCAACTTCTCCCGTGCTTTCAAGGCGCTCTACGGCATCGATCCTAATGCCTACCGGCAGAAAATCAGTCAAATGAGCAACAGCGGCGCCGGTGCCGATCACCTCATTCAGACAGGATCAGCACCTTTGGCCCGTGTGTCTCGGTTGCGTCTTGATTCGCGGTGACAGCGGTGCCCGTTTGTAGGTCCACGGTGCGCAAAGCATCGACAGCGCCATCCGGTACATCCCCCTCGCCGGGCGCGGCAAGATGGAGAATGCCGCGAAACGGGCCAGCCTGAAGCGAAAACGCACGCACGGTGCCAGTGTCCCCCGCGTTTAACGGGCAAACGATCATCTTCTCTCCGCGACCTGACACCAGGGCCTCAAAGGTCCGCAGCGCATGAAACGCCGGCCGGGGGTTATACCGGCGGTCGATGAGACCATTGCGGGGATAGTAGCCGCGGTCGTGATCGACGAAGGTATCGATGAACACAGAGACACTCGGATAGACCATCGCGACAAGTGCGGCTTCGACTACGTGATTGGCGGTCAGCGCGTCATCATCGAATGCCACACCCTCGTTGGTCCGCGGCAGTTGCACGTTCGCGAGAACCGAAAGGCCCTGCGCCTCGATCCCGGCGAGCTGCGATGAAATCCCCTCCCATGGCGTTTCAAATGGCGATGTGCGAAGAGTGACACCATCGACCTTGCCGGCAAGACTTAGCTCGCTCATCGCCCGTTCCAGTAGCGGGGCATCGCCGAGTGAAAACCCGTGGCTGGCAAAATGTTGAAATGCCGCACCATCGGCCTGGACCAAATCCATGGGTACCACCGGCGCCAGATAGATCGGCGATGACACCTGTTGCCGGGCCGCGGCAATTCGTTCGACGCACACCGCCAATTGGTCTTGCGGTGCGATCACTTCCCACACCGAAATAAGATCGGCGTGATCGCCGACAAGCTTGACGAGGTCGTCCCCCGGTACGCCAACGCTGAACACGGTGAAGCTATGTCCGTTGGCGACCAGATCGGCAATTCGTCGGCGCCCCGACTCGCTCACAAAATCGCCGATCGGCACTCGCAGCTTCCGCACACGAAGTTCCCACAGAGCTTGGATGATGTAGTCGTTGCGGGCGCGCTTGCGAATGAATTCGTCAAGACCCTCGCTTGGCAATTCGCTCGCACCGGTCCAGCTATGGCGCAAGCTCACGCCGAGAGCGCTGTCCGAATCGGAAGACGGGGCGGTTAGGCGTTGTGGCTCTGCATGCTCGCTGTGCCCATAGGTACGTATGGGATCGACAGCGTGACCGCCAGGAAACACACGCACCATGAAGAAACCGAGCTTGCCGCCATCGTCGCGACCAAATTCGGGGCCGGGCTCGATCAGAGCAAACTCCGCGTACTCCGGGCGCACGAACGCCGTGGACGGCAGGATGTAATGGTTTGCTCCGTCGCAACGGTTGAAAAAGAAGTTGTGCACGTGGCCGGCAAAAACCGCCTCGGCCCCATAGGTCCGCAAGAGGCCGCGTAACCAGGACCGCGCCGGTTCCTCGATATTGTCATAGTGCTTCGTCTCGTCCGGCTCATAGAGGAAGAGCGGATAGTGCACGAAGACGAACAGCCGGCGACCCGCCTCCCGGTTTCGCGCCAGGTCGGCCGCTAGCCAATCCATCTGTTCGCGCTCGCGCGGCAACCCGGAATTCAGGACCGGCGTATCGAGTAAGACGAAATGGCAGTCTTGGTGATCGAAGGAGCGGTACAAATCGCCCCAGTGTTTTTCAAAAACCGCATGGCTATGGGCGTCGACCACGGGTGCGGGCATCCAGGCGTTCGCCTTGTCCCCAATATCGTGATTGCCGGGCAGAACATAGAGCGGCGATTCCAGGGAGGCGTAAATCTCGCGCGCCAGCAGGACAGCCTCTTCGTGGCTCGCCAGTGCCGGAATAGGGTGCACGATATCGCCGAGATGAATGACAAAATCCGGCCTAAGCCGGTTGACGCGCTCAACGACATAGCGACTGCGCGCCGAAGCATGTCGATTCGACGGGTAGCCACCTTCCGCGTCCGCGGCGGGTAGTCGAATGTGCGAATCGGCTATGACGGCAAAGCGAAACACCAGATTGCTCCCTGTTAGGCAACAGACCCTGGCAAAATGGTCAGTCGTCACCCATGCGCAGCGCGGCGAGGAAGGCGGACTGTGGGATCTCCACGTTGCCGACCTGGCGCATGCGTTTCTTGCCCTTTTTTTGCTTGTCCAGAAGCTTGCGCTTGCGGCTCACGTCGCCGCCGTAACATTTTGCGGTGACATCCTTACGCAGGGCACTGATGGTTTCCCGGGCGATGACCTTGCCGCCGATTGCCGCCTGAATGGCGATCTTGAACATTTGCCGGGGAATCAACTCCTTCAAGCGTTCGCATAAAACCCTGCCACGCGCCTCTGCCTTGGCGCGGTGGACGATGATGGAAAGCGAATCGACCGGTTCGGCATTGACCAGGATCGAGACCTTGACCAGATCGCCCGCCCGGTATTCTTCGATCTGATAGTCGAAACTGGCATACCCGCGCGAGACCGATTTCAGCCGGTCGTAGAAATCGAAAACCACCTCGTTCAGCGGCAGGTGATAGGTCACCATCGCCCGGCTGCCGGCGTAGGTCAGGTCGATCTGCTCGCCGCGGCGGTCCTCGCACAGCTTGAGGATGGCCCCCAGGTGTTGATCCGGGACCAGGATAGTGGCCTTGATCCACGGTTCCTCGATGCCGGCGATACGCATCGGGTCGGGCATGTCGGCAGGATTGTGCAACTCGATAGTCGCGCCCTTGGTCAACGCCACCCGGTAGACAACGCTGGGCGCCGTGGCAATGAGGTCGAGATCGAATTCGCGCGTCAGCCGTTCCTGCACGATCTCCAGGTGCAGGAGGCCGAGAAATCCGCAGCGGAAGCCGAAACCGAGGGCCGCCGAGGTCTCCGCCTCGTAGCCAAAACTGGAATCGTTGAGCGCCAGCTTGGCCAGGGAATCGCGCAAGTCTTCGTAAGCCGCCGCATCCACCGGAAACAGGCCGCAGAAAACCACCGGCACACTCGGTTTGAAGCCCGGCAAGGCCTCGGTGGCGGGACGCCGGTCCTCGGTGATGGTATCGCCCACCTTGCAGTCGGCCACCGACTTGATACTGGCCGTAATAAAACCGATCTCGCCCGGCCCCAGCGACGCCATGTCGGTCATCTTGGGGGTAAAGACGCCGACCTTTTCCACGTCGTGCACGGCGCCGTTACCCATCATGCGGGTGCGCATGCCGCGCTTCAGAGTGCCATCGACCACCCGCACCAGGGTGATCACGCCGAGGTAGGCATCATACCAGCTATCGACCAACAGGGCCTTGAGCGGGGCCGTGGCATCGCCCTGAGGCGGCGGCAAGCGCTTAACGAGAGCCTCGAGCACATCGGCGACACCCTCGCCGGACTTGGCGGAAATGATGACCGCTTCCGAGGCGTCCAGGCCAATTACATCCTCGATCTGCTCCTTCACGCGCTCCGGCTCGGCGGCCGGCAAATCGACTTTGTTGAGCACCGGGACGATCTCGTGGTTGGCGTCGAGTGCCAGATAGACGTTGGCCAAGGTCTGCGCCTCCACCCCCTGGCTGGCATCGACCAGCAGCAACGACCCTTCGCAGGCCGCCAGCGAGCGGCTGACCTCGTAGGAAAAATCCACATGGCCGGGGGTATCGATCAGGTTCAGGGTATAGGTCCGGCCGTCTTGCGCCGGATAGGTCAGGCGCACCGCCTGCGCCTTGATGGTAATTCCCCGCTCGCGCTCGATCTCCATGGAATCGAGCACCTGCGCCTTCATCTCCCGCTGGGTCAGGCCGCCGCACAATTGAATGAGGCGGTCGGCCAGGGTCGATTTCCCGTGGTCGATGTGGGCAATGATCGCAAAGTTGCGAATGTGCGAGGTGTCAGTCATGGGCCGCCTAAGCCCGCAAGGTCCCGCCGGTCACCCGGCTTACCTGGGCGACGATCTTGGCGGCGACTGCCTCGATCTCGGCGTCGGTCAGAGTGTGGGTGGTCGGTTGTAGGGTGACGGCGATGGCCAGCGATTTCTTGCCATCTTCGATGCCCTTGCCGACATAAACATCGAACAGCTCGACCTTCGTGATCAGCGTCTTGTCGGCGCCCTTGGCGGCGCGCAAGAGCTTCTCCGCCGACACATCGTCGTCGACGATGAAGGCGAAATCGCGTGAGATGGCCTGAAACGGCGAGAGCACGAGGGCCGGGCGTTGCCGCCCGTCGCCGCCCTTGCCCGCCTTGGGGACCGGGATCGCATCGAGAAACACCTCGAAGGCGGCAATCGGCCCGCGCAGATCAAGCGCACTCAGGATACGCGGATGCATCTCGCCGAAGTTGGCCAGCACTTTCGGCCCCAACCGCAAGACCCCGGAGCGGCCCGGATGATACCAATCGGGCGCATCGGTCGTGGCTTGTAGATTTTCCACCGGTGCCCCGCAGGCGCCGAGAGCCGCCAGGGCATCGCCCTTGCCATCGAAAGCATCGACACCGCGGTTGGCATCGGCCCAATGCCGTGGCGCGGCCGTTCCGGCGCGCAAGCCGGCGGCCACACGTGCCTGGCCGGTGGGCGTTACGTCGGCGTATTGCGGCCCGATTTCGAACAGGGCGACATCGCTCGTGCCCCGGTCGGCGTTACGCGCCGCCGCCGCCGCCAAGCCGGGCAACACGGAGGGGCGCATGATATCGAGATCGGCGCTGATCGGATTGACCAGGCGAAGCTCATCGCGCACCCCGCCGAAATGCCGCGCCAGATCCTCGGAGATGAAGGAGAAGGTCACCGCCTCGCACAGGCCGCGTTGGGCCAGGGCCGTGCGCGCTAACGAAACGCGGCGCTGCGCTAACGTCAGCACCGGATGCGGCAAGGCGGTCTCGCGGCTCAACGCCACCGTCGGGATATTATCGTAACCATGGATGCGCAGCACCTCTTCCACCAAGTCCGCTTCGCCGTCTACATCACCGCGCCAGGCCGGAACGGTGACGGTGAGCGCCGCGCCGTTGCCGGACACCTCGAAACCCAAATCGGCGAGGATGCGCGTTTGCTCGGTCACGGCCACATCGACACCGCCCAAGGCGGCCACGCGCGCCGGCCGTAACGCGATCTCCCGGCGTGTATCGGGCAGCGTGCCGGCGTGCACCACCTCGCTTGCCTCGCCCCCGCACAGCTCGCCGATCAGCCGGGCCGCGACCTCGGCGCCCCAGACACCCGAACCCGGATCGACGCCCCGTTCGAAGCGATAGCGTGCATCCGAGAGAATGCCCAGCTTGCGCCCGGTGGTGGCAACACGCACCGGATCGAACAGAGCGACTTCGACGAAGACGTTTCGCGTCGTCTCGGTACAGCCGGAGGCTTCGCCGCCCATGACGCCGCCGATGCCCTGCGGCGCGTTGTCATCGGCTATGACCACCATCTCGGGATCGAGGCGGTAACTGCGCCCATCGAGAGCCGCGATCTCTTCGCCCGGCCGCGCCAGGCGCATCGTCAGATCGCCGGATATCTTATCCGCATCGAAAACGTGCAGCGGCCGGTTCAGATCGTAGGTGACGAAGTTGGTGATATCGACCAGCGCCGAGATCGGCCGCAAGCCGATCGCCCGCAGACGGTCCTGCAGCCATTTGGGGCTGGGGCCATTGCGCACGTTGCGAAAATAACG
>JAJFGP010000172.1 GCA_021776055.1 Kiloniellaceae bacterium
TGTCTCGCCTCGCTGGGTTGCCGCGTAACGGTGGTGCCCGCCGATACCAGCGCCAAGGACATCCTGCGGCGCAAGCCCGACGGCATTTTCCTATCCAACGGCCCCGGCGATCCGGCCGCCACGGGCGCGTACGCGGTGCCCCTCATTCAGGATTTGCTGGCCACCGGCTTGCCCGTGTTCGGCATCTGCCTGGGGCATCAGATTTTGGCCCTAGCGCTCGGCGCCCAGACCACCAAGATGCATCTGGGTCACCACGGCGCCAATCATCCGGTCAAGGATTTGGCCACCGGCAAAGTCGAGATCACCAGCCAGAACCACGGCTTTGCGGTCGAGCCCGAGTCCCTGCCGGATTCGGTGGAGGTCAGTCACGTCTCGCTATTCGACGGCAGCAACGAAGGCCTGCGGGTAAAGGACCGGCCGATCTTTTCCGTGCAGTATCATCCCGAAGCCTCGCCCGGTCCGCGCGACAGCCACTACCTCTTCGAACGGTTCGTGGATACCATCCGCACCCACAAGCAGGCCGGTTGAGCCGCACGATGCCCAAGCGCACAGACATCAAATCGATCCTGATCATCGGCTCCCCTTCTCCTCCCCCCTTGATGGGGGGAGGCCGGGAGGGGGGTGGGCCGGCGCGCCGACCTGACGGTATGATTGCCTCATGGTTTTCCGGACCGCCCGGCACTTGCGATCGAATCAAACACAGGCAGAAAAATGCCTTTGGGCGCTGCTGCGCAATCGACAGGTCCAAGGCTGCCGCTTCCGCCGTCAGGCCCCCATTGGTTCCTACATCGTTGATTTCGTCTGTTTCGAGGCAAAGCTGGTGCTCGAAGTTGATGGTGGCCAACACGCCGTTCGCAAAGAAAGTGATGCGCGACGAGGCCGCTGGTTGGAATCTCAAGGTTTCCAGGTCATGCGATTCTGGAACAATGAGGTTCTCGAGAATCGCGAGGGAGTTACCGAACGTATCGCACTTGCGCTTCGCGCATCCCCCCACCCCGACCCTCCCCCACAAGGGGGGAGGGAGTGAATTAACGGCCGGCGCTGTGACTGCGGCTGCGCACCCTCCTTGCGGCGCGGCAACTCATGCCTAAGCGCACAGACATCAAATCGATCCTGATCATCGGCGCTGGGCCGATTGTGATCGGCCAGGCGTGCGAGTTCGATTACTCCGGGGCGCAGGCTTGCAAGGCGCTGAAGGCGGAAGGGTACCGGGTGATTCTGGTCAACTCCAACCCGGCGACAATCATGACCGACCCGGATCTGGCGGATGCGACTTATATCGAACCGATCACGCCGGAGACGGTTGCCAAGATCATCGAGCGCGAGAAGCCCGACGCCTTGTTGCCCACCATGGGCGGACAGACGGCATTGAACACCGGCCTGGCGCTGGCCGAGTCCGGCGTCTTGGCAAGCCATGGTGTCGAGATGATCGGCGCCAAGGCCGAGGTGATCGCCAAGGCCGAGGACCGGCAGTTGTTTCGCCAGGCCATGGAGGGCATCGGCCTGGCCATGCCACGGGCGCGGGTTGTGCGCGACACGGCCGAGGCATTGGACGCGCTGCCTCACGTGGAGTTGCCGGCGATCATCCGGCCCTCGTTCACCCTGGGCGGCACCGGTGGCGGCATTGCCTACAACAACGAGGAATACGAGGAAGTGGTGCGCACCGGCCTGCGCGCCTCGCCGGTGCATGAGGTGCTGGTCGAGCAATCGGTGCTTGGCTGGAAGGAATACGAAATGGAAGTGGTCCGCGATCAAGCGGACAACTGCATCATCGTCTGCTCCATCGAGAACCTCGATCCCATGGGCATTCACACCGGTGATTCGGTAACGGTTGCCCCGGCACTGACCCTCACCGACAAAGAATTCCAGGTCATGCGCGATGCCTCGATCGCCATCCTGCGCGAGATCGGGGTCGATACGGGTGGCTCGAACGTGCAGTTCGCGGTCAATCCGGCGGACGGCGCCATGGTGGTCATCGAAATGAACCCGCGGGTCTCGCGCTCATCGGCGCTGGCCTCGAAGGCAACCGGTTTCCCCATCGCCAAGATCGCCGCCAAGTTGGCCGTCGGCTATACCCTGGACGAGCTGGACAACGACATCACCAAGGCCACCCCGGCCTCCTTCGAGCCGAGCATCGATTACGTGGTCACCAAGATACCGCGCTTTACCTTTGAGAAGTTTCCCGGCACGGCCCCGTTGTTGAACACCTCCATGAAGTCGGTCGGCGAGGCGATGGCCATCGGCCGCTGTTTCAACGAATCCATGCAAAAGGCCCTGCGCTCGACGGAAACCGGCTTGACCGGCCTTAGCGAAGTCGAAATCCCCGGTGCCATCGGTTCGGATGGTGCCATCGACCGCGATATGATTTTCACCGAATTGACAAAACCGAAGCCGGATCGGATCCTGCATATTGCCCAGGCCATGCGCCATGGTTTGAGTATCGAAGAGATCCACGCCGCAACGATGTTCGACCCCTGGTTCCTGGATCGCATCGCCGAGCTGGTCGCGGTCGAGCAACGGCTGCGCCGCGACGGTCTGCCGAAGGATCGCGCCGGTCTACTGTCCTTAAAGAAGCTTGGCTTTGCCGATGCCCGCCTGGCGGAGTTGACGGATCTTTCCGAAAGCAAGGTCGCCAGCCGCCGACGGAGCCTTGACGTGCGCCCGGTCTTCAAACGGGTCGATAGCTGTGCCGGCGAGTTCCCGGCGCTAACGCCCTACATGTACTCGGCCTACGAGGGTAACGGGCTGGATACGCCGGAGTGCGAAGCAGCGCCGAGCGAGCGCGATAAGGTGATCATCCTCGGTGGCGGGCCGAACCGTATCGGACAGGGCATCGAATTCGATTATTGCTGCGTCCATGCCGCCTACGCTCTCAACGAGGCGGACATCGAGACCATCATGATCAACTGCAATCCGGAAACGGTCTCGACCGACTACGACACCTCCGACCGCCTTTACTTCGAGCCGCTCTGCGCCGAGGACGTAATCGAAATCGCGCATGTCGAACAGCGCGCCGGGCGTTTGCTGGGTGTCATCGTGCAATTCGGCGGACAGACGCCGCTGAAGCTGGCGCATGCGCTGCAGGAGGCGGGGATTCCCATCCTCGGCACCTCGCCCGATGCCATCGACCGAGCCGAGGATCGGCGGCGTTTTCAAGTTGCCTTGTCGGGTCTGGGCCTAAAGCAGCCGGAGAACGGCACCGCCACTTCCGCGGAAGAGGCACGTGCGGTGGCCGAGCGCATCGGTTTCCCGGTTCTCATCCGGCCGTCCTATGTCCTGGGTGGGCGGGCGATGGAGATCGTCCACGAAATGCCGGC
>JAJFGP010000173.1 GCA_021776055.1 Kiloniellaceae bacterium
GAATCCGGGGCACGCGATGCGTGCAGCCGCCTAAAGGCCGCCAAGGTCGATTGTCTTGTTGTCCAGGTCGACGCAAGCACGGCCTCCCGGAGTGCGGACCGGCAAACTGCCGTGAACTAGCACGGGCGGCGCGTTTCGCGCGCGTGCATCACCCACATCGAGAAATACTAGCGGCGGGCCACTGAATCTTACGGCGTTAGGGTCGTGAGAGCGCCGAAGCGCGGCCGGAACATCGCTTGATGCTCCACCCGGCGGGCTGGCACCAGGGTGGAGAACATCAGCGGTTCGAAGTCGTAGAACACTTCCGCAGCGATCACATTTTCGCCAGCGTTCACGATGAAACCCGTAGGCAAGGTGGCATTACCACCAGTAACACCGAAGTTGCTGGTGACGGATATTCCTCCCGGGCCAAACTGCTGCCAACTGACAAGGACCGGTGCAGCAGCCGTGGCCCGGCTGATCGAGGACACGATCACCTGACCACTGGCGCCAAACGGGAATGGGTCGATCACATGCTCGATGGCCAGGAGCAACTGGTCCAATTGGGTCGCCGACATGGTTTGATACTGTGCGACCAGATCGGCCGACGTCGTCGCCGCACGGGTCAACTTCTGTTGCAGCATGGCAAAACGGACAATATCGACGCCCGCGAGCATGACGAGAACGAGGAGCGGCATGATGAAAGCGAACTCGATCATGACGCCGCCACGGCGATCTTCGATCAATCCACGGCGCAACCATTTGAGCACTGAGCGTGTCATTTTTCTTGCACTCCCTATGCTCAAGGGCCAGGCAACGGCGGAGGCGGAGCGTTCCACGGCTCGTTGCGCACGGCGAGGCTGACTTCAATCGGGAAATCGTAGCCATTCGGCAGAATAGCCGGCAACAACGGGGTTAGTAGCCGCCACGTATAATTGACCTTGTAGAGAACGACGGTGCTCGATGAGCCGATACCCGCTGCACCTTGGTCTTCATCCCAGGTACCGTTGCCGTTCGTGTCGACCCAAGGCTCGCCACCATCGTACTGTGAGTTGCCGTTTACATCGGTGTATTCCTCGGGCTGTCCGATAGACCCAAAATCCTCGTACTCCAGGGTCGTAATCGTGGCCAGACCCATATCGACAAGGCCGACGGTGGCGTCGCCGATTTTATCGAGGATAGCCTGCTCGCGTGTCGTACCCACCGGCTGGAAGCCGGTGCGACCCAGGCGGGATCCATCGCGCAGACCGCCCTCCATGAGGGCGGTGACGAACATCACCAGCATAAGATCGATGATGCCGGTAATCGTCAGCAACATAACCGGCGCGACCAAAGCAAACTCCAGCGCGGAAACTCCTTTCCGGCAACGGAGAAAGCGGCGCAACAGAGCAAGACCGATCACTGAACCCTCCGACACAGTTCTGCCCGAGCAAAAAACTCTCTCGGCTACATATATTGAGTTGAATTTGTTAACAGATTGTTAATGCGACGTTCGTTAATAATAAACCTTAGAAAAACATCCAGTTAATTTTTCGCGCCACGTGTATATTACCATATATTCCGGTGAATATATTTGCTCACCGAACTATATGTTCTGTTTTTCTATATTATTCTAGATAAATACCATACATCTTCTTGAATTTATTAACGAAACATTAATCGTCATCGGTGTAAAACACCTGAATATTGGGAAAATCCCCAAGCTGCATGAGGTGTTGAGGTCATGGGCGCTTTTGCTTCCCGATTCCGTCTATTGGGGCGGAGATTCGCCAAGGATGAACGCGGCGCGGTCGCCGTCTTCTTGGCCGCCGGCATAGTCGTTCTTGTGGGCGTCGTCGGCCTCGGTGTCGATACAATCCGTGGCTATCTGGTGCAGTCGCGGCTCTCCGCGGCGTTGGACGCCGCGGGGCTGGCCGGCGGACGTGTGATGTTCTCACCCACGCGGGATGATCAAATCCGCATGTATTTCGCCGCCAACTTTCCACCTGGATTCATGGGATCGACCATAACCGGACCGGCCCCGGTAATCAGCACGAATGTTGCCAATTCGGTCCTAACGCTGTCAGTCAACGCCAACGTCAACACCAGCTTCATGAAAGTGCTCGGCTTCGACACCATGGCCGTCGCCTCGAGCTCGCAGGTCACCCGCCAGACGAACTACCTGGAGGTCATGCTGGCCATCGACGTGTCCGGATCAATGGGCAGCAGCGTCAGTGGTGGCGGCAGCCGAATTGCCGCGGCCCGGACAGCAGCCAAGTCCCTCACACAAATTCTATACGACGCAGCAGCAACTCCTGGCAGCTTACAGATCGGTCTGGTGCCTTGGAACGGCAAGGTGAATGTTGGGATTAACGGCGTGGCCTTTGATGCGGGCAGCACCCCACCTCCGACAACCGTGCCGTCCTATACGAATCCGCTCACCAGCAACGTTGAGACTGAAGTTCACTATGCGAACAACTCGCCGGTACCGCTACTGGACCCGCCTCCGACGGATTGGCGCGGCTGCGTCTTTCAGCGCTTCACCAATGACGCCGACAATACAAACGACGCAGACCTCTTGATCGGCGGCATCACCGTCGGCGGCGCTGACTGGCCCGCCTGGGAACCCGTTAAAACGTATAACCCGGGCGCCGGTGAGCCGGTCTCAGGAGGCACGTGCGATCTGGAGGCCTTTGGCAATGAGTGCACGCCCTGCGCCGATGAAGGCATCACAGACATGACAACTACTCAGACGGTCATTGACGATGCGATCGACCAGTTGAGTGCGGGCGGATACACGAACGCCATCCAAGGCTTAGTCTGGGCTTGGCAGGTTCTCATGCCGACGCCACCGTTCACCAGCGCGTTCACCAGCCTGCCGCCGAACACGACACGCAAACGGGCGATCGTCCTACTCACGGACGGTGAGCAGACCGGCCGCTCGGGCGACGGCTATAAGACCGCCTTCGGTAATAGCACGAACGCTCAGGGCAATGGCACCAGTGACTTTAAAATGAACCATCGGCTAAAATTGGCGGCTACAGCGATCAAGAACCAAGGCATCACGATCTATACTGTTCAGTTCGCCAACACGAGCGGCAGCCTTGCCGACCTCTTGAAGGCCGTCTCCACGGGCCCTGCTTCGCCATTCTACAACACGGCAGCCAGCCAGGCGGCCTTGGACGATGTCTTCAAGGAGATTGCCAACGATCTGGCGGAGCTACACGTGTCCATGTAGTCCGACCTTGTCTTCACACGGCCCTGGCGAAATCTCGTCGGGGCCGTTTTCTTTTCAGAAGTCCGGGTTTTCAGAAGTCTGGGTTTTCAGAAGTCTGGGGCCTCCAGACCACTCGCCGCGAGTTGCGCGATGAGGACATCCCTTAGCCGCGCCAGACCGGCCTCGTCGCCGGCTTCACATCGGGCGACCAACACGTCCTGAGTGTTCGAGGCACGCAGCAGCCACCAACCGTCATCGGTACGCACGCGCACGCCGTCGATTTCGTTCATGTCGGCCCCCTCGGCCTTGAGCCGCGCACGCACCTCGTCGATGACCGCCGATTTCCGCTCCTCGGCACAAGGAAAGCGAATTTCCGGCGTGTTCACCACTGGCGGCAGGGAATCGCGGAACTCGGCCAACGTTTGTCCCGAGGCGCTGAGGATGTTCAACAGACGCACCGCCGCATACAGCGCATCGTCGAAGCCATAGTAGCGATCGGCAAAAAACAGATGCGCCGACATCTCACCGGCGAACGGCGAACCGAGTTCGGCCATCTTGGTCTTGATCAGAGAATGGCCGGTCTTCCACATCAGCGGCTTACCGCCGACCCGGGCGATCTCGTCGAACAAGACTTGGCTGGCCTTGACGTCGGCGATGATGGTCGCGCCCGGCCGCTCCTTCAAAATATCGCGGGCGAAACACAGCATCAGTTGATCACCCCAGACGACCCGCCCCTGCCCGTCCAGCACACCGATACGATCGCCATCACCGTCGAAGCCAATGCCAAGATCGCATTTCTGGCCCAAGACGCTCGTCTTAAGCTGCGCCAGGTTCGCTTCCACCGTCGGGTCCGGATGGTGCGCCGGAAAGGTCCCGTCGATGACTTCGTTGATGAGGACATGGCGGCCTGGCAAACGCGCCGTCAGTGCCGCCGTGGCCTCCCCCGCCGCGCCGTTGCCCGGATCCCAGGCAATGGCCAGCTTCTCGACCCCGGGGGCTACATCCTGAAGCAAACGATCGATGTAGGCGTCAAAGATCGGGTGATCCGCAACCGACCCTTGTCCCGTTTCAAAATCGTCGGCGGCAACGAGCCGACCCATGGCTTGAATCTGTTCGCCGAAGAATGACTCCTTGCCCAGAACCATCTTGAAGCCGTTGTAGTCCGGCGGATTGTGCGAGCCGGTGACCATGATGCCGGCGTCGGCTTCAAGGGCGAAACGGGCAAAATAGAGCATAGGTGTCGGCCCGCGACCTATGCGTAGAACGGACAGACCACAGGCCATCAGACCGTCGACCAACGCGGCCTCCAGCTCCGGCGAGGAAAGCCGCCCATCGTAGCCAACGCAGATTCGCGAACCGCCGGCCCGTCGCACGACACTGCCGAAGCCCCGGCCGATGGCCCGCGCATCCGCCGCGGAAAGTGTTTTGCCGACAACGCCCCGGATATCGTATTCGCGCAGGATCGTCGGATTGAAACGATGCCCGCGACCGCCCACCTCAGCTACCATCCTTGGTCCTTCCGGCGTTGGCAGGGCGGCCGACCGAGGTATAGCGGAAGCCGGCCGCGGCCATCTCCGCCGGGTTATAGATGTTGCGTAAATCCACCATGACCGGCGATTTCATTGCTGTCTTCATGCGGCCGAGATCAAGCGCCCGGAAGGCGTTCCATTCGGTGATGATGACTAGGGCATCGGCCTGCTCGAGAGTCTCATAGGCGTTCCCGCACCACATGACTCCATCGAGCATTTTCTTAGCCTCGGGCATCCCTTCCGGATCGTAGGCCCGGATGGTTGCCCCGGCGGCCTGCAGTGCCGGCACGATCTTCAGGCTCGGCGCCTCGCGCATGTCATCGGTGTTCGGCTTGAAGGTCAGACCCAGGACGGCAATGGTCTTGCCCTGCACGTTGCCGCCGCAATGGGCGATGACTTTTTCGGCCATTTGCTCCTTGCGGGCTTCGTTCACCTCGACCACCGTCTCCACCAAGCGGATAGGCGAGTTGGCCTGTTGGGCGATGCGCGCCAGCGCCAAAGTGTCCTTGGGAAAGCACGAGCCGCCGAAACCCGGACCCGGATGCAGGAATTTGCCGCCGATCCGCCCGTCCAGGCCGATACCGCGCGCTACGTCATGCACATCGGCGCCAACGCGCTCGCACAGGTTGGCGACTTCGTTGATGAAGGTGACCTTGGTGGCCAGAAAGGCGTTGGCCGCGTACTTGGTCAGTTCCGCTGTTTCGGGCGATGTAAAAATGATCGGCGTCTCGATCAGAAACAGCGGCCGGTAGATCTGCCGCATGACCTCTTGCGCACGCTCGGACTTCACGCCGATGACCACCCGGTCGGGGCGCATGAAGTCGTTGATTGCCGAACCTTCGCGCAAAAACTCCGGGTTCGACGCCACGTCGAATTCGGCATCCGGGCGCGTCTCGCGGATGATTTGCGTAACCTCGGCGCCCGTGCCAACCGGAACCGTCGACTTGGTCACGACGACCGTATAACCATCGAGCGCCGCCGCGATCTCTCGCGCGGCCTGATGCACAAACCCCAAGTCCGCGTGCCCGTCGCCCCGGCGGCTGGGTGTGCCAACGGCAATGAACACGGCGTCCACGGCTGCGACGGACGCTGCCAAGTCTGTCGAGAAAGACAGCCGGCCTTCCTCCCGGTTACGCGCGACCAGTTGGTCGAGACCCGGCTCGTAGATAGGAATTTCGCCGCGGTTCAGACGGGCGATCTTGTCCTTGTCCTTGTCGACGCAGACCACGTCGATGCCGAACTCGGAAAAGCAGGCGCCCGAGACCAAACCGACATAACCGGTCCCGATCATGGCAATGCGCATGAATTGATATCCTCTAGAGGGTCGACGTTATTTCGCGGCGGTCTTGGGCGCCGCCGGTGCCGAAGCGGCGTAGCGTTGCAAGATGCTCTGGGTTACCTCACCAAGGTCCTCGCGCTGCAACGCGAAGGCGATGTTGGCTTCCAGGAAGCCGGCCTTGTTACCGCAATCGAAGCGCGTCCCGGCAAAGCGGAAACCGTGGAACGGCACCCGGTCGATGGTGCGCGCCATGGCATCGGTAAGCTGAATTTCGCCGCCCGCCCCTGTTTCCCGCCGGCCAAGTTCTTCAAAGACCGCCGGGTCGAGGATGTAACGGCCGATGATCGACAGGGTCGAGGGCGCATCCTCCGGTTTCGGTTTTTCCACCAGACCGCGGGCGCGGGCCAGCCTACCGTCATCGTCGATGACATCCAGTATGCCGTACCGCTGCGTATGCGCCAGCGGCACATCCATGACCGCCGCCATGTTGCCGCCGACCTTGCCATGGGCATCGACCATCTGCTGCAAGCAGGCAACATCGGCCATGACCAGATCGTCGGCCAATAACACCGCGACCGGCTCGTCGCGCACAAGATGGCGGGCGCACCAGACAGCGTGGCCAAGACCGAGCGGCTCCTGCTGCCGGATATAGGCGACCTGGCCGGGCTCGAGTAACATCTCCTCCAGCAGGCTCAACTCGGCGCTTTTGCCGCGAGAACTCAGCACGTCGCGCAACTCATAGCTGTGATCGAAATGATCCTCGATCGCCGACTTGCCGCGCCCGGTCACAAAGATGAACTCTTCAACGCCAGCCGCCCGCGCCTCCTCCACCGCGTATTGGATCAACGGCTTGTCGACGATGGGCAGCATTTCCTTGGGCATCGCCTTGGTCGCCGGCAAAAACCGCGTCCCCAGGCCACCGACCGGGAAGATCGCCTTGCGCACAGGTCTGGCCATGTAAGCAGGCCCTCTCTTTGGAGACTCGGCGATTCGTGCCGACGAAGCGTCGTAATGCCACAGGCACCGCCCCGAAACAACCCGCCCGCCGGGTCAGTATTTAGGTTCGAAATCCGGCCAAATGAGCCCCCCGAACGCCCGTATTCTAGGGCGCCTTTGTTACTTTTCGCTCAACGGCAAGCATGGGTTGCGGCTCTGGCCGGCGTTCTCGTCTGCTAAGCCGAAACTTGAGATCGCGCCCGCCCCCTACCCGCCCAGCAACAAATCCTTGGCCTGATTGATCTTGGCGGCCAGATAGTTGGAGCCGCCGTGGTCGGGGTGTACTTGCTGCATTAGGCGGCGGTGCGCGTCGTGGATTTCTTTTTTGCTGGCGTTGGGGGCGAGGCCGAGGATTTCGTAGGCCTCTTCCCGGGACATGCCGGTGCTGGCACTGCGCGGACCGGGGCCGGAGCCTGCTGCCTGACGCCATTCCTCGCCCTGGGTGCGGTCGAGATAGGCTTCGAGAACGGCGGCGGATTGGGCATCGGCGGCCCGGCAGTCGCGCCATAGCTCAACCAAATCCTCCAGCCCCAGCTCGTCCAATTGCCGGCCCTGAAACCGGCCTTCGCGAACCACGCCGGTCATCGCCCCGGTGTCGTGATCGAGGGTCATACGCAGGAACCGCGTTTCGACCTGCGAGGCCTGACCGGGGGTTGGCCCGGCCATGGCTTTGAGCCGATGCCACAAGGCGCGGTAGCGCAGCAGCGCGGGTATCATCAGCGGCAGGAAGAAGGCGGCCAACAGATGCCGCCCGCCCCACAACAGGTAGCCGCCGGCGATCACCGCGACGATCAGGGCCACCCACCGGGCAACCGTGGCAATGCGCCGCGGCTCGGCCCCGGTGAACCAGCGCGTCAGGAAAATGAGCCCGATGAGCAGGGAAATTCCGAGAATGAGATAAGCGATCACGGTTCGATCCCCTTAGCCTGATCGCCTATTTCACTTGGTGCGTGAGCTGATGGACGATACCGCCCGTGCGCTCACTGTAGTCGGCCAGGGCCTTGCGGCCACCGGCGGCATATACCGCCACGGCGGCTAGCAGATCGCG
>JAJFGP010000174.1 GCA_021776055.1 Kiloniellaceae bacterium
GGTCAGATCATGGACAGCGTCTTCAAGGCCGCCATCGGTCTTGCGCTGAACGATGACATTGCCGAGGTCACGGCCCTGGCTGATGACCCGCTGGTCCAAGGCCGAGGCCATGCCGGGGGTCCAGGAGATCAGCAACTCGTCAGTTTCAATGGTGCCTTCGGCCTGCAACAGGTCGAGACTCCAGGCTTCGTCCTCAACGGAGACAACGTAGGCCAAGGGGGCTATGCCGTCGGGCATGGCACCATTGAACAAGAACGGCCGAGGGGACGAATCGTAGCCGGCGTAGGGGTTGGAGCCGTACTGGCGACGGAAACCCTCGGGGATCTGCTGTACCAGGCCTTCAGGAAAGCGCTCGGAGAAGGCGGTAAACGATTCGACGCGGACCGGCAGCATGGTCAGCAGTGTGCCGGTGTGTTCGCCGACGATGCCCTCGCCAAGGAACTGCTGCCACCAGCTCTCCGTCTGGCGGTCGTACATGACCAAGTCGGAGAAGCGCAGCTTGCCGGTGGTGCCGAAGTCGAGAATGTCGTCACCGACCCGGCGGTCAAAGGCGACGGCGGAGTTGCACAGTGGGCAGTAGGTGACCGACACCGGGACGCCGGCGATCTCGTCGTTGACGATCTCGTGCCAAGTCATGATCGACAAGGGATAGGCCTTGGCCTCGCCGTTTATGGCCACCGTTATGACCGGCTCATTGCCTTCGAGAAAACCCGCGGCGTCGGCGACGGTGCCAAACACCGGGTCATCGATGGATGGGATGCCATCCTTTGGCGGGCCGCCAGACAAGATCTCGTCGTAGTCGATGCTGGTGTTCTCGAAATCGGTTATGGGCCATTCGAACTTCCACTGCTCGGGCATCGCGTGGGCGCTGGCAATGATGAAGAACGAAGATAATCCGGCGGCGACAACGGCGGCGGCGTTGGACCGCATTTTGCGGCTACGGGTGCTTAGCATGAGGACACTCCCCCTTAGTAGATTTAAAAATCCCGGAGCCGCAGCCCGACCACGTGCGGAAGGGGCGCCGAACGAAAAGTTGGCGGCGTCTCTTGAGTTTCCCCAGGCGAGACGCCGCCAATAGTTATCTCCAAGCGTTGATCATGAGGAGAGGCATGATGACCATGAGTGATAATTGATGTTTCCCTGGGCCGATTGAAGTCAAACCCCCTCACGTTAGCGTGACGCTTGACGCCAGCGTATCGGTGGATAACCCATTGGTAATACAGGGCTCTTTGGCCTACGCAGGCGGCTGGGTCCGGCCCGGCTGGGGCAGCAGGTCGTGCTTTTTCAGGGCATTGCGAAGCTGGTGGTAGCTGAGGCCCAAATCCGCGGCGGCGGCGCGCTGGTTGAAGCGGCTGCGTTGCATGGCCTGGCTCAGCAAGGTGGCCTCAAGAGCTGCGATGGTCGGGCGGTAGCCGCCGGGCAGTAAGGGGGTGGTTTCGCCGCCTGGCTGATGCTCTTGAGCCGGACCGTCAGCACCGCCCGGCGCCGCCGCCTGGGCGGGTTCAAGGGGACGATAGGGCGAGGCGAAGGGATCGATGACAATGACGTCGATTGGTGAGGCCGGGTCGGGCCAGCGATAGACCGCGCGCTCGGCAACGTTCTTCAACTCCCGCACATTTCCGGGCCAGGTGTGGCCGGTCAGCACATCAAGGGCGGCGGGGCCGAAACCGGGGAAACCAGGCCAGTCCAGTTCGGCGGCCATGGCGCGGGCGAAATGGGTCGCCAGAATGACGGTATCCTCGTCACGGGCGCGCAACGGCGGCACGGTGATGACCTCAAAACTCAGGCGGTCGAGCAGGTCCTCGCGGAATTCACCGGCGGCGGCGGCGGCCGGTAAATCGCGGTTGGTGGCACCGATCAATCGGACGTCGACGCGCTCGGGGGCGTCGGCGCCAATGCGGTCGAGCTCGCCGTACTCAACGACGCGCAGCAATTTTTCCTGAACCGCGCGGTCGGCGGTGGCAATTTCGTCCAAAAACATGGTGCCGGTGTCGGCAGCGGCAAAGCGGCCGGCGCGGCGGCGGGTGGCGCCGGTGAAGGCTCCCGCCTCATGGCCGAAGAGCTCGGATTCCAGCAGAGTCGGGGCCAAGGCGGCACAGTTCAACTTCACATAAGGCGACTGCCAGCGGGGCGATAGGTAATGGAGGCGGGCGGCGACCAGTTCCTTGCCGGCGCCTCGTTCGCCAACCACCAGCACCGGTCGGTCGAGACGGGCAGCGTCGGAGGTGTGCTCGAGCATCTCGACAAAGGCGCGGCTTTGGCCAATGACTTGCGGCAGGTCAGGAGACGATCTGGGGTCGTGGGTGGCCATAATCGAGCGTACCCTTTTTCACTAACTATTTTCTTTATTTGCTACTTCTTATCATTTGAATCAATCATGGATTTTTTGGCGTCCTGTAATGTTGTTTTTTTCCAACCACTTACGTGCCCCGCCGCAGTTGGCACGCCTTGTGCTTAATGATGGGTGAACATTCAATCATGAGGCATGGGGATGACCGAGAAATGCACACCCGACACAGAGACGACAGGACGGACACCGATTCCAGCTACGGGCCCGACTACGGGCAGGACGACCGGTATGACCGATACAGAGACGATGACCGCGGCTGGCGCGGCGGGCGCGGCCTCGGCGATCGTTTCTTCGACTTCGTCCGAAGCCGACGAACAGAACACTGGGTCATGTTCGCCGCGGGGCTCGTCATCGGGGCGATCCTGGGCTGAGTGCCGGCATGAGCGGCACCGACATCATCACGGGCACCGTAATGGACCCCACCGCCACGGGCGACGGCACCGGCGGCATCATCGACGCAGAGGAGGACACGGTATGGGTATTTTTTCGCGGCTGAGCGACATCATCAATTCCAACATTAATGCGCTGCTCGATCGCGCGGAGGATCCGGAGAAGCTGATTCGGCTGATCATCCAGGAAATGGAAGACACGCTGGTCGAAGTGCGCAGCGCCGCGGCACGGTCGATCGCCGACCGCAAGGAAATGGAACGGCGGCT
>JAJFGP010000175.1 GCA_021776055.1 Kiloniellaceae bacterium
CACGACGGGCTGTCGCCGCTGGCCGGGCGTTACGATGCCTTTATCGTCGATTTGTGGGGCGTGGTGCATGATGGGGTGCGCGCTTTTCCCGCGGCGGTGGATTGCCTGGCGCGGTTGCACGGTCAGGGCACGCGCATCCTGATCCTCTCCAACGCCCCGCGCCGTGCTACCGAGGTGGCGGCCCGCAGTACCGAGATCGGCTTGCCCCCGCAGGTTTGCGATTTCGTCATGTCCTCCGGCGAGGAGACCTGGCGGCACCTGGCGGAACACGGCGCGGGCGGGCGTTGCTATCACCTGGGGCCGGCGCGCGATCTGGGCATGCGCGAGGGCCTCGATTACGCGTTCGTCGACGACATGGCCGCCGCGGATTTCATTCTCAACACCGGCGCCCTGTCCGCCGAGGATACGGCGCAGGCCTACGATGCGCTGCTGCGCCCGGCGGCGGCGCGCGGGGTGCCGATGATCTGCGCCAATCCGGACCTGGAGGTCATTCGCGGCGATAAGCGGGAAATCTGCGCCGGGGCGCTCGCCGCGCGCTACGAAGAGTTGGGCGGCACCGTGCGCTATCACGGCAAGCCGCATCCGGGCATCTATCGCACCTGCTTTGCTTTGCTGGATGGTATCCCGCTGGCGCGAATCGCTGCTATCGGTGATTCTTTGCGCACCGATATCGCCGGTGCCGCCGCCGCCGGGATCGACAGTCTGTTCGTCACCGGCGGCCTACAGGGGGTGGAATTGGGCGTCGATGCACATGGCAATGCGGACCCGGCGCGCCTGGCGGCGCTGTGCGATGCCACCGGGGCCACCGGCGTGCATCCAACCGGGGCCCTGCCGGCGTTACGATGGTAGGGGAGGGCCAACACATGTCCACGGCGGGCACCCAGGACACCCAGGGCACACCGGCCACACCGGCCACACTGGATTTGAGCCTGCAAAGCCGGACCTTCGTCTGGGAATTTGTGGTCCCGCCCGAGGCAATTTGGCCGATCCTGGCCGATACCGCCCGCTTCAACGAAGCCGCACGCCTGCCCAAGCACGAGATCATCGAGACTCCGCGCGACGACGGCTCGGTTCTCTACGAAGGCCGCGCCCGCATGGGCCCGTTCGCCCTGCGTTGGCAGGAAAAGCCGGTCAATTGGGTCGCCAACCGTTGGTTCGAGCATTGCCGCACCTTTAACCGCGGGCCGCTGCGCTCTCTCTGCGCCAAGCTGACCTTGATCCGCACGCCGGAAGGATGCCTGGGCGAGTACGTTCTGCAAGCATCCCCCGGAAACCTTCTCGGCCGCGTCCTGCTGGCCACCCGCTTTTTCGAGTCCGCCGGAAAAACCTTCGGGGCCCTGGCCGCCGATGCCGCCCGCTTCGCCGCTGGCGAAAGCGCTATGGCCTTTGCCTACGCGGCCCCCGAGATCACACCCAAGGCGCGCCAGCGGGTTGCGGCGATGTGCGCCCAGATCGAGGCCTCGGGCAACGGCCACGGCCTGGCCGAGCGTCTGGCCGATCTCGTCCTGACGGCCCAGGAGGTCGACCTCACCCGCATCCGCCCGCGCCGGCTGGCCCGCGCGTGGGAGGCGGCCGAGCGCGACGTGATCGAGCTGTGCCTACAGGCGGCCCGCGTGGGCCTGCTCGATCTACGCTGGGATTTGCTGTGTCCGCGCTGCCGGGTGGCCAAGGAGACGGTGACCGCCCTCGACCGCCTGCCGAAGGGGGCGCATTGCGGCTCCTGCAACATCGACTACGACCGCGATTTTTCCCGCAACGTGGAGCTCAGCTTCGAACCGTCGCCCTCGGTGCGGCCCCTGGCCACCGGCGACTACTGTCTGTTCGGCCCCATGAGCACGCCGCACATCTGGGCGCACCTGACTCTGGCACCGGGCGAGACGCGCACCGTCGAGGCGGAATTGCCGCCAAGCGCCTATCGCCTACGCACCCTGGAACCGGGACCGGAGATCGACATCGATTGGCAGGGGGGCGGCTTCCCCGAAGTAATCCTGGAAGCCGATGCCGTCATCACCGGGCCGCCCGCCGAGCCCGGCCATCTCACCATAAGCAACCGCAGCGGCCGCGAGCTAACCGCCATCGTCGAGGAGTTGCGCTGGGTGCGCGATGCCCTAACCGCCGACCGGGTGACGTCCTTGCAAGCCTTCCGCGATCTTTTTTCCGATCAGGTCCTGCGCCCCGGCGACGAGGTTTCGGTGCGCCGCGTCGCCTTCATGTTCACCGACCTGCTGAGTTCCACGGCGCTTTATTCCCGCATCGGCGATGCCACCGCCTATCACCTGGTGCGCGAGCATTTCGCCTATCTCGCAGGCGCCGTGCGGGCCCACAACGGGGCCATCGTCAAGACCATCGGCGATGCCATCATGGCCGTCTTTGGCGACCCGGCCGATGCCTTCCGCGCCGCCCTGGCCATCCAGGAAGGCGTCGGCGCCTTCAACGCCGAGACCGGTGAGGATAACCTGGTCATCAAGCTCGGCCTGCACCAAGGCCCGTCCATCGCCGTCAACCTGAACGAGCGTCTCGACTACTTCGGCTCCACCGTCAACATGGCCGCCCGCGTGCAGGCCCAAAGCCACGGCGGCGACATCGTCCTCTCCCGCGAGATCGCCGACGACCCGGCGGTTAAACCCCTGCTCAAGCCCCACAAGGTCGACAGCGAGTCCGTCAACCTGAAAGGCTTCGACAAGCCGGTCACCCTCCTGCGCTTAGCGCCCTGAGCCGGCCGGCCGGCCGAGCGATGGTGTAATCCCTGCTTGCAATTGTGTGTTGGTGTGTTATATAACTAGCACACTAAGGCGGTGGCCAATGACACGCTGGAACGACACACAGCCGATCTTTCTGCAGATCCGGCAACAGCTCATCGAGATGATCCTGAGGGGGACGATCCCCGAAGGCGAGGCCCTGCCGTCGATCCGGCAGATCGCGATGGATCTCTCCGTCAATCCGCTGACGGTCACCAAGGCCTACCAGTCACTGGTCGATCTGGACGTGGTCGTGAAGAAACGGGGGTTGGGGATGTATGTGGCCAAGGAAGCACGGGCAAAGCTGCTCGCCCATGAGCGGGAGAAGTTCCTCGCCAAGGACTGGCCGCGCATCAGGGCGCAGATCGAGGCGCTCGAACTCAACCTCAAGGATCTGTTCGACAAGGGAGACAGCAAGTGACCGGCATTCCCGCGATCGCGAGTGCGCGCGGCCTGACCAAGCGCTTCGGGCGCAAGAACGTGCTCCGCGGCATCGACTTCACCATTCCCGCCGGGCGCATCTACGGTCTGGTGGGCCAAAACGGGGCCGGCAAGACGACGACGCTCAACGCGCTGCTGGGCCTGACCGACTACGGCGGGCAGATCGAGGTTCTGGGGCACGATCCATTCCGGAACCGCGCGAAGCTGATGAACCAGGTCGCCTTCATCTCCGACGTTGCCAGCTTGCCGCGCTTTTTGAAGGTGCGCGAGCTCTTCGACCTTGTCAGCGACATCCAACCCAGATTCGACAGAGAGAAAGCGAATGTATTTCTGCAAGGCACCGACCTAAAGCCTGATCTCAAGATCAAGACCCTTTCGAAAGGTATGATCGCTCAGCTTCATCTTGCTGTGGTCATGGCGATTGACGCCAAGCTTCTCGTTCTCGACGAGCCCACGCTCGGCCTCGACATCATCTACCGCAAGCGGTTCTACCGACGGCTTCTGGAAGACTATATGACCGAGGAGCGCACGCTCCTGATCACCACCCATCAGGTGGACGAGATCGAGTTCATGCTCACCGATATCATGTTCCTGCACGATGGCGCGATCATCCTCGATACGCCGGTCGAGGACATCGGCCTGCTCTATGCGCAGCTGATCGTCGGCAAGGATAAGCTGGTCGAGGCCGAGAAGCTGGCGCCGATCTACGCCGAAACCCGGCTCGACCAGACGATGATGGTCTTCGAGAACGTGCCGTCCGAAAAACTCGAACCGCTCGGCCAGGTCTCGACGCCGAGCCTGTCCGATCTGTTCGTCACCCTGATGCAGCGCCAAAACGCTACCCCCGGAGAAGCCTGATGCGCGCCATGACCGCCCTCATCAAACGCGAGTTCCTGGAGCACCGGGGCGCCTTCCTTTATGCGCCGGCGGTGCTGCTGGCGATCGTGAGCACCGCTATCGTGTTCGCGGTTGCAACCGGCAATACCCAGTTCGATTCGCCGGCGGAGTGGAGGCTGTCCGGCGCGGAGATTTACCGGGTCGGTATCGGCGGCGCCTTCCTCTTGTGGTCGGCCTACCTGATGATCGGGCTGTTCTTCTACTATGCCGACAGCTTTTCCGCCGACCGGCGCAACAATGCACTTTTGTTCTGGAAGTCGATGCCCCAGAGCGATCTCAAGGTCCTTGCCGCCAAGGCATTGTCGGGGATCACGATCTTTCTCGGGCTAATCTTCAGCTATGCGATGCTGACGGCGGTCCTTGTCTACCTGGTGTTGCTGATGGTTTCGGCGCAGCATCCCGTCATCGCAGCACCAAGCCCTATCGAGGCGGCCCTGAGCTTTGTGCAGATGGGCGTTGTGGGGGCGGTCTATCTTGTCCTGACTTTGCTCTGGCATGCGCCCGGGCTCGCCTGGGTGGCGGGGCTTTCGACTCTATTCCGGCGCTGGAGCATTCCGCTCGCCTTCCTCATCCCCGGCACGGTGATCCTGCTCGAATTTCTCAACAGCCTCCGCGGGACCGGGGGCGGGCGGCCGATCGCCGACTTCCTTACCTGGCGGCTCGACGGGTTTAATGAGGAGGTGGGCACCACCGCCGGTGCCGTCCTGATGGGCCAGGCCGAGGGCGGGCCCTTCACTGTGCTAGGGCTAATGCTTTCGGATATCGATTGGCTGCATATGGGGATCGGCCTGATCTTCACCGCGGCGGTCGTTTACCTCGCCAGCGAATATCGCCGGCGGCGGATCGAGGCATAGCGGGTGCCTCTGTTAAATAACCGGAGATGATGATGCGTCGGTCTTTCATGTGGGATAAAATGGCAAAGCGCTACTCGGAACAACCCGTTGCCAATGAAGCCGCTTACCAAAAAAAGCTACAGGTCACCCGCGAGTATCTGCGGCCGGATATGGAGGTCTTGGAGTTCGGCTGCGGCACAGGCTCGATCGCCATCGCCCACGCAGCCCACGTGAAGCATATTCAGGCAATCGATATCTCGTCGAAAATGCTCGACATCGCCCGAGACAGGGTGGGCGCGAAAAAAATCGAGAATATTACCTTCGAACAATCGAGCATCGACGACTTCAGCGCCCCCGACCAAACCTTTGATGCCGTCATGGGCCACAGCATTTTGCACCTGCTGGATAACAAGGAAGCCGCAATCGCCAAGGTTCACAAAATGCTCAAACCGGGCGGCATTTTCATCACCAGTACGATATGCATCGGAGACACGAAAAAATTTCTCAAGCTCATCGTGCCGATTGGAAGACTCGTCGGTTTGATCCTCAAGGTCTTCACCGTCAAGGAGTTGGAAACCTGCTTGATCGATGCCGGTTTTAAGATCGACCACCAATGGCAACCGCCGGGCAAAGACAGAGTGGTGTTCATCGTGGCGAAGAAGGCCGGGTAACAGCGAGCTAAATCTTTGTGGCGTGCACACCACGTCCCCCACACGTCACACCCGCGCACCCCCAAAAACGTCACCCTCGGGTCGAGCCCACTACTGTCCGGTATAAATTGGTGGACTGATTGCATGACATTGATTCTATTCGTTTCCAGACGTTTAGCGGCGTTTAAGACACGAACGGAGATCAATGTCATGCGGCACTACAATAGCGTTTTTCATGATTTGTTG
>JAJFGP010000176.1 GCA_021776055.1 Kiloniellaceae bacterium
ATTTCGCCGTCCTCGGCGATCTTTACCTCGACGCCTTTGAGGGGCGGGCCCACGGTGTGCATCTTGACCTTGTGCGGCGGATTGGCGGAGATGACGGGTGCCGATTCTGTCTGTCCATAGCCTTGCAGGACGCGCAAGCCGAGGGCGGTGAAGAAAATGCCGATGTCCGGGTTCAGCGCCGCGCCGCCGGAAACCATAGCCTTGAGCCGGCCGCCGAAGCGCGCGCGCATGCGGCTGCGCACCAGGCGGTCGGCCACGAGATCGAGAACGCGCTCCCAAAGGGTCAGACTGTGCGGATCGAGATGGCGTTTGCGTCCCAAACGCCGGGCCAGATCGAATAGCTTTTTCTTCCGGCCGCCTTCCTTATCCACGGCCCGGATGATGCGTTGATACATGGTCTCGTACAGGCGCGGCACCGCCGTCATGATCGTCGGTCGCGCCTCGATCATGTCGGCGGCCAGCTTGTCGATCCCCGCGGCGTAATAGATTTCCGCACCGACGGAGACAGGGAAGAACTGTCCGGCCGTATGCTCGTATGAATGCGATAGCGGCAGGAAGGTTAGAAAAACCTCTTGGCCCAAACCAAGCTGTTTCAGCAGATGGAAGGCGCCCATGCAGTTGCAGATAATGGCGCCATGGCTGAGCATCACGCCCTTCGGTACGCCACCGGTGCCTGATGTATAGATGAAGCAGGCTGTGTCGGTGCGGGCGAGGCTGGCGACGGTCTTGGCTACATCGTCCGGCATGGCCGCACCTTTGGCGAGGACATCCTGCCACAGGTGAACATCGACCGGGCCGCGCTGCGCTTGTGCCAAGTCCTCGATACCGATGACCCAGTGACAGTCACCAGCGCCGATGGCCGCCGGAAGTAGAGTCTTGGCCAGGGCGCGCGTCGAGACGATGGCGCCGCACGCGCCGCTATCGGTCAGGATGTGCGTATGGTCGCTCGTGGTATTCGTCGTATAGGCGGGTACGGTGATGCCGCCGGCGGCCATGATGGCGAGATCGGCGATCAGCCATTCCGGCCGGTTCTCGGCGAGCAGTACCACCCGTTCGCCAGGCTGTAGGCCAAGGCCGCGCAGGCCGCGTGCCAGGTCCTTGACCGCCGTCTCTACCTGTCGCCAAGTCAACGGATGGTAGGTGCCATTCTGCCGCGCCCATAGGAAATTCTTGTCGGCTAAGGTGCGCGCCTGGTCGAAAAACATGGCTGGAAGGCTTGTCGCGGCTTCATAGTCGGTCATGGCATCGTGCCCCTCGCCGGATGTTCTTAAGCCGAATCGTGGTAATGCCTTGGTGGTTACCTTATGTCCGCCTATATCGCAGGTGGTCAAGGAGTTGTCATATGCCCGATGCTAGCAAATCCAAGTCTTCCGATGCCGCTGCCCTGGGGGCGCTGCCCACCTGGGACCTGGGTGATCTTTATGCCAGTCCCGGTTCCTCGGCGCTGAGCGCCGATCTTAAGCAGGCTGCGACCGAGGCGGCGGCCTTCCGCAAGCGCTACGAAGGTCAGCTGGCGGCGCTCGAAGGGGCCGAGCTGGGGGCTGCCATAGGCGCCTACGAGGCTGTCGAGGAGGTCTTGGGCCGTGCTGCGTCTTATGCCCAGCTGCTTTATTCGGGCGACATGACGGATGCCGAGATTGGCCGCTTCTACCAAACCATACAGGAGCAGGCGACCGACATTTCCACCGAGTTGGTCTTTTTCACCTTGGAGTTGAACCGGATCGAGGATGATGTCCTGGAGGCCAAGCTGGCGGTGCCGGAGCTGGCGCGCTACGCCCCTTGGGTGCGCGACGTGCGGGCCATGCGCGAGCATCAGCTTTCCGACGAGATCGAGCGATTGCTGCACCAGAAGTATGTGGTGGGTCATGCCGCCTGGACTCGGTTGTTCGACGAGACGATGGCGCGCCTGCGCTTTCCGATCGGAGAGGAATCGCTGACCAGCGCCGAGATTCTCAACAAGCTGACGGACCGCGATGCCGGCGTACGCAAGGCCGCGGCCAAGTCGGTCGGCCAAGTGTTGGGCGATAACCTGCGGGTTTTCGCCTTGATCACCAACACCTTGGCTAAGGACAAGGAAATCGAGGATACCTGGCGCGGCTTTGCCCGGCCGGTTTCCGCCCGCAACCTAAGTAACTTCGTCGAGGACGAGGTGGCCGATGCGTTGGTGCAGGCGGTGCGGGCATCCTATCCGCGGCTATCGCATCGCTACTACGCCCTCAAGGCGAAGTGGTTTGGTGTCGACGTGCTGCCCTATTGGGATCGTAACGCGCCCCTGCCCGAGGATGCGGATGCGACCATCCCGTGGGAGCAGGCGCGGCAGACGGTGTTGGATGCTTATGCGGCGTTCTCCGAGCCGTTGGCCGATGTCGGCCGCAAGTTCTTCGATCAAGCCTGGATCGACGCGCCGGTGCGGCCAGGAAAGGCGCCGGGGGCGTTCGCTCATCCCACGGTGCCCAGCGCGCATCCCTACCTGTTGCTCAACTACCAGGGCCGTATCCGTGATGTGATGACCCTGGCACACGAGTTGGGCCATGGGGTGCATCAGGTGCTGGCCGGGCCGCAAGGGCACTTGATGGCGGATACGCCGCTGACCCTGGCCGAGACGGCCTCGGTATTCGGCGAGATGCTCACCTTCCGTGCGTTGTTGAAGGCGGAGACGGAGCCGGGCCGGCGCAAAGTTATGCTGGCTGGCAAGGTCGAGGACATGCTCAACACCGTGGTGCGGCAGATTGCCATGCACGGCTTCGAAACGCGCGTGCACGACGAACGGCGCAGCGGCGAGCTATTGCCGGACCGACTGGGCGAGATTTGGCTGGAGACACAACGCGAGAGTCTCGGCCCGGCGCTGCGTTTTGAGGACGAGTATCGAAACTACTGGGCGTACATCCCGCACTTCGTGCATTCGCCATTCTATGTGTACGCGTACGCGTTTGGCGATTGTTTGGTCAATTCGTTGTACGCGGTCTATGAGACGGCGAGCGATGGGTTTGCCGAGAAATACCTGGACATGCTGTGCGCCGGCGGTAGCAAGCGGCACAAGGAATTGCTGGCGCCGTTTGGTCTGGATGCGTCCGACCCTGGTTTCTGGACCAAGGGATTGGATGTCGTCTCCGGGTTCGTTGACGAGTTGGAGGCGATGGACTGAATTTGCGGTGCTGACATAGGGGATTGCGTACGCTCAACCTTAGTGTGCGTTTCTAAACGTACAGCACCTCAGCGAGATGGAATGGGTAATCACCGGTTCTTTTGACTGCTACGCTGCCATCTGCTGTGGATATACGTCGGACTTGCGTGTTTATTCGGTGCCGCTATCATCGCTGCCGGCGTGTGGCCGGGGTTGGTGATGAGGCGGGAGGTTTCGCGATGGTTCGGCTGCTGCTGGTTCTGGTCCTGGTCTCGGGGATATCGGCGGCGGCGCAAGCTAACGGGCTGGATTTTGCCCGCCAGGCACAAGAGGCGGATTCCCGCCACGACTTCGAGCAATCCGCGATTCTCTATTCCAAAGCCATCGACTCGGGCGATCTACAGCAGGGGCAGATGGCGGATGCGCTCCGCTATCGCGGCAACGCAAACTTCTTTCTTGGGCGATTCGACGCCGCGGCCGGAGATTACATCAATAGCCTGAAACGCAATCCAAACGATATTTACGCCGCGCTTTGGCTCTACCTGACCCGCGAGGCAGCAGGGCAGGATGGCACCCCCGAGCTAATCGGCGCAACGAAAAAGCTGGATCTTTTCTATTGGCCTGGTCCGATTGTGAATCTGTTCATCGGACGAATCACGACCGATGAGGTGCTGGAAGCAGCCAAGGATCCCTTCCTGGACGAAGCCACTCAGGTGGAGCAGTCCTGCGAAGCATACTTCTATGCCGGGCAGTACGCCTTGCAAAACGGCGATAAAGCAGCGGCAATCCGCCTGTTTCGGGCCGCGGTGGACACGGGCGTAACCAGCTTTATCGAGTACGATGCGGCACGCTTGGCCCTGGTCCGCTTGGGTGGCTAACGGACCATTTCCGGTTGACGGACAGGCAAAGTCGGGTAGGATCACGCGGTCCGTTCCGGGGTAATCAGGATCGAGAGTCGGCCGCGCTACGGGCCGACGGTCGGAATGGGTAAGGAGGACAAGGTCATGGCATCCGCATCCACAAAATCACTAGCTATCTTGGCCGCGCTGGCCGTGATGCTTCTTGGCACACCGGCATTCGCGCAAAGCCAGTCGTCCAGCAGCGATCCTTTTTCTGGCGTATCGGCCGTGAATAGCGAGCAAATGTCCGCTGTCAGCGGTGAATTTGCTGGCGGTGAAATCAATGTCGGTACGTCGGCACAATCCGAAACCGGAGGCTGTGCTCAGTGTTCTGGCGGGCTGCAGGGTAACTCGTTCGGCACGACAGCAAACGACGTCTCGGCGACCGGCAATACGGTTCGAATCAACGTGACCGCCATCAATAATCAGACCACGATTATTAGTCCCGGTTCCATTAACACCGGCGGCGGCCTCAACGGGGCGGGCGGCGGATCGGCCGGCAGCGGAAACTAAGCGGTCAATCCGGCCAGGGCCGCTTGCAGCGGTCCTATATGCTTCTTGTAGTTCTGCCACTGGCCGATTTCGTGTGTCGAGAAGTCCGCCTGAAGCGCTGCCGTATCCACCTTTAATCCAAGGTGAGCGAACATCCGATCGGCGGTCGCGCGGGGATCGCGGACCATATCCTCGTATTGGACTGCGAGAATGCGCTCGGCGTATAGGCTTCGCCAATGGTCCATCAGGGCGTGGTAGCCGTCGTGGTGTGCTGCGATGTCCTCGAACGTGTAGGCGTGAGTATTCTCGTTGGCGTATATCTTGAAATAAATGCGAAGGCATTGGTCCAAGGGTTCGCGGCGGCAGTAGATGACGCGCGCCGTTGGCAACGCCTGAAAGATCAAGCCCAGGTGCTTGTAAATGCCGGGCAGGGTATTCACCACGCACGCGGCGCCAGATAGCTTACCCATGTCCGTCAGATAGCGGGCGCCCATATCCGCGATCATGGTTTCGTCGAATTGCGGAACGCACTCGGGGAAGGCTTCCTCTAATCCCTGCTCGTGGCGAATATCGTGCATGGCATCGAGAAAGAAATGCCGCTCGCCGCCGCCGAAGATGCGCGAGTCTTGCTTGAGCAACGATTCGGCCAGGGTCTTACCGGATCGTGACAGGCCCAGTAGAAAGACCGGAGTCTGTTGATCTGGTGAAACGTCCGCGTGCTTGAGCGGGTGCGCCACGGGGAACAAGCCGCGAATATCTTTGTTCATCGCCCAGTACGCTTGGCGATCGAACTCTACCTGCGCCGCCTTCAGTTTATTGCCGCGCGCGGCGTATGCCATGGCGTTGTCAAATTGGCCGGCGGTCTCGTAGCCGCGGGCCAGGGCAAAGATCAGCAGCAGGCGCGTGTCCTCGGTCGTGGCTGGATGATCAAGTTGCGCCTTCAGGCGGGCAAAATTCGGGTCGTCCGGTGTGATCGGTTGCACGATGGTGAGGTTCAGAAGCGCATCCGGATGGTTGGGGTCGAACTCCATCGCCTTCTGGTAGCACGCCTGCGCCTCGTCCATCCGTTCGAGTAGACGCAGCAGGTTGCCCTTGTTGTTATGAATGTCGGCATTTTTGGGATCGAGCTCGATCGCCCGGTCAAAGGCGGACAGCGCTCTCTCAAGCTTGCCCTGCTGGCGCAAGGTCTCGGCGATGCCGAAATGTACAAGAGCATTGTTGGAGCCAAATTTGCGGGCGGCGTTGTAGCACGCCAAGGAGTCCTCGAGACGGCCCTGTGTGCGCAACAACGAGCCAAGGTTACACCGGGCGTCGATATACCGTGGATCGATTTTGATCGCTTGGCGGAAGCTCTCGGCCGCATCTTCCAGCCGATCCTGGTCGCGCAAAGCATTGCCAAGATTGACGTGCGCTTGAGTGTATCGCGCGTTGAGAGCGATCGCACGGTAGAGCCAAAAGATCGCCTCATCCAGGTTACCCAGGTCTTGCAACGTGACACCGAGGTTGTTGCACGCGGAGGCAAAATCCGGGCGGAGGTCGAGCATTCGCCGATAGCAGGCGGCGGCTTCCTCCAGCTTGCCTTCGTTGCGCCGGGCATTGCCCAGATTGAAGTGCGCCAAGGCATAGTTCGGATCGGTGGCA
>JAJFGP010000177.1 GCA_021776055.1 Kiloniellaceae bacterium
ACGCCGGTGGAGCTGGAGTATTCGCAGGTCGAGAAGCAGTAGCAGCGTTTTTTCCGGTCGCGGCGAGTGCCGCGGCCATTAGGTGCGGGAGGCTTGCCATAGCCGGACCGCGCCGCCCAACGAGAACATAGGGGCGAAACATGGCGAAGAAGATTTCGGGTTATATCAAGCTGGAAATTCCGGCGGGGCAGGCTAATCCCTCGCCGCCGGTCGGGCCGGCGCTGGGTCAGCGCGGCTTGAACATCATGGAATTCTGCAAGGCTTTCAACGCGGCGACGCAGAAAATGGAGCCGGGCATGCCGACGCCGGTGATTATCACCGCCTTTTCGGACCGCTCGTTTGCCTTTGAGACCAAGACGGCGCCGGCCAGTTATTTCCTGCGCAAGGCGGCCAAGATTCAGAAGGGCAGCGCGGCGCCGGGCAAAACCTCGGCGGGTACCGTGACTATGGCGCAGGTGCGCGAGATCGCCGAAGCGAAGATGGTGGACCTGAACGCGGCGGACCTGGATGCGGCGGCCCGGATTATCGCCGGATCAGCCCGCTCCATGGGCCTTCAGGTGGTGGGATAACGGACATGGCAAAAAAAGGAAAAAGACTCGGTGCGGCTGCTGAAGGCATTGACCGGGATCGCTCCTATCCGCTGACCGATGCGGTGAAGTTGGTCAAGGACCGGGCCAAGGTGAAATTCGACGAAACCGTCGAGATCGCCATGAATCTGGGCGTCGATCCGCGCCATGCGGACCAGAACGTGCGTGGCGTCGTCACCTTGCCGAACGGTACGGGCAAGGATGTGCGTGTCGCTGTCTTTGCCAAGGGTGACAAGGCCGAGGAGGCCAAGACCGCTGGTGCCGACATCGTCGGCGCCGAGGATTTGGCGGAGAAGATTCAGGCCGGACAGATGGACTTCGAACGCTGCATCGCGACGCCGGACATGATGGCCGTGGTCGGCCGTCTGGGCAAAGTCCTCGGGCCGCGCGGCCTGATGCCGAACCCAAAGCTGGGCACGGTTACCAACGATGTCGCCGCCGCCGTGAAGGCGAGCAAGGGCGGCCAGGTGGAGTTCCGGGTCGAGAAGGCGGGCATCGTCCACGCCGGCGTTGGCAAGGCCAGCTTCGGCGAAGGGGCCTTGGCGGAGAATATCAAGGCTTTCGTTGGCGCCATTAGCCGGGCCAAGCCGACCGGGGCGAAGGGCACCTATATCAAGGGCGTGTCCATTTCCTCGACCATGGGTCCGGGTGTGAAGGTGGACGTCGGTACGCTGAGCGGCGCGGTCTAGAACCGCGAGGGAAGAATGAATTTCCGACCGGACCGGTCTTGACCGGGACGGTCGGTGAAACGGGGCGGGCGAAACCATCCGCCAACCCCAACCTGTCCGAGACCGCAGGTGTCCAAAGGCAACCGCCCCGGGAACGAACTCGGGGCAATGCCGGCGGATTTAAGCCAGTTGGGCCTGCGCAGACGGGAAGTGAAAAGTTTCGGTGCCGCGTTCATATGAGCCGGTACCGCGGGCTTGAGCTTCCAGGACAGGCGAGCCGGGTTTCCGGAGGCCATCCCGGATGCCCATGTGCAACCGGCCGACTGCCCAAACGAATTCCAGTGTGAATTCCTGGGTAAATCGGTCGAGCTTAAGTGGAAGCGATCCGTGAACCGAACTGAAAAGCAAGAGCTGGTCGCCGATCTGCATAAGGTTTTCGCTGGGACGAACTTGGTCGTCGTTACCCAACAGTCGGGTCTAACGGTGGGCGAGGCCTCGACCTTGCGGAAAAATATGCGGGAGGCGGGTGCCGGCTACAAAGTGACCAAGAATCGGCTCACGCGCCTTGCTCTTAAAGGCACGCAGTTCGAGGCGCTACAACCGCTATTTACCGGACCGACGGCAATTGCCTTCTCGGATGACCCGGTGGCGGCGGCAAAGGTCTGTGTCGAGTTCATCAAGACGAACGAGAAGCTGACCATTGTCGGGGGTGCCCTGGCAGGTGAGGGGCTGGATACCGGCCGCATCACCGAGCTTGCCAAACTGCCGTCGCTGGATGAGTTGCGCGGCAAGCTGATCGGCCTCCTGCAAGCCCCGGCTACGAAGTTGGCCGGTGTGACCCAGGCCCCGGCCGCCCAGTTGGCCCGTGTTTTCAGCGCCTATGCCGCAAAAGATGAAGCCGCGTGAGTTTTCACCGGATCTGAACGTTCAAGCCCAGGAGATTGAGAGATATGGCTGATCTAGAGAAGTTGGTAAGCGAGCTGTCCAAGCTCACCGTCCTCGAGGCGGCGGAGCTGTCGAAGAAGCTCGAAGAGGCGTGGGGCGTTTCCGCCGCCGCACCGGTAGCGGTTGCCGCTGCCGGTGGTGGCGACGCAGCCCCGGCGGCTGCGGAGCAGGATAGCTTCGATGTTATTCTTGCTAGCTTTGGTGACAAGAAAATCAATGTCATCAAAGAGGTTCGCGCCATCACCAGCCTTGGCCTGAAAGAGGCTAAGGATCTGGTCGAGGCCGCGCCGAAAGCCGTCAAGGAAGGCTGCAGCAAGGACGAAGCCGCGGCCATCAAGAAGAAGCTCGAGGAGGCCGGTGCGACGGTCGAACTTAAATAGCTCAAGCGTTTTGAGCGAATTGACAAACGGCAGTGCCAGACCGGCGCGCACTTGCGTGCGCGCCGGACGGCCTGTTGTCGCATTTGGACCTGGGGGCTAAGCGGCGTCAATTTGGGCGCCGACACTGTTAAAACGAGGGCACGACTGAAATGACGAGTTCGTTTACCGGCCGCAAGCGTATCCGCAAGAGCTTTGGGCAGATTCCCGAGGTTGCCCGCATGCCGAACCTGATCGAGGTGCAGAAAACTTCGTACGATAAGTTTCTGCAGATGGGTGTCGCCGTGGAGCAGCGCGAACAGTCGGGGCTGCAGGCGGTTTTCAAGTCGGTGTTCCCGATCCGCGACTTCGCGGAGCGCGCCGAGCTGCAATACATGCGCTATGATCTCGAGGAGCCGAAGTACGACGTGGAGGAATGCCAGCAGCGCGGTATGACCTATGCGGCGCCGCTCAAGGTCACCTTGCGCCTGGTGGTTTGGGACGTGGACGAGGATAGCGGCTCGCGCTCCATCCGCGACATCAAGGAGCAGGACGTCTACATGGGCGATATGCCCCTGATGACGCCGAACGGCACCTTCGTCATCAATGGCACCGAGCGCGTGATCGTGAGCCAGATGCACCGCAGTCCGGGTGTCTTTTTCGATCACGACCGGGGCAAGACACATTCCTCGGGCAAATACCTGTTCGCCGCCCGGGTGATTCCCTATCGCGGCTCCTGGCTCGATTTCGAGCTGGATGCCAAGGATCACGTCTACGTCCGTATCGACCGGCGCCGGAAGCTGCCGGTCACGACCTTGCTTATGGCCCTCGACGGGGCCGCGACAGAAGAGTTGCGCATCGAGCGCGCGGAAAAGAACAAAGTCGTGGAGCCGCAAGAGGCTCAGGGCATGTCGGCCGAGGAAATCCTCGACTACTTCTATGGGGCCACCGTCTACACCCGCTCCGGCGATGGCTGGCGCACGCCCTTCGACCCCGAGCACATGCGTGGCACCAAGCTGATCAACGATCTGGTCGACGCCAAGACCAAGAAGGTCGTGGCCGAGATCGGGACGAAGGTCACGCCGCGCCTGATCAAGAAGCTGCAGGAGGGCGGCCTGAAGATCCGCCACGTCACCAACGAGGAACTGAACACTCAGTTCTCCGCCGTCGACATTATCGATGATAAGACGGGCGAGGTCCTGTGCGAGGCTGGCGACGAGTTCACCGAAGAACTCATGACATCGCTGACCGAGGCCGGCATCAAGGAACTGACGATCCTCGCCATCGATCACGTCAACGTCGGCCCGTACATCCGCAATACGCTGGCGATCGACAAGAATACCAATCGGGAAGAGGCGCTGATCGACATCTACCGGGTGATGCGCCCGGGCGAGCCGCCGACCCTGGAGACGGCGGGGTCCATGTTCTCCGGCCTGTTCTTCGACTCCGAGCGGTACGACCTTTCCGCCGTCGGCCGGGTAAAGATGAACTCGCGCCTCGTCCTCGATACCGCGGATACGGTGCGGGTGCTGCGCAAGGCCGACATTCTGGCGATCCTGAAGATCCTGGTGGACCTGAAGGATGGTCGTGGCGAGATCGACGATATCGACCATCTGGGCAATCGCCGGGTGCGTTCGGTCGGCGAGCTGATGGAGAATCAGTACCGGGTCGGCTTGCTGCGCATGGAGCGGGCGATCAAGGAGCGCATGAGCTCGGTGGAGATCGATTCGGTCATGCCGCACGATCTCATCAACGCCAAGCCGGCCGCCGCCGCGGTGCGGGAATTCTTTGGTTCATCGCAGCTTTCGCAGTTCATGGATCAAACCAACCCGCTGTCGGAAATTACTCATAAAAGACGACTTTCCGCCCTTGGGCCGGGTGGCTTGACGCGCGAGCGAGCCGGGTTCGAGGTGCGCGATGTGCATCCGACTCATTACGGCCGTATCTGCCCGATCGAGACGCCGGAAGGGCCGAACATCGGCCTTATCAACTCGTTGGCGACCTATGCCCGGGTCAACCAGTACGGCTTTATCGAAAGCCCGTACCGGAAGGTCGAAAAGGGCAAGGTCAGCGACGACGTGCACTACCTCTCGGCCATGGACGAGGGCCGCTACACCCTGGCCCAGGCGAACGCCCCGCTGGACCGCAACTTCCGCTTCGTCGACGACCTGGTGTCATGCCGGCGTGGCAGCGAATACCTGATGGTCCGGCCGGACGACATCGATTTCATGGATGTCTCGCCGAAACAGCTCGTTTCGGTGGCCGCGGCGTTGATCCCGTTCCTCGAGAACGACGATGCCAACCGGGCGTTGATGGGCTCGAACATGCAGCGTCAAGCCGTGCCCTTGTTGAAGTCCGAGGCTCCGCTGGTGGGCACCGGCATGGAGAATACGGTGGCGCGCGATTCCGGCGTGGCCATTGGGGCCCGCCGAGCAGGTATCGTCGATCAGGTGGACGCCACCCGCATCGTCATCCGGGTCAGCGAGGAAACCACGACCGGCGAGCAGGCGGTGGACATCTACAACTTGCTGAAGTTCCAGCGCTCTAACCAGAATACCTGCATTAACCAGCGGCCACTGGTGAAGGTGGGTGACGTGGTGGCGCGGGGCGACATCGTTGCCGACGGTCCCTCGACCAACCTGGGCGAGCTGGCCCTTGGCCGCAACGTGCTGGTCGCGTTCATGCCTTGGCAGGGCTACAACTTCGAGGACTCGATCCTCATTTCCGAGCGCATCGTGCGCGACGATGTGTTCACCTCGATCCACATCGAGGAATTCGAGGTGATGGCCCGCGACACCAAGCTGGGCCAGGAGGAAATCACCCGCGACATTCCGAACGTGGGCGAAGACGCCCTGCGCAACTTGGATGAAGCGGGCATCGTCTACATCGGCGCCGAGGTCAATCCGGGCGACATCCTGGTCGGCAAGGTCACGCCGAAGGGCGAATCGCCCATGACTCCGGAAGAGAAGCTGTTGCGGGCGATCTTCGGCGAAAAGGCATCGGACGTGCGCGATACCTCGCTGCGTGTGCCGCCGGGCGTTATCGGCACGGTGGTCGAGGTGCGCGTCTTCTCTCGCCGCGGCGTCGACAAGGATGAACGTGCCTTGGCCATCGAACAGGCGGAGATCGAGCGCCTGGCCAAGGATCGCGACGATGAGAAGACTATCCTTGAGCGCAGTTTCTACGGCCGTTTGAAGGACTTGCTGGTGGGCCAGACGGTCGCCGGCGGCCCCAAGGGCCTGAAGATGGATGTCCGCATTACCGAGAAGGTGCTGTCCGACTTTACGCCGGGCCAGTGGCGGCAAATCGCGGTCAAGACCGCCACGAAGCAAGCTGACCTGGAAGCTTTGAACAAGCAGTTCGACAATGTGATCGGCGAGCTGACCAAGCGCTTCGACAATAAGGTCGACAAGCTGCAACGCGGCGACGAGTTGCTGCCGGGCGTTATGAAGATGGCCAAGGTCTTCGTTGCCGTGAAGCGCAAGCTGCAGCCGGGCGACAAGATGGCCGGCCGGCATGGCAACAAAGGCGTTATTTCCAAGATCGTGCCGATCGAGGATATGCCCTACACGGAAAACGGCACGCCGGTCGATATTGTTCTCAATCCGCTCGGTGTTCCCAGCCGCATGAACGTGGGGCAGATTCTGGAAACGCACCTTGGCTGGGCCTGCCATGGCCTCGGCCAGCAGATCGGCGACCTGCTCAATGAGTACCAGCGTGGTGGCAAGAACGACGAGTTGAAGCGTACGCTCAAGGAGGTCTACGGCGACAAGATTTACAAGTCGGAGATCAGCGTTCTCAACGACGACGAAGTGGTGGAGCTAAGCGATAACCTGCGTAACGGTGTGCCCATCGCATCGCCGGTCTTCGATGGCGCGAGTGAGGATGACATCAACGCGATGTTGACCCAGGCCGGACTAGCGACCTCCGGTCAGGTCACCTTGATCGATGGCCGTAGCGGCGAGACGTTCGATCGGCAGGTTACCGTCGGCTACATCTACATGCTCAAGTTGCACCATCTGGTGGACGACAAGATCCATGCCCGTTCCATCGGGCCGTACAGCCTGGTCACCCAGCAGCCGCTGGGCGGTAAGGCGCAGTTCGGCGGCCAGCGCTTCGGCGAGATGGAGGTGTGGGCGCTTGAGGCTTACGGCGCGGCCTACACGTTGCAGGAGATGCTGACGGTGAAGTCGGACGATGTTTCCGGCCGCACCAAGGTCTACGAAGCCATCGTCAAGGGCGACGACAACTTCGAGGCTGGCATCCCCGAATCCTTCAACGTGCTGGTGAAGGAACTGCGCTCGCTGGGCCTCAACGTCGAATTGAAGCAGACGCAGTATTGAGCTTGAGCATGGCAATTAGAATTCGGCGCCGCCATTCGTTGGCGGTCATATCCCTACCTATCGGGAGATATCGATGAAAGAGTTGATGAACATCTTCGGCCAGACCACCGGCACCCAGAGCTTCGACCAGATTCGTATTTCGATCGCGAGTCCGGAACGCATTCGCTCGTGGTCGTTCGGTGAGATCAAAAAGCCGGAGACGATCAACTACCGTACCTTCAAGCCAGAGCGGGACGGCTTGTTCTGTGCCCGTATTTTCGGGCCGATCAAGGATTACGAGTGCCTGTGCGGCAAGTACAAGCGCATGAAATACCGCGGCATTATCTGCGAAAAGTGCGGCGTCGAGGTCACGCTCTCAAAGGTCCGGCGCGAGCGCATGGGTCATATCGAACTGGCCAGCCCGGTTGCCCACATCTGGTTCCTCAAGTCGCTGCCCAGCCGCATCGGCCTGCTGGTGGATATGACCCTGAAAGATCTGGAGCGGGTCCTCTACTTCGAGAGCTTCGTGGTCACGGAGCCGGGACTAACATCGCTGAAAATGCGCCAGCTTCTAAGCGAGGAGGAATGCCTCAACGCCCAGGAGGAGTTCGGCGAGGATTCCTTCACGGCGATGATCGGCGCCGAGGCCTTGAAGAACATGCTGAGCGCCCTCGATATGGAAGAGGAGCGTGCCACCCTGCGCGTCGAGTTGCGTGACACCAACTCCGAAGCCAAGCGCAAGAAATTCGTTAAGCGCTTGAAGCTGGTAGAGGCATTCATCGAATCGGGTGCGCGCCCGGAGTGGATGATCCTGGATGTGGTGCCGGTCATCCCGCCGGAATTGCGTCCGCTAGTACCGCTCGATGGCGGCCGCTTCGCTACCTCGGATTTGAACGACCTTTATCGCCGCGTCATCAACCGCAACAACCGACTGAAGCGGCTGATCGAACTGCGGGCACCGGATATCATCGTGCGCAACGAAAAGCGCATGTTGCAGGAATCCGTCGACGCCCTGTTCGATAATGGCCGCCGTGGCCGGGTGATCACCGGCGCGAACAAGCGCCCGCTGAAGTCCATGTCGGACATGCTCAAGGGCAAGCAGGGCCGCTTCCGGCAGAACTTGCTGGGCAAGCGCGTCGACTATTCCGGCCGGTCGGTCATCGTCGTCGGTCCGGAGTTGAAGCTGCATCAATGCGGCTTGCCGAAGAAAATGGCGCTCGAGTTGTTCAAGCCGTTTATCTTTTCCAAGCTTGAGATCTACGGCATGGCCTCGACCATCTAGGCAGCCAAGCGCATGGTGGAGAAGGAGCGGCCGGAGGTTTGGGACATCCTGGAAGAGGTGATCCGCGAGCATCCGGTTCTGCTCAACCGCGCCCCGACTTTGCATCGCCTGGGCATCCAGGCGTTCGAACCGGTGTTGATCGAGGGTAAGGCGATCCAGCTGCATCCGCTGGTCTGCACGGCCTTCAACGCCGACTTCGATGGCGACCAGATGGCGGTGCACGTGCCGCTGTCCCTGGAGGCGCAGCTCGAAGCGCGCGTCCTGATGATGTCGACCAACAACATTCTCTCGCCGGCCAACGGCAAGCCGATCATCGTGCCGTCGCAGGACATCGTTCTTGGCCTGTACTTCCTCTCCATGGATTCTGAAGGGGAGCCGGGCGAGGGCATGGCCTTCGTTGATATGGGTGAGATCGAGCACGCCCTGTCGAACGGTTCGGTAACACTTCATTCCAAGATTAAGGCGCGCTATGCGACCGTCGATTCCGAGGGCAAGCCGATCATCACGGTCGTCGATACGACGCCGGGCCGGATGCTGCTCACCGATGCCCTTCCCAGGCATAAGGCCGTGCCGTTCAGCATGGTCAACCGACTGCTGACGAAGAAGGAAATCACTGAGCTCATCGATGTGGTCTATCGCCATTGCGGGCAGAAGGAGACGGTCATTTTCTGCGACCGCCTGATGGCCCTCGGCTTTAGCTATGCCTGTAAGGCGGGGATCTCCTTCGGCAAGGACGATCTGTTGGTGCCCAAGGCCAAGATCAAGTTGGTCGAGGCGGCGCAGAACGAGGTCAAGGAGTTCGAGCAACAGTACCTCGACGGCCTCATCACGCGCGGCGAGAAGTACAACAAAGTGGTCGACGTGTGGTCGCAATGCACCGACCGGGTCGCCGACGAGATGATGAAGGTGATGTCCGAGCAGACCGGGCGGAATGTCAATTCGGTCTTCATGATGGCGCACTCCGGTGCCCGTGGTTCGGCGGCGCAGATCAAGCAGTTAGCCGGCATGCGTGGCCTGATGGCAAAACCGTCGGGCGAAATCATCGAGACGCCGATCATCTCGAACTTCAAGGACGGCCTGACCGTGCTGGAATACTTCAATTCCACGCATGGCGCCCGCAAGGGCTTGGCGGATACGGCGTTGAAGACCGCCAACTCGGGTTATCTGACCCGCCGCCTGGTCGATGTGGCGCAGGATGCCATCATCATTGAAGAGGATTGTGGTGCTACGACCGGATTGACCATCAAGGCGGTAGTCGAGGGCGGCGAGGTGATCTCTCCGCTGGGCGAACGGGTGCTTGGGCGAACCGCTGTCGGGGATATTGTCCATCCGTTGACCGGCGAGGTCATTGTTCCGGTCGGTGAGCTAATCGGAGAGGTGACCGCCGACCAAATCGAACAAGCGGGGATCGACCAGCTTCTCATCCGCTCCACCCTGACGTGCCAGTCCGCGGGCGGCGTGTGCGGGGCCTGCTACGGGCGCGATTTGGCCCGTGGGACCAAGGTGAATATCGGCGAGGCGGTGGGCGTTATCGCCGCCCAGTCGATTGGCGAGCCGGGCACCCAGCTGACCATGCGCACGTTCCACATCGGCGGGGCCGCCCAGCGCGGCGCCGAGCAGTCGAGCGTGGAAGCCTCGGTCGATGCCAAGGTTGTCGTTAAGAACCGCAACGTCGTGGTCAACTCCGATGGCATCCCGATTGTCATGGGGCGCAACCTGGAGATTCTTCTCGTCGACGACGCCGGCCGCGAGCGGGCCCGTCACCGGGTTCCGTATGGCGCCCGACTGCTGGTCGAGGACGGAGCGAGCGTCACGAAAGGCCTGAAACTGGCCGATTGGGACCCCTATACCATCCCGATCATCACCGAGAAGGAGGGAACGGCCAATTACGTCGACCTCATGGAAGGTGTCTCCGTGCGCGAGGTAATGGACGAGACCACCGGTATCTCCAATCGGGTTGTCGTCGACTGGAAGCAGCAATCGCGCGGGTCCGACCTAAAGCCGCGCATTACCTTGCGCGACAAAAAGGGCGAGGTTCTTGCGCTCGCCAACGGCATGGAAGCGCGCTATTTCATGTCGGTGGACGCCATCCTGTCGGTTGAGAATGGTTCTCACGTCTTGGCTGGCGATGTTCTGGCCCGTATCCCGCGCGAGTCCTCGAAGACACGCGACATCACCGGCGGCCTGCCGCGGGTGGCGGAATTGTTCGAGGCCCGCAAGCCGAAGGACTACGCGATCATCAGCGAGATCGAGGGCCGGGTCGAATTCGGCAAGGATTACAAGAACAAGCGACGGATCATCGTACGGCCCGAAGCGGAGGACGGCGAGCCACGCGAGTATCTGATCCCCAAGGGTAAGCACATTTCCGTCCAGGAAGGCGATTTTGTCCTGGTGGGCGATGCCCTGATGGACGGCAATCCGGTGCCGCATGATATTCTGGATGTCCTGGGCGTCGAGGCGCTGGCGAACTACCTGACCTACGAGATCCAAAGCGTCTATCGTCTGCAAGGTGTTAAGATCAACGATAAGCACATCGAGGTGATCGTTCGCCAGATGTTGCAGAAGATCGAGATCATGGAGCCCGGCGACACCACGTTCCTGGTGGGCGAGCAGGTGGACCGTGAGGAGTTCGCCGAGGTCAATGCCAAGGCGGTTGTGGAAAGCGGCCGGGTGGCCACCGGTAGGCCGGTGCTACAGGGCATCACGAAGGCGAGCCTGCAGACCCGGTCCTTCATCTCCGCCGCCTCGTTCCAGGAGACGACGCGGGTGCTGACCGAGGCCGCAACCCACGGAAAAGCCGACGATCTTATCGGCCTGAAGGAGAATGTCATTGTCGGCCGGTTGATCCCGGCGGGCACCGGAGCGGTGATGAATCGCTTGAAGAAGATCGCCGCCGATCGCGACCGCGAGCTCCTGCAAAAGCGGGAGGATCAGGCGGCCTTGACGAGCGAAGGCGCGGAAAAAGGAGAAGAGGCGTCCGTAGCCTAGGTATAACCCGCCGTCGCGGAGGCCGCCGGACACTGTCCGTCGGTCTTGGCGGGGGCGGGCTTGGGGATGCGGGAGAAGCGGTAGGTTAATTGTGGAATCGGCGGTTTCCGGGGCTTGACGAGGGTGCGGCGCAACAATAGTATGCGCGCGCTTTCAAGGGGCTGGTGGTGGACCCGTTGCGGTCTAGACGCAGCCCCTGTACTGCACGGGAAACATAATCGACCGCTACTAGGCTGACGGTCCGTGGACGACCCGCGGAGCCAGTGATTGGCTCTTTCGTGGGGTTTTGCATCTAGTGTTAAGGGTAGAGAATGCCGACGATTAACCAGCTGATCCGTAAGCCGCGCAAGGCGCCGGTGACGCGTAACAAAGTGCCTGCGCTGGCGGCTTGTCCGCAGAAGCGCGGCGTTTGTACACGCGTCTATACGACGACCCCGAAAAAGCCGAACTCGGCTTTGCGTAAGGTGGCCCGCGTGCGCCTGACCAACGGCTTCGAGGTGATTAGCTATATTCCCGGCGAGGGGCACAATCTGCAGGAGCATTCGGTGGTGATGATTCGGGGCGGTCGCGTCAAGGATCTGCCGGGCGTTCGCTACCACATCATTCGCGGCACCCTGGACACCCAGGGCGTCACGGACCGCCGACAGCGCCGTTCGAAATACGGCGCGAAGCGGCCGAAGTAAGGGCGGGAGCAGAACATGTCACGCCGCCATCGCGCTGAAAAACGAGAGATTTTGCCGGATCCCAAATTCGGCGATGTGATTCTCAGCAAGTTCATGAACGTTCTCATGTACGCGGGCCGGAAATCGACCGCCGAGGGTATCGTCTACGGCGCCCTGGATCGCATCCAGCAGAAGGGCGGCCAGGACCCGATACGGGTCTTCCACGACGCATTGGGTAACGTTCGGCCAGAGGTCGAGGTGCGCTCCCGGCGTGTCGGCGGTGCCACCTATCAGGTGCCGGTCGAGGTGCGCTCGGTGCGCGGCCAGGCCCTGGCGATCCGCTGGTTGATCGTGGCCTCGCGCGCCCGCTCGGAAGTGACGATGACCGACCGCCTGGCAAATGAATTCATGGATGCGGCCAACAATCGCGGCGCCGCGGTAAAGAAGCGCGAAGACACCCATCGGATGGCGGAGGCTAACAAGGCCTTTTCGCACTACCGCTGGTAACCTGAACCTCGAAAGACCACCGTTATGGCCCGCACGACTCCGCTTGAGCGATACCGCAACATCGGTATCATGGCTCACATCGACGCCGGTAAGACGACGACGACGGAGCGTGTCCTGTTCTATACCGGCCGGTCATACAAAATCGGTGAGGTGCATGAAGGCACCGCCACCATGGATTGGATGGAGCAGGAGCAAGAGCGCGGCATCACCATCACCTCCGCCGCGACGACGTGCTTTTGGAACGACTACCGCATCAACATCATCGATACCCCTGGCCACGTCGATTTCACCATCGAAGTCGAGCGCTCGCTGCGCGTCCTCGATGGTGCCGTTGCTGTCTTTGACGCGGTCGCCGGTGTCGAGCCGCAGTCGGAGACCGTCTGGCGGCAGGCCGACAAGTACAATGTGCCGCGCATCTGCTTCGTCAACAAAATGGACCGCATCGGCAGTGACTTCCATCGCTGCGTGCAGATGATCATCGACCGGTTGGGTGCGGTTCCGTTGGTGCTCCAGCTGCCCATCGGCTCCGAGAGCAATTTTATCGGGGTCGTCGATCTGGTGAAGATGAAGGCCATCGTCTGGAAAGACGAGACCATGGGCGCCGAATACGAGGAGGCCGACATTCCGGCGGATATGGCCGATCAGGCCGCCGAATACCGGGAGAAGTTGGTGGAGACGGCGGTCGAGCAGGACGATGCCGCCATGGAAGCCTATCTCGAGGGCAATGAGCCCGACGTGGAAACGCTGAAAAAATGTATTCGTAAGGGCACTTGCGAGTTGAAGTTCGTGCCGGTTATCAACGGCACGGCGTTCAAGAACAAGGGTGTCCAACCGCTGCTCGACGCGGTCGTCGATTTCCTGCCGTCACCGATGGACGTGCCGGCGGTCAAGGGTATCCATCCGGACAGCGAAGAGGCCGTGACGCGCCGCAGTGACGATAAAGAGCCTTTTTCGGCCCTCGCCTTCAAGGTGATGACCGATCCTTTTGTCGGGTCTTTGACTTTCGTCCGAGTCTATTCCGGATCGCTCAACACCGCCACTCAGATCCTCAACACGGTGAAGGATAACAAGGAGCGCGTCGGCCGCATGTTGCTGATGCACGCCAATCACCGCGAGGACGTCAAGGAGGCCTGGGCCGGCGATATCGTCGCCATTGCCGGTCTGAAGAGCACGACCACCGGTGAAACCCTGTGCGATCCGCAGCATCCGGTGATTCTCGAGCGCATGGACTTCCCGGACCCGGTCATCGAGGTGGCCGTCGAGCCGAAGACCAAGAGCGATCAAGAGAAGATGGGCGTGGCGCTGAGCCGGTTGGCGCAGGAGGATCCGTCCTTCCGCGTGACCTCGGACGCGGAAAGCGGCCAGACCGTGATCAAGGGCATGGGCGAGTTGCACCTGGAAATCATCGTCGACCGCATGAAGCGCGAGTTCAAGGTAGAGGCCAACGTCGGCGCGCCGCAGGTGGCCTATCGCGAGACCATCACCCGCCCGGCCGTCATCGACTATACGCACAAGAAGCAGACCGGCGGCTCGGGCCAGTTCGCCCGCGTCAAAATTGAGTTCGAGCCGGTGGAGCCGGGTGAAGGTTTCTCCTTCGACAACTCGATTACCGGTGGTTCCGTGCCGCGCGAGTTTATTCCGGGTGTAGAGAAGGGCCTGAATAGCGCCCGCGAGAATGGCATTCTGGCGGGCTTCCCGCTGATCGACTTCAAGGCCAAGCTCGTCGACGGCGCCAGCCATGACGTCGACTCGAGCGTCCTTGCCTTTGAAATCGCTGCCCGTGCGGCTTTCCGCGAAGGCATCGCCAAAGCCGGCCCCGTGTTGATGGAGCCGGTAATGCGGGTCGAGGTCGTCACCGCCGAGGAATACATGGGCGACATCATCGGCGATCTGAACAGCCGCCGCGGCAACGTCACCGGCATGGATGCGCGCGGCAACGCGCAGGTCATCAACGCCATGGTGCCGCTGGCCAACATGTTCGGCTACGTCAATACCCTGCGTTCCATGAGCCAGGGACGCGCCCAGTACACGATGCATTTCGACCACTACGAAAAAGTGCCGCAGGCGGTGGCTGACGAAGTCGTGGCGAAGCTAGCCTGATGCGGCAAATCGTGAACCAGAAGACCCCAGCGACGGAGATTTAGGACCGATGGCGAAGGCGAAGTTTGAGCGGACGAAGCCCCATTGCAACGTAGGCACGATAGGCCACGTTGATCACGGTAAGACGACGCTGACGGCGGCGATCACGAAGATCCTGGCGGAGGCTGGGGGCGCGGAGTTCACG
>JAJFGP010000178.1 GCA_021776055.1 Kiloniellaceae bacterium
TTCGGAGCATCTATCGGCGCGGTTGAGCGGCAGCAGGTTCGCCGAAACCGCGTCTTTCCCTCCGAGTCAGAACTTCTGGCCAACGCAATTACCAGTGAATACTACGAGGCTCTGGTTCGGCCGACAACGCGGGAATGCGCACAATTCGTTACATATAGTCATCAATTACTTCTATTGATGATAAAACACACTATTGTGGACTTATCGCACCAAGTATTTTGATTGCCATAGTCGCGCGAGGTGCGAGATCAAGGTCGGATCAGGACCGCACCCGGGTCTTGTCCGGGTCGTAGAAGGGAAAGCGTACCACCGTGGCCGGGATGCGTTTCTGGTGGCCGTCCAGCTTGCCCACCTCTAACGCCGTCCCAAGGTTGGCATGGTCCACGGAAACGCGGGCCAGGGCGATGTTCTTTCGCAAGACGGGCGACCTGTTGGCGCCCAAGGCGGATGCAGTCGCCGTGGATTGAGGCTATGGACGATTCCATGGAATCCTATCTGGCGACCAAAGATTAGAATATAGTCCGGCCAGATTGATGTGGGCCGACAAATGTCCGAATTTCGACAGCAGCTTACTGAGCCGCTGCTGCTACAGATTTATGACTATTGGAATTCCTTGCGCGCCGGGCGGAGCATGCCGGCGCGTAAGGACTTGGACCCAGGGCAACTACCAAGGCATTTGCCCAATCTTATGCTCATCGACGTTTTGAATGAACCGAGACGGTTCCGCTACCGCTTGATCGGCTCCCGCGTTGTCGAAGCCAGCGCCGAGAATCGCACCGGACAGTTCTTCGACGAGGTCGCCTTCTTCAAAGACAACCCAAACGTGGTCAAAGACTACATGTCGATTGCCGACAGTGCCGCGCCGCACCTATCCTCGGAGCCCTTCATCAATCACTCGAATAAAATGACGTATAAAGGCAGGCGGTTGTTGTTACCGCTGTCGAGCGACGGCGAAACCGTCGATATGCTACTGGCCTACTTCTACTTCACCACCGGGCCTTACGCTAAACGGTAACTGCGAGATCGCTCCGCACCTAATACGTTGGCTATATGGCCTTCGACAATCGGCGTCTGGTCCATGGATCTCGGGTGAGTCTGTTAGAAAAAAAACCGAACGCCGACAACCAAGGAAACCGCGTCGACATCTCCGCCTTCGCCTCTCGTGAAGTCGGCCGTGTCGAACAGATCTCGCTCGTAGTTGACGCCGATGTACGGGGCGAACTCGCGCGTGATCTCGTAGCGCAACCGAAGCCCCACCTCGAAGTCTGTCGGGCCCGATCCGATTCCCAGTTCTTCGACCTCCTGGGCGGCGATATTGAGCTCGACGGAGGGCTGCAGCACCAGCCTTTGGGTAATCAGGAGCTCGTACTCCGCCTCCAGCCGGGCGGAGACATCGCCGTCTTCGCTGATGAACAGCGCGCTATCGACTTCGAAGAACTGAGGCGCCAGACCCTGAAAGCCGAGGACCGCGAAGGCACGTTCCGGGTTCGGCTCGAAGTCGTAACGGACGCCGATCTGCGCATCGAAGAAATCGGTGACAAGCCGGCTGTAGAGAACTTGCAGCTCGGCTTTTTCGAGATCCCCGTCGACTACCTTCTCGCCTTCCGTCTTGAAGGCGATCTTGTCGTAATCGGTCCCTACCCATCCCTGAGCTTCCCAGACATAGGTGTCGTCACCGTCACTAAAGCGGTATTCGTTCTGATCCATCTGGAAGAACGTGTAGATCTGATTGTCGATCTCCGCCGCCACAGCGGAACCGGCCGGGGAGAGCGCCCCGGCCAGGAGCCCCGCGGCAAGGGAACGCTTTATGGTCATGAAGGACATCGTAGATTCCCCTAATTGACGGCGGTTGTTTGTGGGCCGCCCTCGACGATGACCATCCGGAACATGCCGCTGGCCATGTGGTACATGAGGTGGCAGTGGAAGGCCCACTGACCGGGCGCATCGACCTCGACTTCGGCCAGAACGGTGGTGCCAGGCGCGATACTGACCGTGTGCTTGGTCGGGTTAAATTTGCCGTTGCCATTATCCAAGATCGTCCACATGCCGTGCAGGTGCATGGGGTGGCTCATCATCGTCTCATTGACGAACTTGAAGCGGACACGCTCCCCGTACTTCAGGCGGATCGGCTCGGCCTCCGAATACTTCTTGTCGTTCATCGACCAGAAGTACCGCTCCATATTGCCGGTCAGCCTGATTTCGATTTCCCGAGTCGGCTCCCGGTCCTCGTAGAGCGGCTTCTGGGCCTTCAAATCCGCATAAGAGAGGAACTTGCCGCCGTTGGCCGCGGTTGGCATGAGGCCGCTGCCGGGTGCATAGAACGGGTCCTGCCGCATGCCGGCCGCACCACCCATCGCGACACGGTCCATCTGGGACATGTTGGAATGATCCATGCCGGGCATTTGCTCCTGGTCCATAGCGGGCTGCGTCGCGCCCGGCATCTGGCTGTGATCCATGCCGGGCATTTGCCCCGTGTCCTTTGTGGGTTCGGCCATGCCCTGCATTTGGCTATGATCCATGCCTTCCATGCCGCCATGGCCCATGTCGGCCATCGTCAGCAGCGGTCGCTCGCGGCCCTCCGGCACGGCGGCCTCCATCCCCTCGCGGGGGGCAAGGGTTGCTCGCGCCATACCCGTTCGCGCCATGGGCTCGGCGACGATCGTGTAGGCCTGCTCATCCGTCGGCCGCACGATGACGTCGTAGGTCTCGGCGACCGCGATACGGAACTCGTCGACCTTGACCGGCTGGACGTTGTTCCCGTCGGCCTGCACGACCGTCATTTGTAGGCCCGGGATCCGCACGTCGAAGTAGGTCATGGCGGCGGCGTTGATGAAGCGCAGCCGAACCCGCTCGCCGGGTTTGAATAGCCCGGTCCAGTTCTGCTCGGGGTTCTTGCCGTTGACCAGGAATGTATAGCCGCTGATATCCGCGACATCGGTCGGGGTCATGCGCATCTCGCCCCAATCCGCCCGGTCCGACAGCGCCGCGCCGAAGCCCTTCTCCGAAACATCGTCGAAGAAGGTCATGAGCGTGCGCTGATTATAGTTGTAGTAGTCTGATTGTTTCTTGAGATTGGCGAGAATTTTCTCCGGCTTGGTGTCGTGCCAATCGGATAGAACGACGACGTAGTCGCGATCGTAGCGGAACGGCTCGCGCCCCTCGGGCTCGATCACGATCGAGCCGTAAACACCTGACTGTTCCTGCAGTCCCGAATGGCTGTGGAACCAATAGGTCCCGTTTTGCTGCGCCGGGAAACGGTAGGTATGGGTCGCGCCGGGTTTGATGCCATCGAAGCTGATGCCCGGCACGCCGTCCTCCGTAAAGGGCAGGATCAGGCCGTGCCAGTGGATCGACGTGTCCTCGTCGAGGGTGTTGGTCACGTTGATGACCAGATCCTCGCCTTCTTTGAACCGCAGGGTCGGCCCCGGCACCATGCCGTTGATGCCGAGGGCGGTTTGCTCCGTACCGGAAACGTTAATAATTGTTTCGCCGATGGTGAGATCGTAGGTGCCCGCCAGGGTAGGGACCGCGCCGAACAGCGCCGACGCGACCCCCACGATTGCAGCGGACTTCAACAAAACTCGCCCAAGGTACTTTGGATGCTGATTGTCCATCGTGCGTATTCCTTCCTTTGCCTGGCTTAGCTGCCAGCCGTGCCCGGTGCGGCAAACTCGATCTCGCCCATCATACCGGCGTCGTAGTGGCCCGGAACGTTGCAAGCGAACTCCAGATCGGTGGCTTCTGCAAACTTCCAGACAAGTTCCAGGGTTTTACCTGGTTCGACCAGGATACTATTGGGGTCGTCGTGGACGTGGCCCGACATGCCCGTCGATCCGTGGTCCATCTTCATCATGCCCTTGTCGACGCCGGTCGCCGTGAGCATGCCGTGCTCCATCATGGTCATCATCTCCTTCTGGTGCTCGGCGTGTGTGGCGGTCGTGCCAAGGTTGAATTCGTGCAGGAACTCACCCTCGTTCTTGACTACGAAGCGAACCGTCTCTCCGGCCAGGATGACGAGTTTTTCAGACTCGAAGTAGTTATCGCCCATGACGATCTCGATGGTTCGGCCGGCCTCCGATAGCTGGCCTGGCTCACCGAACGCCATGGCGCCGGCATGGCCATGGCCGCCCTCGTGCGAACCGGCAGCAAATGCCGCGCCGGGAACGTACAAAGCAACAGTTGCGGCGGCGGCGAGGAGAGTCTTGGAAATCTTAGTACGCATGTTGTAGTTCCTTTGGTTTGAGATGAGGCGCGATGCCATCGTGAATCCGTTGCCGCGCTGCGTCGCGTGCGGGCAACACCGGGTGGAATCGCTCTCGCATCGCCACTACCGCGGCTCGTTGAAGGGCGATCGGTTGAAGACGCTCGTAGGTAGGGCGGCGGGCCGTGCGCTGGAAGGCGCCCGGACAGCACATCATTGTCACGGCGCAGCGTCACCGTTCGCATGGTGCTGGGTGTCTTGACCGCAGCAATCCGATGCGTTTAGGAACGCGTTATCGTGTCAGGATGGATATCGAGGAGGGGGAGGATCCGAGCCGAGGCTAAGCTTCCGCGCCGGCGCCACATATGACATGGAGGCCGCTACGGACACAACATAACTCGGGCTTTGCTCAATTGGCGCCCGAACCAGGGGATCGAAATGATGGACGCAGTCGCCATGGGAACTTTGCGTGCCATCCTCGCTGTCCGACGGTGACTTCTCTGTGTCAAGCGCCTCACAGAAGAACCCGAAGTGGTTATGACCGGCCCCGTCGCTGGACTGCGCATGAAGCAGATGCGGATTGACGGCCAAAAACAGCGCGGCAAGAAAGACCATAATCTGGCCCGTCCGTGCCGCCCGTCTCAATATGCCGTCTGTCAAATTCATTGCCACTTATGCCTAAGCCTTGCTTCGATCACCGGGATATGAGGGTTCCCCTGGTGGAAGGTCAAGTGCGAGAAGAGAGATTCATGCGCTTGTGACCGAAATTTTTTTGTTTCTCAGCCTAACGCCCTCACTCTAGGTTGAGAACACATACATGCTGTTAATTTTCAACTGAGTCATGGCCTTTTTTGAGTCTAATAGGTCGCTGAATAAGTCCCAAACCTAGTAACGCTGGCTATGAGGCAATCTCCGCCCGGTTGTCCCGCCCGTACTGCGTGGCATGGTCCGTTGGCTTTGTTTCCGCCGGCACGGGGTTTGCCGATGAGAGGGCTTTACCCTCGATGACCTGGATATCGCCGGAAATCTGGCCGCCTGCCTCTATGGCTATGGCGGCGTAGCGGATGGTGCCCGAGACGCGGCCACTTGCCCGAATCACAAGGCGCTCGGCCGCCGTCAATGTGCCCTCAAAATTGCCGCTAACAACGGCGGTGTCGATTCCCGCCTCGCCGACGAAGGCACCGCCGTCCGAGATCTGCAGGACACCGCTTTTGGCAGATCCTTCGACATGGCCTTCGACAATCAGTGTCTGGCAATTCGTGATCTCGCCTTTCAGCTGAATCCCGGCGCCGACCGTTAGTGTCTGGCCGGCTTCGGATATACTTGGTGCATCACGGTTTTCGTGCTCGTTAGGTTTGACCGGGTCGTACACGCTCGCCGCATTTCGCGCCACCATGCCAAGTTGGTTAGCCACTGTCGCCTTGGGCTTAGCCGCACCCGTCTCGGTGGGCATTCCGGCCGTCTCGTGCGGTTGGCCAGCGGGCCGCATTTGCCGACGCGCTAACAGATTGGCCGCGGTCGCTACCGCCGCATCCTGTGCCTCCTGGTCGCGGTTTGGCCGCCGGTCGCGCAATCCCTCAAACATGCATATGTCTCCCTACTGATTTGCACCATGTCGGGCGCACACACCGTGGGCGTCCGACAGCCCGGCGATTCCTAAAATGCCGTGTATGTCGAATTGAACAGAGCCGCCCAGGCCATCACGCAGACGCCGGCTAACACCGCCGCGACGATACGGCGGCGACGCGATCTTTCCCGGCGCCGGAATATTCGCCGGTTCGGACCGAAGCTTGCCGCAATGAATTGCGTATTTTGCATCGCACCACCTTGTCGTTGTCTTGCCTTTTATGTATTGAGGTTCAATCGACAAGAGATAATATCATAGTGCAAACACCTCGTAACACGCCACGCACTGGTGACATAAAGTTATCACAGGGTGCGTATTTACGTTTTGTAAATAATACCCCATCTGAATTCCGATATATATTTGATGTATTTGCTGTTTGTTTGTGCTTGAGCCACGAAGCGCGCGGCCATTGATCTGCCCGTTTCCGTCCGAAGGCGCCCGCCGCACTTAACGAATTGTTCAACGGCACCCCAAAGAATCGCCACCAACGCGCCGGCAACACCAACGACCGGCCCAATGGGATTCGCTCTATCGGGTCTCACCGTGCTGATAACGGGACATTTATTTCCTATGGGTCCATATGACGGGAGACCTCTCAATGGCACGAATGACATTCAAGATCTTAGCACTGGCATTTGCTGCCAGCACTCTCACCGCGTGCGAGACCATAGACAGCGCGGCCACATCCACCTCCGATACCGTCGGCTCTTGGTTCCAGTCAGCCAAGGAGGCCCTCTCCAGCTCGGATCAACCCGTGGAGACTGGGCAAGGTTATTTTGCGCGGGAGGTCGGCGCTGACCTGGCCGCGGCCGACGCCGAGGCGATTGGCCGCGAAGGTGCAAAGGCCCTGGATCACGGCACCGCAGGAAAAGCCGTCGAGTGGCGTAACGCGAAGACCGGCGCACAAGCCGTTTTCATTCCCGGCGATCCGGTGATCGAGAAACGGAAGATGATCGCAAGCCTTAAAAAAGGCGTCGCCCAGCCTCGTGACCTGGAGGTTATCGGCGGGACCTACGAATCCCGGTACAACGCCAACCTGCGGAGCGCTCCAGGCATTGAGAACCCGCTCGTAGGCCGGCTAAAACCCGGCGAGCGGTTCACGGCGGTTGGCCGTTCACATAGCCGGGCTTGGATCCTGGTGGCCAAGGGCGGCAATATGGTGGGTTATGTCTATGAGCCTCTGGTGGCCCCCACGTCATCCGGCGGCCCAGCACCAGAACTGCGCGAAACCAGGATTTCGCAACCGATCGGCAAGGAAAAACCCGCCTTTGACACCATCCTGGCCGCAACCCCCTGCCGCAATCTGGCCTACGACGTGGTCACGGGCAGCGGCCAGCGTGCCCGGGCAGAGCTGCGCGCCTGCAAGGCCAGCGACGGCGCCTGGGAGATCAACTAGCCCAGCAAAAGACGCTGCCAGGGGCCGTGTATACAGCCTCTGGCAGCGTTCTTAGCTCTTACTGTCCCTCGGCGCTGTCCGCTAGCGCTGGGTTACCGGTTGTTAATTTTTCCCGTGTATTTACATACTAATTGCACCCGCAATAGTTGCGTCATTGGATAACGCAGCACGAAAGGGATGTCATGTCGAGACGAGAGCCGGTCCGGGAATTTAGCGCCGAGAGGCAGGGCCGCTTGCGTCGCTCCGGGGCCAAAACAGTCAATGGCCAGCCCGACATCACCATGGTCGACCTCTTAGCAGCCATTCAAGACGTCAAGGAGGACGTCGCCGAGCTGCGCAGTGAATTAGAAGGGGCGGAGCTGCGCAGTGAATTAGAAGGGGCGGAGCAGACAGGCCCTGACGGGTCTCGCGAGGGCATGGAGGTCCGTATCGAGATCGCCCAGATGGTTCGCATCATTACCCAGGCCAAGGAAGAGATTGCCTCGATCAAACATCCGATGTCCGACGATGACCGGATGCTGTCCGCCGCCAACGAACTTGACGCCATTGTCCTCGCAACTGAAACCGCTACCAACGATGTCCTGGCCGCCGCCGAAGCCATTGAGGGCCAGATTCGGACCATTTCCGGCCGCTTTCCCGACGATGAGGATCTGCAGGCGATGACCGAACATGTCGCCAATGAGATCATCAAGATGTTTGAAGCTTGCAATTTCCAGGACATAACCGGCCAGCGCATGACCAAGGTCGTCAAAACGATCAAGTTCATAGAAGAGCGCATTCTGGCCATGATCGACATCTGGGGCCTGGATGCCTTCGCCGAGTTGCCGGTTCCCGAGAGCGAGACGGCGTCCGGCGACAAGGCGCTGATGAACGGGCCACAGCTAGCCGGCTTGGGAATTTCCCAAGCGGATATCAACGCGTTATTCGACTAAGGGTAGTGCCGCAGGTCGGATTACCCGGGCTGGATTGCCGGGGACCGAAATTTTTCAGGTAGCGATCGGCCGGCTGTCGGCGTTTCGTGCCGTCGCCTGCTTTCCGTTCTGACCACGACGGGCGATCAGGGCACGGCGCTCAAGATGGCAGGTAAGAATAAGACCGGCGATCGCGGCAACGACAGTGCAGAGCCCGGTAACGATGTAAATGAGTTCCATCCTACTACTTGGCCTTTCCTGGCCGCCCTGTCTCTGCCTGGGCAATTCGGCACTGCGATGGCTAACTATTCATCCAAGCATGCCAGGTCTTAAAATGGGGCTAAGACAGCGCCCATTCTTGACTCACGTGTGGCCGTCGGTGATCCGGCTACTCGGCAGCGTCTTCTAGGCCGCACGCCCAAACGTTGTATTTATAGAGCCCCTCGATCGCCGCCGTCGGCTTCGGGACGTGGCTCAGGCCGAAGACGAGGTTGTCTTCGCTTCCCACGATCTGCCCTTCGCCATCCACATAATTGAGATTGTTCCGGTAGTACGACCTCGGGTTGAATGGAACGATGGTGATGGGTGGTGCGTCCGAGACGATTCGACCACTCGCCCGGTCCAGCAGGTAGAGAGCGACCTCTTGCCCCGGCTGCCAGCCGGCCGACCCCTTGGTGGCCAGAAGGAGTTCTTCGCTTTTGTAGGTCCGGGTCTGCTTGTCGATCCGGTAGCCCCAGCCACGCCAGCATTCCACGGGCTCGACCGCACCGGCCCACTCTGCCGGAGCCATTGCCAGGACCAGCGCTAGAAGCAGTAAATGAACAGGCCGAATTCGGACGCAGGCCACGGGTGTTCTATTCCTCCGCCAGCCAGCTATCGGGAATAGACTAGCTGCCTACTCCGCCGCCGGCTGATCGGACTTGCTATCGGCCTGCACGATCACCGGATCAACCTTGCGCAGCTCATCCATTGGGATGTGGCAGGAAATGATATGCCCCTCCCCGTCTTCTGCAAAGGGCGGCGTCTTGGTCTCGCAGATGTGGCCAATCTTGCGCGGACAACGGGTATGAAACGGACACCCTTTGGGCGGGTTCATGACGCTCGGCAGATTACCCTCGAGGATAATGCGCTTCTTTACGATCGAGGTATCCGCGATTGGTACTGCGGATAGAAGGGCCTCGGTATAGGGATGATACGGCGGCGCGAAAACCTCGTCCGTGGTCCCCTGCTCCATGATGCTGCCCAGATACATCACCACCACGCGGTCCGCCAAATAGCGGACCAGGCTTAGATCATGGCTGATGAACAGCAAGGTCGTGCGGAACTCCCGCTGGATATCCATCAGCAGTCCCGTGACCGCCGCCTGCACCGAAACATCGAGCGCCGAGACCGGCTCGTCCGCCACCACCATGGCCGGATTGCCGGCAAAGGCCCGCGCAATACCGACACGCTGTTTCTGCCCGCCGGAAAGCTGGCGCGGCCGACGGCGGGCGAAATCCCGGGGCAGCTTGACCAGATCGAGAAGCTCCATCACCCGATTTTCGATACGGTCCTTGTCTGTCTCGACGCCAAATTTCTTGATTACACGAGCAAGCTGCGACCCGACGGAATGACTTGGATTGAGCGTATCGAACGGGTTCTGGAAAACCATTTGCATGGAGCCGACTTGCTTAGGCGAGCGTTTCTGCACCGATTGACTCGACACGTCGTCACCATTGAATAGAACCTCACCGTCGGTCGCCGTCTCCAGGCCCATCAGCACCTTGGCGAACGTCGATTTGCCACATCCCGACTCTCCAACGATCGCCACGGTCTCGCTCTCGTGCGCTACGAAGCTGATGCTCTCGTTCGCTTTCACATAGCGGACACGCTTGCCCTTGATCATCGCGGCAATCGAATTGTCATGCAGTTCGTAGTACTTGCGCATATTGGTGATGCTGAGCACCTCATCGCCCATGGGCGTCTCTTCGCCGGAAACACCCTCTGGCTTGTGCGCATCCCAGTCGATCTCGCTCCAGCGCGCGCAGCGAACCTCATGCCCAGGCCTGCCATCGACCGACGACATGGCAAGAGTCGACCCATGCGCCGGAACATCGCAGCGCCCGGCCTGAAAAAAGTCGCAGCGGGGGCCAAAGTAGCAACCGGCTGGGCGCTCGTGCGGCAGCGGCAACTGGCCCCGGATCGCCACCAGAGGCCGTGCCGTTTTATCAGCGCTCGGCAGGGGGATGGCGTTAAACAAACCCTTGGTATACGGATGACGCATGTGATCAAAGACCACATCGACCGCGCCTTCCTCGACCACCACTCCCGAATACATCACGTTTACCCGGCCACAGGTCGCCAGGATCAGACCAAGATTATGCGAAATGTAGATCATCGAGGTGTTGAATTTCTTGGCGATCTCGGCGATTAGCTCCACGATTCCGGCTTCGACGGTGACATCCAGCGCGGTGGTCGGCTCGTCGAGAAGCAACAGCGATGGGTTGGACAACAGCGCCATGGCGATGACCACGCGCTGCTGCTGACCACCGGAAATCTGGTGCGGATACGAGGACATCACCCGGTCCGGATCGGGCAGATTCACATCGGCCAGAATCTTCCTGGCGCGTTTCGCCGCCTCTGCCTCGCTCACATGTTCGTGGTAGAGTGGCACTTCCATGAGCTGGCGGCCAAGCGTCATACTTGGGTTGAGAGACGCCATCGGCTCTTGATAAACCATGGCGATCTCGTTACCGCGGAGTTGCCTGAGCTCCTCTTCACTCAGTGTCGCCAGGTCGCGGCCTTTATAAATAACCTGCCCGCCGACAATCCCGCCGTTGTTGCCCAGATACTGCATGATCGCCATGGCGACGGTAGATTTGCCACACCCTGACTCGCCCACCAGGCCAACGCTATCGCCCTGATTCAGAGTTAGATTGAAATCGACCACCGCCGGAATCTCACCCGCGCGGGTGAAATACGAAATCGAGAGATTCTTACACTCGAGGATCGGCCCGTCGTATTTGTCGTGCCTGCTGCTGCCGTTGCCTGTCATCGCGCTTACCCTAATCCCGTAGTGAAACTTCGCGCAGACCATCGGCAAGCAGATTAAAGCCGAGAATCAGTGATGAAATTGCGATGACGGGGAAGATCGTCATGTGTGGAAATGACGTCGCCATACTCCGGGTCTCGTTAATCATGCCGCCCCAGTCGGGATCGGGGGGCGGCAAGCCAAGGCCCAGGAAGCCAAGAACACCGATGGTGATGATCACGTAGCCCAAGCGCAGACAGGCATCGACGATCAGCGGCCCGCGCGCATTCGGCAGAATCTCGATCATCATGATCCGCCAGGGCGATTCGCCCCGTGTCTCCGCCGCGAAAACGTACTCACGGTTGCGCAGATCCAATGCAAGACCGCGAACAATACGGAAAATACCGGGTGCGGACGCGAACGTCACGGCCACAAGAATATTGATCGCGGAGGCGCCCAAAGTCGCGATGATGATGACGTAGAGCACCAGCACCGGAAACGACAGGATGATGTTGCCAATGAACGAGAGGACATCATCGGTCATGCCGCGCCGATATCCCGCCGCCAATCCCATGGGAATGCCGACCGCATAGGCACAGAATGTGGCCAGCGGCGCGAAGATCAGAACCCGTCGTGAGCCATGGATGATACGCGATAGAATATCGCGGCCGATGTGATCCGTCCCCAACCAAAAGACCGCGCCATCCGGGCCTTCCATCCCTGGCAAGGCCATGGGCATGATCGTCGCGTTCGGGGGGAACGGTGCAATCACGTCGGCAAACACGGCGACAAACACCCAAAATAGGATGAGCGCCAACCCGACCATCCCCACGATGCTTTCGCGGATAAGAGCCAGGCTCTTGAACATCCGCCACACTGATGATTCGCGACGTGGGATGGAAAGAACTTGCTCAGCCACTGCGCAATCCCCCTCAGGCGAACCGGATACGTGGGTTCAGATAGGTATATCCAATATCGGCTATCATCTGCGTAATCACCGCGACGAAGACGGCAACCATGGCGCAGGCCTCGATCATGAAGAGATCCTGGTTCAGCGATGCCTCCAGCAGCAGCGCGCCGAAGCCCTTATAGGCAAAGGCGAACTCCACCACGATGACACCCGACAGCAACCAGTTGATCTGCAGCATGATAACGGTGAACGGCGCGATTAAGGCGTTGCGCAACGCATGCTTCATAATCACCGTTTTGTAAGGCAATCCTTTGAGCACGGCCGTGCGGATATAATGTGTGGTCATGACCTCGGCCATCGATGCCCGGGTCATACGGGTCACATAGCCGAAATCGTATAGGATGAGCACCATCGCCGGCAGAATCAACTGCACGACGCTGAAGCCGTCGCTCATGCTGCTGGTGCCCGGAAGGATGTCCAGATAGAAGACAAAGATCGTCGAGAGAAACACGGCGCTGGCGAATTCCGGGATCGATGTGGTCACGATCGAGCCGACCGAAATTACCCGGTCCAGCGTCGAGCCTTCGCGCATACCGGCCAGCACGCCAAGAATTAGGGACAGCGGAATAACCACCGCCATGGCTGCTAGCCCCAAGATTCCGGTGCTCGCCAGCCGCGGCCATAAAATTTCGCCGACCGGCACCTTAAAGCGGATCGAATCGCCGAAATCCCCGACGATGAAATTACCTAGCCAACTGAAATAGCGAATGTAGATGGGGCGGAAATAACCGTTCGCTTCCAGCCAGAGATTCCGTTGCTCTTCAGAGGTGTAGGGTCCGAGAACCTTAATCGCAACGCCGGCGGAATTGATCTCAAGCAGCAAGAACAGCAGGATCGAGACGACAACCATCGTCAAAACCATGGTGCCCAGCCGTCTGACAATAAAGACAAGCACGGACTGACTCTCCTCCCCCTACCGGCTTGCGGTCTTAAGTGCCGCTATTGCCGGTGTACCACCGCGGGGGCCGGCATCGGCCCCCGCGGCCCACTACACAGTAACGAGAACTTAAGCTAACCACACCTTGTTGAACTGATCGTAGTTCGTCGGATGCTTGGTGAAGCCCTTAACCCGCTTGTTGGTCGCCGTGAATATGGCGCGCCACAATGGCTGCGCGATAATCGCGTCGTCCTGCAGGATCTTCTCCACCTTGGCCATGGCCTTGCGCCGCTCCTCGACATCGAGAAGAGCACTGGCCACATCCAAAGCCTTGTCAAACTCCGGATTGGCATAGGCGGACTCGTTCCACGGCACACCGGACCGATAGGCCAAGTTAAGAACCATCACGCCAAGCGGGCGATGGGTCCAGCCGGTGAAGCTAAAGGGCGCCTTATCCCAGACCTCCCAATATTGGGCGGAGGGCATCTTGTTAAGCTCCAGGTTGATACCTGACGGCGCCAACTGCTGCTTCAGCGCCTGCATGGTATCTGTTTCCCAAGCGCCCGTGGCGTTACCCACGTTGACCGAGAGGGTCACACCATTGCTGTATCCGGCGTCATTCAACAACTTCTTGGCCAGATCATAGTCCTGTTTGAGCGCCGGTAGCTTGGCGTATTCCGGATGGATCTGCGCCACATGGTGGTTCTCGCCCGGGGCGCCCTTGCCACGGTGCGCCAGGTCCAGAAGTTTCTGGTGATCCATGCAGGCCATCATCGCCCGCCGCAGATTGATATTGTCAAACGGCGCCTGGGTGCGCTGCATGCGCGCCACGCCCGTCTGGGCGGTAACCGCCTGATGCAACACCGCGTGCGGCAGCCGCTCGACCACGTCGATCTGGGTCACGTCGACCTCGAACAACGCATCGACCTGCTTGGACGCCAGAGCGGCTAGCCAAGCTGAACGGTCCTCGCCGTGATCGATATAGCGGATTTCGTCCAGGTATGGCGCATCGCCCCAATACTTCTCGGGCCGACGCTTCAAGGTCGCCTTCTCGCCAACCTGGAACTCGCTCAACATGTAGGGACCGGTACCGACCGGGTTCTTCGATATATCGCCACCTTCCTCGTCAAAGCGGCGATGCACGATGGCCGTCGGGTAGTTGTAAAGATTCTCCGGAATGGCCAGGAGGGCCGAGTTCAGGTTCAAACGCACCGTATGCTCATCGATTTTCTCGACCGCGCCCTCGGTCATGCGCTTGCCCATGACGGCGTTGCCCTTGTCGTCCTTCTTGCCCGTATCGACCTCGTCCACCATGGAGGCAAACAAACCGACGTTGGAGGATCCGACTTTGGGATCGAGCCAGCGGGTGAAGTTGTGGACCACGTCGTCGGCACCAAAATCGTCGCCGTTCGACCACTTGACGCCCTTCCGCAAATTCAGCGTCCAGGTCTTCAGATCGTCCGATGCTTCCCAGCCCTCGGCCAAGTACGGCCGCGTGATGTTATCAGGGCCGGTAAAGGTAAGATATTCAGTCATGTGGCGGGCGACGTTCGACTTCTGTGTCCAGTCGTACGTGGCCGGATCGGTCATCTCCTGGACCTGCATGGAGACCTTGAGGGAGCCGCCCATCTTCGGAGTCTCCGCCGCCTCAGCTGGCCGCGAGACCATTTCCGTGCCCATGATCTTACCGGCCATGCCGTACGCGGCGCCTGCCGAAACACCCAGCAAGGTTGCGGTGCGCAAGAATTCGCGCCGATCGACTTTGCCTTCGCGAAGTTGTTCGCAAAGTTCCGGGACGTATGGATGAATACGCTTGCCGTTCGCGTCCTTAAGTACCTTCTTCATTTGCGTCTCCCTGTTGCATTACCGCGTCCATTGTAGCCTTTTATTTGATCGTCGGCTCGGTGCGTTGCTTCCGGCCAAAAAAAGGCACGACCCGCGGATTCCGGGTTTTCGTCGATTCTTAGGATGAAATATCAAGGCCTTGAGTTTGATCAGCCGGGCGCGAGACGCCGTCGAATGATCCGACTAAGGCCAGAAATGCCTGACTTGTCTCCCCATGTCATGCCGCGATCCGTTGCTCGGAAACACGTTTGTTTTCTTGTTGGACCGCATTAATGCTCTGATACAGCCTAGCAAACTTTACCCAGTGGCGTCACCCGCTAGTTGTGCGCGGGCGACAATGGCTTGGTCAGAAGCGACCCTTTTCCGCCAAGCAGGTCCTAGTCACCCCCGCTCGCAACCATTTCCGTGCCAATGCTCACCTCGCTGGTCAGCGTCTTATGGACGGGGCATTTATCGGCAATTTCAAGGAGCTTAGCCCTTTGATCAGCGTCCAGAGCGCCCGTGACAGTTAGCCGGCGCGTGATTCGGTCGACCCGCCCGGCCTTGGTTTCGCACTCGGCACAGTCCTGTGCATGGATCCTCTCGTGCGCCAGGGACACCGTGACCTGCTCCAGGGGCCATCCCTTGCGATTGGCGAACATACGCAGAGTCATGGCGGTGCAGGCGCCAAGGCCTGCCAACAGCAGGTCATAGGGGCCCGGACCGCTGTCCAACCCGCCAAAATCCTTCGGTTCGTCCGCGCGCAGCGAATGGCTGCCGGCCGCAATTCTTTGGGCAAATGGGCCCTCGCCCGTCTCCTGAACGACAACCGTGCCCGGTTTGGCGGTTAGCTTGCTTTCGGCGGCGGCCGCCTGGTTACCGCCAAGGTATCGCCCGGCCCAGGCCGCCAGCACATCGGCGACATAGGCCGCATCGGCCCGGCGGCTGAGCAAATGATCCGCATCGTCCAGGGAGACGAAGCTTTTCGGATGCTTGGCGGCGGCAAAAATGTGGCCGGCGTTGTCGACCCCGACTGTGGCGTCTCTTGGCGCGTGAAAAACCAGCAGCGCCTTGCGCAACTGCCCGATGACCTCATCGAGATTATGTTGTGAAATGTCGTCGAGAAACTGCTTTTGAATGCGGAAGGTTCGCCCAGCCAAAACCACCTCGGCCTCGCCGGTTTGCTCGATCTCGTCCTTGTGCAGCGCGAAATTGTGCGCCACATGGCCCGGATCGGCGGGCGCCCCGATGGTGGCCACCGCCACCGCCTCCGGCACTTGCGCCGCGGCGGCCAGAACGGCGGCCCCACCGAGGCTGTGTCCGATCAGCAGCTTCGGCGCCTGCCGCGTCTCCCGCAGATGATCAGCGGCACGGATCAGATCGCCGACATTGGAGGAGAAGTTCGTATTGGCGAACTCACCCTCGCTGTGGCCCAGCCCGGTGAAGTCGAAGCGCAATACCGCAATCCCTTGCGCCGCCAACCCACCGGCGATGCGCGCCGCGGCGAATATATCCTTGGTGCAGGTAAAGCAGTGGGCGAACAGGGCATAGGCCCGCACCTCGCCATCCGGCAGATCGAGGCGTGCCGCAAGGGTTTCCCCACCCATTCCAGTGAATGTTAGTTTCTCGCTGCTGCCCGCCATACCGCAAATCCCTTTCCCGTGTTAGCTATCCGCCTGATCGCACCACAGACGCGGGGCGCCGCACAAGCGGCCTCGCGGACACATGGACGTGAGTTGGGGGCGTGAGCGCCTCATGGCTGGTCCGCGACCGCGACCGCCTGCGGCAAGCGTGGCGTTAATTCCATGGTCTTGAATCGGGCGGGGCATCGCGGCTAGGTTGGTCTGTCTGCCCGCTCCCGGGCGACGCAACCGCCGGATATGTGCCATATGGATGTTCGAGACGGCTTTGTCGGAGCCATAGGAAATACACCCCTGATCCGCCTGCCCCGGCTTTCCGAACAGACCGGGTGCGAAATCCTGGGCAAGGCCGAGTTCCTTAATCCCGGCAGTTCGGTCAAGGACCGGGCCGCGCTGGCCATCATCCTGGACGCGGAGCGCAAGGGGCAACTGCGCCCCGGCGGCCTGATCGTCGAGGGCACCGCCGGCAACACGGGCATCGGCCTGTCTCTGGTAGGCCGGGCCCGAGGCTACCGCACCCTGATCGTTATCCCGGAGACCCAGTCGCAGGAAAAGAAGGACATGCTGCGCCTATGCGGCGCCGAGCTGCGCGAAGTGCCGGCGGTGCCCTACAAGAACCCGGAGAACTACGTCCACGTCTCGCGCCGCCTGGCGGAGGAGTTGGCCACGCGTGAACCGAACGGCGCCATCTGGGCCAACCAGTTCGACAACATCGCCAACCGCCAGGCACATTACGAAACCACCGGGCCGGAGATCTGGCAGCAGACCGACGGCAAGGTGGACGGCTTCGTCTGCGCCGTGGGCTCCGGCGGCACCCTGGCCGGCACCGGCATGTACTTGAAGGAGCGCAACAAAGACATCGTCATCGGCTTGGCCGATCCCATGGGCTCCGCATTGTTTCACTTTTACACGCAGGGTGAGTTGAAAGCGGAAGGCAGCTCCATCACGGAGGGCATTGCCCAGGGCCGCATCACCGCCAACCTCGAAGGCGCCCCGGTGGACGAGCCGTTCCAGATTCCGGACAGCGAGGCGATCCCCTACGTCTTCGAAACCTTCGAGCACGAGGGGCTGTGCCTGGGCGCCTCCAGCGGCGTCAACCTGGCCGGGGCGGTTCGTCTTGCGGAAAAGCTAGGGCCTGGGCACGTTATCGTCACCGTGTTGTGTGATTATGGCACGCGCTACACCAGCCGCCTGTTCAACCCCGCGTTCCTGCGTGAGAAGGGCCTGCCGGTCCCCGCGTGGCTGGAGCGCGCAACAGCCCCGATGGGAAGCTGATTCATGGAGCTAGTCTTTCGCGACGACGCCTACTGCAAAAGTTGCGAGGCCACCGTGGTCAGCGCCGATGACCAGGGCATCCGATTGGACCGCACGGTGTTCTATCCCACGGGCGGCGGCCAGCCGGGCGACACAGGTGCCTTACGGCTAGCCGACGGCGGAACCATCCGCATCGTTGACGCGCGCAAGGGCGCCGATCATGAGGACGTCGTGCACATTCCCGAACCCGGCGCGGCCCTGCCGGCGCCCGGAACAAAGGTCACGGCCGAGATCGATTGGGACCGGCGCCATCGCCATATGCGGATCCATTCATGCCTGCACCTATTGTGCGCCGTGATTACCGGCGACGTAACCGGTGGACAGATCGGCGATACCAAAGGTCGGCTGGATTTCAACCTGCCGGATACGAGCCTGGACAAGGAAGAGATCACGGCCAATTTGAACCGGCTGATCGCGGAAGATCATCCCGTGGCGGCACGTTGGATCAGCGACGAGGAGTTGGCCGGCAATTCGCAACTGGTTCGGACCATGTCGGTCAAACCGCCATCGGGGGCCGGACAGGTTCGCCTGCTGGAGATCGCGGGTGTCGACCTACAGCCATGCGGCGGCACCCATGTGGCGCGGACCGGAGAGATTGGCCCGGTGATCGTCACCAAGATCGAAAACAAGGGGCGGCAAAACCGCCGCGTCAACATCGCCTTCGCGGATTAAAAATCATGTCAATGCCAAGCAGCGACGCCCTGGTAAGTACCGAATGGTTGGCCAACCACCTGCACGCGCCCGACGTGCGCGTGGTCGACGGCAGCTATTACCTGCCGCACGAAGGACTGGATCCCCGCGCCGAATACGAGGTGCATCACATCCCAGGCGCTGTTTTCTTCGATATCGATGAAATCGCAGACACGACGAGCCCCCTGCCGCACATGTTGCCGCCGCCTGAGAAGTTTTCCTCACGGGTGCGTAAGCTCGGCCTTGGTGACGGTGTGCGTATCGTCGTCTATGACCAGCGTGGCATTATGAGCGCGCCCCGTGTCTGGTGGACTTTTCGGTTCTTCGGTCACGAGGATGTGGCGGTACTCGACGGCGGCTTGCCCAAGTGGCTACACGAGAACCGCCCGGTAGAGGAGGGTCCTGTGCGTGTGGGCGAGCGGCATTTCACGCCTCGGGTCAACAGCCTGATGCCGCGCGACCGGGAACAAATGCTTACCAATCTGGCGCGCCGGCGGGAGCAGGTGCTCGACGCCCGCTCGGCGGGCCGCTTTGCCGGCACGGACCCGGAGCCGCGGGCCGACCTGCGCGGCGGTCATATTCCCGGCAGCCTAAGCCTGCCGTTCACGGACCTGCTTGCGCGCGAGACTCAGACCCTGTTGCCGCCCGAGCAGTTGCGGGAACGGTTCACGGCCGCCGGTGTCGATATGTCGCAGCCGGTGGTCACCACCTGTGGCTCCGGCATCACCGCCGCCGTCCTGGCCCTTGGGCTGCATTTGGCCGGCCACGACGATGTCGCGTTGTACGATGGTTCGTGGGCCGACTGGGGGCAACCGGGCGATACACCGGTGGAAACAGGGCCGGCCACTAACAAAGCAACACGTTAAATTCATGGTAGATCCCGAGACGCTTGGACCCGATCTGCGCATCCGCGCCTATCGTAACGGAGACCGCGAGGCCTTGATCGATCTGTGGGACCATTGTGGGCTTCTGGTCTCGTACAACGATCCGGTGCGCGACATTGCCTTGTGGCAGGCCTCGAACAACGCCGAAATCTTTGTCGGTGAGATGGATGGCCGCATCGTGGCCTCGGTGTGCGTCGGGCATGACGGCCACCGTGGCAACCCTTACTACGTCGCCGTCGATCCGACAGCACGGAAAGGCGGCATCGGCCGGCGCCTGATGCGCCACGCCGAAGCCTGGTTGGCGCAGCTAGGCATACCCAAGATGAACATCATGGTGCGCGAAGGGAACGACCATGCGAATGCCTTTTATCGCGCCATCGGCTACGAGGAGACGCCGCGTGCCGTGTTCGGCTGCTGGCTCACCGCCGACGGCCGGCCGGTCAAGGATGCGGAAACCGCACCCGCGATGATCTCAAGCACGGTGACCTACCTGGAGATGCTGGCGCGGCCGTCCTTGCCGCCCACCGCCCTGTCGTCGCGCCGGACGGTCGCTCTTCTGCGGGCGCGTGAACCCAGCGTCGCGTTTTATCGGTTTCTCTACAATACCATCGGCGAAGCATGGACGTGGTACACGCGCCGGGAACTGGACGGCGCGGCGCTTGCCGCCATCATTCAGGACGAGAAGGTCGAGATTTACGTTCTTTACGTGGACGGCGCGCCGGCCGGTTATGCCGAGTTGGATCGGCGCCAGGAACATGAAATCGAACTCGCCTACTTAGGCATCATGCCCGAATTCGTCGGCGCTGGCTTGGGTGCGTATCTGCTCGCCTCGGCCATCGATATCGCTTGGAGTCACGAGCCCCGCCGCCTATGGGTGCACACCTGCTCCCTGGATCACCCTAGGGCGCTAGCGCTCTATCAGCAGTTTGGCTTCAAGCCCTACAAACAAGAACACGAGACCTTCCCCGATCCACGCTTGACCGGGTTGATGCCGATCGAATCTTAGCGGCCGCGCGTCTTAGTGATGCAAGATCTGGCTGAGGAACAGCTTGGTGCGGTCGGACTTCGGCAAAACTGGGGACAGTATACAGTTTTATTCAACAGGAAATTTGAAAAAACTATATACTGTCCCTAATTATAATGTGTCGTTGCCGGGCTTGACCCGGCAACCCATGGTGCAACGTTGCGATGGATGCCCGTGTCGAGCACGGGCATGACATCCAGGGGCAAGTCCAATATCCCGACGGCTGACGGCCCCTTGGGGGATGGTCGGAAAAACTAGCGTCTTAGTGATGCAGGATCTGGCTGAGGAACAGCTTGGTGCGGTCGGACTTCGGGTTGTTAAAGAACTGCTCCGGGTCGTTCTGTTCGATGATCTCGCCGCCATCCATGAAAATCACCCGGTTCGCTACCTTGCGGGCGAAGCCCATCTCATGGGTCACGCAGAGCATGGTCATGCCGGACTCGGCCAGACCGACCATCACATCCAGCACCTCGGCGATCATCTCCGGGTCGAGGGCCGACGTCGGCTCGTCAAAGAGCATGACCCGCGGGTTCATGCATAGGCTGCGGGCGATCGCCACGCGCTGTTGCTGACCGCCGGAAAGTTGGCCGGGAAATTTCTGGGCTTGTTCCGGTATCTTCACCCGCTCCAGGTATTTCATGGCCGTTTCCTCGGCATCGGCCTTGGGCATCTTGCGCACCCAAATCGGCGCCAGGGTGCAGTTTTCCATGACCGTCAGGTGGGGGAACAGATTGAAATGCTGGAAAAGCATGCCGACTTCGCGGCGGACCAGTTCGATGTGCTTTAGATCGCCGGTCAGCTCGATGTTGTCGACGATGATCTGGCCCTTCTGATGCTCCTCCAGGCGGTTGATACAACGAATCAACGTCGATTTGCCCGAACCCGAGGGGCCGCAGATGACGATACGCTCGCCTCTGTGCACCGTCAGGTTGATATCCTTGAGCACGTGGAACTGACCGTACCACTTGTGCACGTTGTTCAGCTGGATGGCCACCTCGTCGGAGATCGCCATCTGCGATCCCGACGCGCTCGACTCCTGACCGTGTGGGTTCATGGACATGTGTGACCTCCCGATCCTAATTTATGGCCAGTCTCGTTTTGTGCCCCGGCTTAGTGGCCGGTGTGCAATTTCTTCTCAAGATGTTGGCTGTAGCGCGACATGCCGAAGCAGAAAATCCAGAACCCGAACGCCGCGAAAACGTAGCCTTCGATGGCAAAGCCAAGCCAATCCGGGTTCGTGCCTGCCAACTGGACCATGCCAAGGAAATCGAACAATCCGATGATGAGCACCAGGACCGTATCCTTGAAAAGGCCAATGAACGTATTGACGATTCCCGGAATGACCAGCTTGAGAGCCTGCGGGAGAATCACCAGCCCCATCATCTTCCAATAGCTCAAGCCCAGGGCCTGCGCAGCCTCATACTGCCCCTTGGGCAAGGCCTGCAGGCCACCGCGGACGACTTCCGCCATGTAGGCCGACGAGAAGAACATCACGCCAAGTAGCGCGCGTATGAGCTTGTCGAAGTTCATCCCTTCCGGCAGGAACAAGGGGAACATTACCGAAGCCATAAACAGCACGGTGATCAATGGTACGCCGCGCCAAAGTTCGATGAATGTAATGCACAAGGACCGTACGACGGGCATCTTTGATCGCCGCCCGAGCGCCAGCACAATACCGATGGGCAGCGACGCGACGATGCCGACGCCGGAAATCACCAGGGTCAGGAACAGGCCACCCCACAACGGCGTCTCGACATCGGGTAATCCGAAACTGCCGCCTACGAACAGATAGAAGGCGATGATCGGGAAGCCGGCCAGGAGGAACAGGCCGATCCAAGGCTTGCCGCGCAGGCCAGGCACGAACAACAAGATACCGGCGGCGACGGCAATGATGTAGGCCAAATTGATCCGCCAAATCTCATCGACCGGATAACGCCCGTACATGAGTTGGCGGAACCAGACCTTAATGAACACCCAGCACGCGCCCTCGCGGGTACAGTCATCGCGCGTCTGACCGCTCCAGTCAGCGCTAATGAAGGCCCAGTCAATCACCGGCGGGATCAGCCACAGCAAGAGCAGCACGGCCAAGACGGTGAGAATAGTGTTCGGTATCGTGGCAAAGAGGTTAATCCGCGCCCAGCCGATAACTCCCGTGGATGTTATCGGCGCCGGCAGATCCGGATGCTGACCGGTTGTGTAGTCTTGGCTTTGCTCGCTCATGGCTTACCGCTCCACCAATGCCATCTTCTGATTGTACCAGTTCATGAAGCCCGAGATCAGAAGGCTGAGGGCGAGATAGGTCGCCATGGTAATGGAGATGATCTCGACCGCCTGACCGGTCTGCATGAGGACCGTACCGGCGAACACCAGGACAATGTCCGGATAGGCAATGGCCGCGGCCAGGGACGAATTCTTGGTCAGGTTCAAGTACTGGCTCGTCAACGGTGGAATGATCACGCGCAAAGCCTGGGGAATGATCACCAGGCGCAGTGTCGGAGATCGGCGAAGTCCCAAAGCAAACGCCGCCTCGGTCTGACCGTGGCTGACCGACGTGATTCCGGCGCGGACAATCTCGGCGATGAAGGCTGCTGTATACGTCGACAGTGCCACGACCAACGCGACAAACTCCGGGATAAGAACCATGCCGTTAACGAAATTGAACCCGCGCAGCTCCGGTACCGACCAGGACAGCGGGAATCCGGTGACGATGGCCGCCAACAGTGGCAATCCGATGATGATGCCGAGCCCCGCCCAAAATCTTGGAAACTGCTGGCCGGTTGCCTCCTGCCGCTTGCGCGCCCAGCGCGCGACAAAAAAGGCAGCGACGATGGCGACAGCGAAAGAGATGACGACGGTCGAAAATCCCGCTTCGGGGATGGGCGAAGGCGAGGTCAGGCCGCGGTTGTTGAGAAAGAAGCTACCGAACAACTCGACGCTATTGCGCGGTGAGGGCAACGTCCGCAGAACCGCAAAATACCAAAAGAAAAGCTGCAAAAGCAGCGGGATGTTACGTAAGGTCTCGATGTAGGCGTTCGCCATCTTGGACACGACCCAATTTCGCGAAAGGCGCGCAACGCCAATTAGGAAACCCAAAACAGTCGCGAAAAAGACGCCAACCACGGAAACCAGAATCGTATTCAGGAAACCCACCAGGAACACCCGGCCGTAGGTCGATTCCTCGCTGTACTCGACAAGACTCATCGAGATGCCGAAACCGGCCGTCGTATCCAGGAATCCGAAGCCAGAGGCAATGCCTTGGCGAGCCAGGTTCGCAAGCGTGTTATTGACCAGGTAGGCGCCGCCTAAAATAACCAAGGCGAGGACTAGAACCTGAAAGAAGATGGCGCGAACGCGCGGGTCGTAAAAGAACGGCGGCCGTGCGGCCGGCGCCACTTGATCTACAGCCACGGGTTGCCTCCCCCCTAGAGGATGCGAAGCGGAACGAGAAAGCGAGGGTGCGCCCGCGCAAACACCGGGCGCACCCTCTCCGTTTCACATACGGCCGATCAGCGAACCGGCATCGCGTATTGCAACCCACCGTCGCTCCAAAGCGCATTTAAGCCACGCTCCAGGGCCAACGGAGTCTTCGGGCCGACATAGCGATCGAAGCTCTCGCCGTAGTTGCCGACCTGCTTGACGATGTTGTAAGCCCAGTCGCCACTGACGCCCAGGTTCTTGCCACCATCGCCCTCGACGCCGAGCAGACGACGGATGCCCGGATTGTCCGAGCCCTTCATCTTGTCGACATTGGCCGAGGTAACGCCCAGCTCCTCTGCCTCGATCATGGCGTAGAGGGTCCACTTAACGACATCCAGCCACTTGTCATCGCCGTGACGAACCACCGGACCCAGCGGCTCCTTGGAGATGATCTCAGGCAGGAGCATGTGGGCGCCCGGATCCTTCAGCTTTTGGCGCTGTGCGGCCAGACCGGATTGATCGGTCGTGTACACATCGCACCGGCCGGCATCGTAAGCCGCGACAACCTCATCCGCCTTTTCGAACACAACCGGATTGAGTTTCATGTTGTTGGTGCGGAAATAATCGCTGAGATTGAGCTCGGTCGTGGTGCCGATGTTCACGCAGGCACTGGCGCCGTCGAGCTCCAGGGCGCTTTTGATGCCCAGGTCCGAGCGGACCATGAAGCCCTGGCCGTCATAGTAGTTAACGCCGGCGAAATTCAAGCCGAGCGCCGTATCACGGACCAGCGTCCACGTGGTGTTGCGCGACAGAATGTCGATTTCGCCCGACTGCAGCGCCGTAAAGCGCTCTTTTGCAGACAGCGGCGAGAACTTCACCTTGCTGGCATCGCCAAGTACGGCCGCCGCAACGGCGCGGCACAAATCAACATCAATGCCCGTCCAGTTGCCGGACTCATCGGGGTTCGAGAAACCGGGCAACCCTTGGCTCACGCCGCACTGGATGAAACCTTTACCGGCTACATCCTCCATCGTGCCCGCGGAAGCACCGGTCGAGACCGCAATGGCCGCACCGGCGAGAAATACACTTGTGAGTACTTTCATTGGTAACACCTTCCCTGCTGTTCGTTTTGTCATTGTCGACTGCAAACCGTAGCCAGGCTTAACAGCCTTCCCAGTAGACTGCAACCAACAGGCGACGTTCACCGTCGAATGCGAAACATGTAACATCCCTCGAAAAAAGGCAACAGGGCATAGCAGTCGTGTCGCCATTATTACCCTGTAACACTCCAAGATGTTCGTTTTTTTCAATCGCAACACCAGTATGTTGTTGAAAGTTGTCTAGATCGGCAAATGGCCACCGTCCTAGCCTTCGCCGGGCTGTCCATCATACATTTGCTGGTCTGGCATTTGCTGGTCTGGCATTTGTTGGTCTGGCCGATTGTGTCACAAAGGCAGGCCCCTATGGAGATATCCGATGAGCAAAGCTGGCGCTGATGCAATCACCAGTATCCGCTTCGATGCCGATGGCCTGGTTCCGGCGGTTGCCCAGCAGCACGATACCGGTGAGGTCCTTATGCTGGCTTGGATGAACCGCGCGGCGGTGGCTGAAACCCTGGCGACGGGCCGGGTTTGCTACTGGTCGCGGTCTCGCCAGCAACTATGGCGCAAGGGCGAGTCCTCAGGGCAGATTCAACGACTGATCGACATGCGCCTGGACTGCGATAGCGATGCCTTGCTACTTCGTGTCGAGCAGACCGGAGTGGCCTGTCACACGGGACGCCGCGCCTGTTTCTACCGGCAATTACAGGCCGACGGCGAAGAGCGAGAGGTGCTGCCGGTCGAGGTCGATCCGGGTGATCTCTATGGCGGCTGACCCTGGCCGTCGCCGTTTTCTGGCGTTGTTGGGAGCGACCCTGGCGACTCCCATGGCCGGCTCGGCGCGAGCCGAGCCGCAAGCCACACTGTTTGCGGCGGCCAGCACAACCGAGGCAATTACGGCCGTTGCCGCCACGTTCGCCGCTGATGGACATGGTATTTTGCGGCCAGTCCTCGCCGCCTCCTCCACGTTGGCGCAACAGATTGTTCGGGGAGCGCCGGCCGATCTCTATTTATCGGCAAACGGCGCCTGGATGGATTTTCTGGCCATGCGCGGCGCCATCGAAGCGAACAGCCGCATCGACTTGCTAAGCAACCGGCTTGTGCTGATCGCGCCTGCGGATAGCTCCTTATCGTTGCGCATCGAATCGGGCTTCGGCTTGGCGGCGGCACTCGGCGACGGCCGCCTGGCGATGGGCGAGCCGACACACGTGCCCGCCGGAATTTACGCGAAATCGGCGCTACAGGCCCTGGGTGTGTGGGCGCAAGCGGCACCCCGAGCCGCTTACATGGCTGACGTGCGCGCCACCTTGGCGCTGGTCGAACGGGGCGAGGCGGTCGCGGGCATCGTCTACGCCACGGACGCCGCGGCCAGCCGGAAGGTGCGCATCGTGGATACGTTTCCAACCAACAGTCATCCGCCGATAACCTACCCGCTCGCGATCATCGCCGGAAGGCGCACTCCGGAAACCATCGCTCTCTACGAGTATCTGCGGGGTGCCGAGGCGCAGGTGATTTTCCGAGCGCACGGCTTTATGCCCATCGCGAGCGGGGCCTGACTCGCCGTGTTGACCCTTACCCCGCTGGAGGCCGAAGCTCTAAACCTAAGTTTGCGCGTGGCCTTGTGGAGCGTCGCGACCAGCTTGCCGGTCGGGCTGCTAATAGCCTGGCTACTGGCCCGCCGGGACTTCATCGGTAAGACCGCCTTGAACGCTCTGGTGCACCTGCCGTTGGTCTTGCCGCCGGTCGTTGTCGGGTACCTGCTGCTCGTCCTCCTTGGGCGCGAAGGACCTTTGGGCCGCCTGCTGTTTTCGCTCTTCGGCATCACCCTGCCATTCACCTGGCAGGGAGCGGCGCTGGCGGCGGCCGTGATGGCCTTTCCGCTGATGGTGCGCGCCATGCGCCTGTCGCTCGAGGCGGTCGATCGACGGCTGGAGGCCGCGGCACGCACTCTCGGCGCGCGTCCAATAATGGTCTTCGCGACGATTACCCTGCCGCTGATGGCACCAGGCATCGTCGTCGGTGCCGTATTGGCGTTCGCGCGCGGTCTGGGCGAATTCGGTGCAACCATTACCTTCGCCGCCAATATTCCTGGCGAGACCCGAACGTTGCCCATTGCCCTTTACACCCTTATTCAGAGTCCGGGCGGCGAGGCTGCGGCCCTGCGCCTGACCGTTATTTCGGTGGTTCTATCCCTGGCGGCGCTGGTCGCCTCCGAAGTCATGGCGCGTCGATTGCGCGCCCGGATGGATGGCTAACCCCATGCTGGAAATAGCTGTCGGGAAACACCTGGGCAAATTCACGATTGACGCGAATATAACCTGTGAAACAACTGGGATCGTGGCGTTATTTGGCCGGTCCGGTGCCGGGAAAACGTCGATCGTCAACATGCTTGCCGGGTTGCTGCGGCCCGATCATGGCCGCATTACCGTCAATGGCACGACCCTGTTCGATTCCAGCCAAGGGATCGATCTGCCGCCGGAGCGGCGCCGGCTTGGCTATGTCTTTCAGGAAGACCGCCTATTCCCGCACATGACCGTGCGCGCCAACCTGCATTACGGCCTGCGCCGGGTACCGCCGGGCGAGCGCACCATCCAAGCCGACCAGGTCGTCGCCCTGCTTGGGCTCGAGGGATGCCTGGAACGGCGGCCCCATCACTTGTCGGGCGGAGAGAAGCAGCGCGTGGCACTCGGCCGTGCTTTGCTGGCCAATCCCCGCCTTTTGCTGATGGACGAGCCGCTGGCCTCCCTCGACCAGCCGCGCAAGGACGAAGTCCTGCCGTTCATCGAGCGGCTGCGTGACGAAATGGCAATACCCATCGTCTACGTCAGCCACTCGATGCCCGAGATCGTGCGCCTGGCGGATACCATGGTCCTGATCTCCGACGGCCGGGTTGAAGCCGTCGGAACCGTCGACGATCTCACCAGCCGCCTGGATCTGCGGCCTCTGACCGGCCGTTACGAGGCCGGCGCGGTCATCGAGGCCCGCGTCGCCGGCCATGACCGCGACTTTGGCCTGACCGAGCTCGCCTTTGCCGGAGGCCGGCTGCGGGCGCCCCATGTGAACCTGCCGGTCGGCACACGGCTGCGGCTACGCATTCGAGCCCGCGATGTAGCGCTGGCCCTGGAGGCGCCACAACGCAGCAGCATTCTGAATGCCATCCCCGCAACGGTGCGCGACATCGGCACCGAAGAAGGCCCCCAAGTCGATCTTCGTCTGGATGCGGGCGGCGCCACATTCTGGGCCCGGATCACGCGGCGATCCCTAATCGACCTCGGGTTGCAACCCGGAACGGCCGTAACGGCCCTGATCAAAGCTGTCGCAATTGACCGCTACAGCCTCGGCCGTAGCGCGGGTCCGGGGCGCTTTCTCGGCGATGACAATTAAGCAACTGATTCGTTGAGCAAATACCTACTGCCGACTCAAGACAACGCAGCCTTGGTCACGGGCCCGTAGTTCCTCGCAAAATGCCTTTGCGGTGGCAATATCCGAGAATGGCCCCGTGCGGACTCGGTAGTAGATTCCACGATCGCCCAGATCCGCCTCCTGCATGATCAGCGGCCGGTCGCCCAGTTGGTCCGGGTGCGCCGCGCGCAGGCGTTGCCAACCGCCTTCGGCATTGGCGCGCGTGCGGAAAGCCGCCAACTGCGCCGTCACCTGGCCGCCGCCGGCTAGATTAGCGGTGGGCGCCGGCGGGGCAGGTGGCGAGGGTTCCGCAGCGACAGCGGCTGGCGGTGGCGGTGGCGGGGCGCTAGCCGATGCAGGCGCCGGTGGGGCAGCGGCCGCTGCCTGCTGCTCTACCGGAACGCGGGGCACCGCCGGCGGCGCCTTTGCGACGACGGGTGCGGGTGGCACCGTTGCACGGGGCGCCGGCGCCGAGGCGGAAGGTGCCGTCACCGTCCCCTGCAATCGCTCGCCGGTGTAAACCGCATTTCCTTTATCGCCGACCAGCTCGTTTGGCAGTTGGTCCCGCCGTTCCTCAAGAGTTTCCTGCGTGCTTGAGGCCGGCCCCAGGGCAATCGCCAAATTCGGTGAGACCTCGGCGGACGGCTTGTCCTCGCCGGGCGCCGCCGGTGGCGGAACCGGGTAGGCCGTACTTTTCGATTTACTGCCGCATCCGCTGACAAAAACCATAACCGCCAGCAAGACACAGGCAACGCGCACCGGTCGACTCATAACCCCTGCTCTCAAACAGATATGCGAACCTTTAACGATAGAGCCTCGGGCGCGATTCGGAAACAACCCACGCCGCACCTCGCCGGCGGCGGCGGCGGCGGCGCAGTACGCCCTACTCCGCTGGAACGGCCCGGTCGAAAGTATCCCCATCGACCCAATCGCTGTCGAGAATGCAGCCGGCCGAGTCGAGGATCAGGTACATGTAACGCCCGCGGGCGCCGGTCGTCGGGCCGTTACCGGAATAGAGAAAGAGTACCGCGTCAGCCTCTCCCCGAATGGCCAGCCCCTGCATAACCTTCTCACCGCGTTCGCCGTCAAAGCGGGCGGCTTGGCTGCCGGTCGGATACACACTCAGGAATTCCTCGGTCATCGCCTCCGCGCTCTGACAGACGGCACCGGCCGGCTGTGTCGATACGGCCAAAACAATGGTGGCCAACGCCAACAGCCCTCCACCCAGGCGCAATCCGATCCGGTGCTTCATAACGCCGAGTTCAACAGGTTGGGATGCGGAATGCAACCGGAGGCGCCCATCGTTCCATGGCTTTCATCCCAAGCCGGCAACCGCCAACCAGATCGGATTGCCGCAACGAAGCGGGCATATTAACGTTTCTTTACAGTTGAAACAGCGCTACGATTTGCGCGGATTCGAAAGTTGTCCTGAATGCACTCGTTTCATCGCCTTATGTTGCTTTCGACAATCGCCTTTCTGGCGCCCCATCCTGTCTTTGCGTACGTCGACCCTGGAACCGTTTCGATGGTTATTCAGGGGCTATTTGCCGTTGTCTTCGGCGCCGCCACGGCCTGGGTCATGCGCCCTTGGCAGTTATTGAAATCACTGTTCCGTAAGCGCAAAAGCATGCCGCCATCCAATATTTCGGACGCCGGCGCACCGGGCGGGGCAAATGATACAACCGCCGAGCGGTAGCAAGCGCCGGACCGGGTAGCGTCGCAATGGCCGACCCTAGTCGACAAATTCGGCTCCTTGCGCGTAAAGAGATTACAGTCGACCCCTCTTCTTTCGTTGATCCGCAGGGTTTCCTCTTTCACTGGGACGGAGGGATCTACCGCTGCATTCGAGGCGTAGCCGCCCCCCTCTTTCGTCAACTTATCGATGAGGGAACGTTGGCGGCGCTAGAGAGGGATCGCGGCCTTGTTCACACGAGCGCAACATCATTTTCCATCGAGGATGAGCCCGATGGTCTGGTCGTCGAGCACTCGCGCGTGGCGCCGCTTAGCTATTGTGTTGAATGGTGCCCTTCCATGTTACGCGACGCCGGCCGGCTTACGCTCGAACTCGCCATTGAGCTGGCGCCACGGGAATTGATGCTGCAGGACGCCTATCCTTGGAATGTCCTTTTCTCCGGCAGCACACCGATCTTTGTAGACCTGACGTCGATCGCGCCCGCCGATCGCACCGCCATCTGGCCCGCCCACGAACAGTTCGAAGCCTTCTTCCTGCGGCCGTTATCCCTGGCCATGGAAGGCAAGGGCAAAGTGGCGCGCGCCTTGCTGCATGACAATATCGATGGGATCGGCCTGGAGGATTTTTCGGCGCTGATGTCGGCTTCTTATCGCCTTCGCCATCCGGGTTTGGCGTTAGCCCGATGGATTGATCGGTTTCTGCAACAGCGCCGCGCCCTCAAGGACAAGGTGCGTCATTTAGCCGAGCGCGCAACGACCAACGTTGACGCATCGGTCAGGCGTCGCTTTCTTCAGGGCACACTCCGCCGCTTGAATCGGATTAATTTTGTCAGCCAAGCCGATCCCTGGGCTCACTACTATGCCGAGATCGGCCCCGAGGTCGATAAGCAGGCCAAACTGGATTTAGTCACGGGCGTGCTCGAAAATATCCAACCGGGCAACGTGCTCGATCTTGGCTGCAATACCGGCGTCTTCTCCCTGCTCGCGGCACGCCAGGGCATGCGCGTGATTGCTGTGGATAGCAGTGAATCTTGCATCGAAGCGCTTTACGCCGCGGCACGGCAGGAGTCTTTGCCGGTTACACCGCTGATCGCCGACGTGGTCAACCCGACGCCGGCGTTTGGTTTCATGGGCCGGCAATATCCCGACCTTTGGCACCGCGTTCGCTCGGACACCGTGTTCTGCTTGGCCCTGATGCACCATCTTCACATATCGGGCCGGCAATCCTTCGAGCGAATTGCCGAGTTGTTGGATCATGTGACGATCCGGCACCTGGTTTTCGAATTCGTGGCCCATGACGATGCAAACATGCCGCTGCTGCCCCAGCGGCGCAGGATCGACTATAGTTTGGAAAGTGTTGTCGCGGCGCTCAGGCGTTATTTCAAGGACATCGACGTGCGGCCGTCCGACCGTGCAACGCGGAGACTTCTGCTGTGCCACAAATGAACGGCAGATGGGGTGTTGCTGGAAGCTTTTTTCTGGTTGCCGTGTCGCTGGCCGCAGGTCTGCATATCCTTCTGGGTGACTACCTGTTGTTTCACTCAGACCCTCTTAGTTTGAGTGTCTACCTGAGCGCCGCGTCGTTCGTCGTGCTCCCCATGCTACTCGTTCTTAGCCTGCCTCTACAGGTCGTATCGCGGCAAGGGAAGCAGAGAATTCGGGTTTTCGCGGCGATGGGTTTGGCCGTTCTGGTCGCTACCGTATTTCTTATGTTGGCGGTGTCGTTCGCCGGCACGTGGCTCGACGTGACTTTGGTCAAGCGTCTTGCCCGGCACCCCTTCTATCTTTTCGCGGCCTGTCTTCTACCGGCCCTTGGGGCGATCATAGCTCGCCGCAGCCCAAGGGAAATTGCCGCACGCACGGAGCAACTCGGCCTAGTCCTGTTTGCAGCCGCAATTGTCAGCGTTTTCGTGACGCAAGTGATCCGACCTGACCGCGCACCCGGATCGGGAAAACACCTCGTGCTCATGGTCCTCGACGGGATGCCGACTCAGTATCTCCACAGGTACGAGCCAACCGCGCCAAATGGCCCTTTGGACCAGCTTGCCTCGGAAGGTCTGTTGTTGACCCAGGCACGAACGTCGGCGGCATGGACCTATGCCTATTTCGGCGCGCTCTACAGCGGTTCGACGCGGGTCGTGGAGGCGCCGCGTGATGAAAAGCCGGCCGTAGAGAGTCTCCTCGGCCGGTTGCAGCGCGGCGGTGTCGCCGCGCGCTGGATCGCTTACCACCGCAACGGCATCCCGGAAGGTAGCGCCGCTGCCATCAACGATTATCGCGGGCTGCGCTCCTACTTACTGACTGAGAATACCGCTTGGATCCCGCGGCTGCTCAATCTCGACTATCACATGGCCATTGCCAGTGTGGCCACCGCGCAGAACCTCAGGGGCACATGGGGACGTGCCGTGTTCAATTGGCTCAGCGGCGGCCAGCAAAAATACCGCGGCATTCTGACCGAACTGTTGTTGCCACAGCTGCGTGAACAACGGGCCAACGCAAGCGACAGCTTCACACTTTTCCATACAGGCTGGGACTGGCTGGGCGACCCCGCCAAGGAGGCACAAGCGCTGCTCCCGGCAGCGCAAGAAATTATAGGCCTTGCCGATGTTGCTCCGGGCGGCAGCGAGAAAATTCGCGCCAGCGACTATCAGTACGGACCTGAGTTCGAGCCGTTGGCAGCACAAATCCGCCGCGGCAACAGTTTAAAAATAGTCGATGCAGGCGTGCACCTCAAAGATTTTTTGTCGGCGCTTGCCGATGACGAATCGCTGCGCAATACCGTGGTCATTGTCACCTCTGACCACGGCAGTATGTATGCCAAGGGCCGCTTCTGGTATGGCTTCCACCCAAACGAGGAGGTGATACGGGTACCGCTCCTGATTTTCAACGCGGGCCGAACGGGACAGGACGACCGTCTTGTCGGCACGCTCGACGTCAATGCGAGTGTGCTCGGCTTTTTCGGACTCTCGCGCGAAAGCGATTCGGGGCAATCGCTCTTCGGGTCTAACCGTGATCGCGCCAGCACCACGACGCTCACGTTGCGGAGCGACCGCAATAAGGAGTGGTTTCTGGTCATCAGTGAGCCGAAACGCAAATACCAGGTCAACTTGCACCCGGAAGGCCGCGGCGAAACCGTGACCTTGCGCCTCGACGGCTACGACGAGACGCCGATCGCGGAGACCATTGGTCCGCCTGAAGGCAAGGCCGACCTCATCGCAGAGGCGATACGCAATTATAGTATCGACCCCGAGGGCATTCACCCGGCGCTACGCCCATAGTTCGAATTGCAAAATTCTGAAACGACTCCCTTTCCGGCAAATAAAACGTTAATAAACATAGTAAATTTCTTAAAACAGATTGATAATTACTTAAGATTTTACTAAAATAGACTAACCGCGGCGGAACCGGACTGGGGTTGCTGGCCGATCGCGTGGGAAGGGGCGGTGTAATGCGCGTTTTAAAGGCGATTCTGTATGGGTACGCGGGTGCGGCCGTGGCTGGCGTGCTGGCGGCGCTGGCCGGCACCGGCTTCGATCTCTCGTATGGGGCGATCGTATCCTCTGCCTCGCTGAGCGGTGCCGCCTTTGGGGTTGTCGGCTTCTCCCTACCCTGGTGGCAGCCCTTGATCGCCGCGCGGAGCCGCAGCCGGCCTAATTGAACCCGGACAATATCGATCTTGGCGCCGGAATGAGCGGTAGGTTAATGTCGACATATCCCGTCGGCCATCTCCGGTGCTCTCCCCATGTCTCAGCTCGATCTGCTCCTCCCGCTGGGTTTGTTCGCGATTTCCACGACCATCACACCGGGACCCAACAACGTGATGCTCACGGCTTCGGGCGTGAATTTCGGATTTCGCCGCACCGTTCCGCATATGCTTGGCATCGCCCTGGGGTTTCCAGCCATGGTCGCGGCTATTGGGCTTGGCCTCGGTGGACTCTTCGAGGCCTACCCGCAGATCCATGAAATTCTGAAATACGTGGGTATCGCATACTTGCTGTGGCTGGCCTGGAAAGTCGCAACGGCGGGGCAATCCGAAGAGGCGGGCGCCAAGGCAAAGCCACTGAACTTTCTGCAAGCGGCGGGATTTCAGTGGGTCAATCCCAAGGCCTGGATCATGGCGGTAGGCGCGATCGCCACCTACACGACGCTGCAAGGAGATGTCACGCAGGAGGTGCTGCTGATCGCCGCCGTATTCTGCCTCGTGACATTTCCGACCGTCGCTATCTGGACGCTCTTCGGCACCGCCATCCGCCGCCTTCTCAAGACGACCCGGGCCCGGACCGTGTTCAATTGGAGTATGGCGGCACTGCTCGTCGCCTCTCTCCTGCCCTTTCTGGTTGGCTGACGCTCGCCAGCCGCATTCGCATCTGACTTGAGTCGCGGCAATTGAACCCCGACAATACCGATCTTGGCGGCGGAGCGGACGGCAGGTTAATGTCGTCTTGCATCTTGACCTATTTCGGTAACGACCCGTGCCACAACTTGATCTGCTGCTCCCCTTAAGTTTTTTCGCCTTTTCGATGGGCATCACGCCGGGACCAAACAACGTGATGCTGACAGCTTCGGGAGTGAACTTTGGCTTCCGCCGCTCCGTTCCGCACATGCTTGGGATTGCGTTGGGCTTTCCCGTCATGGTCACGGCCATTGGTCTGGGGCTTGGTGGGGTTTTCGAGGCCTATCCGCTGATTCATGAAATTCTGAAATACTTCGGCATCGCCTACCTACTCTGGCTGGCCTGGAAAATCGCCACCGCCGGGCGCACGGAAGACACCGGCACCAAGGCCCAGCCATTGAATTTCCTGCAAGCGGCAGGATTTCAATGGGTCAATCCAAAGGGCTGGGTCGCAGCCATGGGAGCGATCGCTACCTATACAACGTTGCACGGAGATGTCGTTCAGGAAGTCTTCCTGATCGCCGTCGTTTTCGGCCTTGTGACGATTCCGTGCATTACCGTCTGGACGCTGTTCGGCACCGCGATCCGCCGCCTTCTTAGATCGGACCGAGCCCGCACCCTGTTCAATGGGAGCATGGCAACACTGCTGGTCGCCTCTCTCGTGCCCATCCTATTCAGCTAAACGAGCAATCATCTGCACGGGCGCAATACGGCCGCTTTCGAGATTTTCGATGGTGTTGCCGATCTTCTCGCGGGCGTTCGCCCCCATGAGAATATGAACACCCAGTGGTGGCGGTCCGCCCGCGGCGGCGGCCTGGATCTGCCGGAAGAATTCCCGCGCGAATTCCGTCCGATCATCGGCATCTTGAACGGAAAATCTCGCATCTCCGAGTAGCGTGCGCATCTCCTCCGGCGTGGTCAGATGGCTAGTTTCCGGTGTCTCTGCCCAGGGCACAGGGAACGAGAGGGCCTCGTCACCCTTTTTCATCACATCGTAGATACACAACGTCGCACCGGGTTTCAGCACTCGAGCGATCTCGCCATAGAGCGTCGCCCGGTCGCGAATATTCATGGCAACATGCAGGGTGATCGCCGCATCAAAGGTTTCGTCGTCAAAAGGCATGGCAAGCGCGCTGGCGACCTCATACGACACCCGGTCGCCTTGCCCCGTCATCTCGGCCAGCGTCTTTGCCGTCGCGATGTACTCCGGCGTCAAGTCAATGCCGGTAACCTTGCATCCGACTTGCTTGGCGATATGGCGCGTCGCACCGCCAATGCCGCATCCGACATCCAGAACGTGATGGTCCGCGCGCAAGGCCATCTTCGACAAGGCATAGGCGGTGGCGTTCCGCCCGCCTAAGTGAAATTCATCAACAGGCGCTAAGTCATCGGGCCCCAGCCGCGCCATGTCGGCGCCGGTCGCTGCCAACCCCGCGAGAATGCGTTCCAACAGATCGCCGCTCCCGTAATGTTGTGCGACGGAATTTTCGATGTCGTTCACGGGCATTCTCCAGAATTTACACGCCAATTACATGACAAGTTGATAGGCCAAAACCAAACACGCGCCGACACCAGTGAACCAGGCAATCGTCCGCACGAATGGCAACTTCACGGTATAGAAGACTCCATGCACAAGCCTAGCCCAGAAATACGTTGCGCTGGCCGCCGCGGTAATCTCATTGCTTGCCCCGGTTACGTGAACGGCAAGCGCCAGCGGAGCAAAGACAACCAGGTTTTCTACAGCATTCATATGGGTGCGATACGCCCGGTGCGCCCAATCATCGTCGAATGGGTCGTCGCCAGGCAAAGGATCGGCCGCGAGACGTAGGAAACCGATCTTGGGTACGGTTTTGGAAATCCTGTAGTACGCGTAAGGCAGCCACAAAAGAACCGTGAACGCCGCGCTCAGCGTCAGCCAATAGATTTCACTCGACATCATGCTCCATCCCTCTGTTGCCCACCGGTTAGTGGGCAAAACTCCGTGGGTGACATTTGATAAACTTGCTTTTCACAAGCTATCGAGACGATACGTCGCAAACTTGCTTTTTGCAAGTCTTCATTCTAGGATCAGTCCATGGCCACCCCGGACAAGAAGCGCGACACCGGCTGCCCCATTGCCTTCGCCCTCGACACGTTCGGGGACAGGTGGAGTCTGATGATCATTCGGGACATCGCGCTGCGTGGCAGCCGAACCTACGGAGAGTTTCGCGACACCCCGGAAAAGATCGCAACGAACGTCCTAGCGGACCGCCTGCGGGAGCTGGAGGCAGACGGCATCATCCAAAAAACGCGTGACCCGGAAAATCAGCGCAAGAACATCTACGCGCTGACCGAGAAGGGCTGCGACCTGATTCCGGTCGTTCTGGAGATGGTTCGCTGGAGCGCGAAGTACGATCGGAACACAAAAGTCGGCGACAAATTTCTCAACAAAATCAAACGCGACCGGGACGGTTTTGAGATGGAGATACGCAGCCGCCTGAAGGATCGGTGACGGCCGCCGAAGAAAGGAATTGGCGCGCCCGGCAGGACTTGAACCTGCAACATCCGGCTTAGAAGGCCGGTGCTCTATCCAGTTGAGCTACGGGCGCGCGATGTGCCGGCACGGTGGAGACGGCCAGCATCAATGGGTCCATGGCCCCGGTCTGTGGAAGCTAAAATTGTCGGCATAGGCCTTGGGCTCGACGCGCCGTTCGCGCGGTGTCTCCAGGGTGTACATGAAGCCATGCTTCTTGGCGTAGGCCACCGCCTCCTCCTGGCTGCCGAACCAGAGGCGGACTTGGCCCTTCGTATCCGCCGAGCTGGTCCAGCCCATGAGCGGCTCGACCCGGCGTGGCGATTCGGGCTCGAATTCGACCACCCAACGATCGGTATTGGCGCGGCCGGACTGCATGGCCGTCTTGGCCTGTCGATGGATGCGTACATGTGCAGGCATAAGGTTGCTCCGTTGCGGCCGTGGTCCTACGCGTTCTGGTCGGGGCGAGAGGATTCGAACCTCCGGCTTCCTGCTCCCAAAGCAGGCACTCTACCAGGCTGAGCTACGCCCCGATGCGCAGGAAATTAGGGAGTCGCCGAGGCGGACGCAAGCCCGCCCATCTTCTACTCGGCGGCGCCGCGGCGGTTGACGGACGTACTCGCGGGCCCGCCAGCGACCCGAGTAGGCGTGGCGTAGCGTGCTTCCTCGGCGTAATAGTCGTCGAATCCCACGATGCGGCGCAACTCGGCGAAATCGAGCAGGCGGTCGTTGGGGTGGCCGCCACCTTTCATCACGTCCAGGCTCTCGCGCATGGCACGCATCGCGGCGCTTAGCAGGGTCAGCGGGTAGGCCACGATACGATAGCCCAGGGCCTCCAGATCCGCTGGCGGCAACATCGGGGTATCGCCGTTCTCCACCATGTTCGCCATGTGGATGCCGGGCACCTCGACGCAGATGCGCGCCATCTCGTCCTCGCTGCGCGGCGCCTCGACAAAGAGGATGTCGGCACCGGCGGCAGCAAAGGCCTGGGCGCGGATCAGGTCCTCGGTCAGGCCCTCCCCCGCCCGCGCATCGGTACGGGCTAAAATCAAGATGTCGGCCCCCTCTTGGCGCGCATCGACGGCAGCGCGGACGCGGGCGATCGCCTCTTGCCGCGGCACCACCTGCTTGCCGCGCGTGTGGCCACAGCGCTTGGGACAGACCTGATCCTCGATCATCACGGCGTCAAACCCGGCATCGGCGTAGCCGCGCACGCTGCGCTTCACGTTGACCGCGTTGCCATAGCCGGTATCCCCGTCGCCGATCATGGGAATCGATACGGCGCTACAGATATTGCGTCCCTGATCCACCATCTCGCCATACGAGATCAAACCGGTATCCGGCATACCCAGCCGTGCCGCGGAGACCGCGAAGCCACTCATAAAACTGAGCGGGAAGCCCGCAGCCTCAATCAACCGCGCCGACAGCGCGTCGAAGCAACAGGGCATAACCAAGATATCCTCGCGCGCGGCAAGCATTTTGCGCAGGCGCGCCGCGGGGCTTTTCGGCTTGGGCATCGCGGTAATCTAGTCTCCGGCCCTGAGAGAAGTCTTAAAGTTTGAAGGGAATATAGAGGGCAATATCCGGTAATGCATAGATAAGTGCAACAGTTGACAGCATCAGCACGATAAACGGCCAGACGCCGGTCGTCACCTCAGCCATGCGCGCCTTGCCCACCGCTTGGATGACGTAGAGGTTAAGCCCCACGGGCGGCGTTATCAAAGCGCACTCGATCATAACCACAAATAGGATGCCAAACCAAATCGGGTCGATGCCTAGAATAATTAAGGATGGATAGAGCACCGGCACCATGATCAAGAGCATGGACAGCGCCTCGAGCACCAGCCCCATCACCAATAGCACAACGCATACCGCCAGAATGAACCAGCCCGCCTGATCGAAGGTCACGGCAATGATGTTCGAGATATCCTGCGGGATACGGTAGAGGGTGATCGCCTTCCCGAAAATCTTGGCCCCGGCGATGATCAGGAAAATCGTCACCGTGGTCTTCATGCTGTCGGCCACCGCTTCTTTCAGACGGCTCCAGGTCAAACTGCGCAACACCACGCCGGTCAGGATCAGGGCGCCGATGAAGCCGATTCCCGATGCTTCGGTCGGAGTGAAAATTCCGCCGTAAATCCCGCCGATGATGACTCCGGCGAGGACGAACGTAGGGATCGCACGCAGGCTGGCAGAGCGCCGCTCGGCCCAGCCGGCGCGCGCCATGGGGCGGTAGTTGTTGCCCATGCGGGCGAAGATCATGGCGTAGAGGATGAATAGGCCGGCCAGTATCAGGCCCGGCCCAATCCCGGCGAGAAACAGATCGATGATCGATTCCTCGGTAACCACGCCATAGACGATCATCGGAATCGACGGTGGGATAAGGATACCCAGGGTGCCGCCCGCCGCGAGAAGGCCAAGGACGAAGCGGCGCGCATAGCCGCGCTCGATCATCTCCGGAATGGCGACGGTGCCGATGGTCGCGGCGGTGGCCACGGACGAGCCGGAGATGGCGGCGAAGATGGCGCAAGAAACGATGGTCGCCACCGCCAGCCCGCCCGGCCAATGGCCAACCCAGCTTTGCACGGCCGCGAACAGATCCCGGCCGACACCGCCTTTCAGCAGCACGTTCGACATCAGCAGGAACAACGGCACGGCCAGCAGGATGAAATTGTCGATGGAACTATAGAGCCCCTGCGGCACCATCAGCGGGGAAAACCCACCCACCACCAGCATGATGAAACCCAGACCGCCGAGGGCAAATGAAATGGGCACCCCGGCGAACAACAGGGCGAAAAGCCCGAGGACGACCACGACCGCGGTCACGCCCGGATATCCCGCTCATGGTCGAAGTTGGTGTCGGGTCGAAGCCGGTGACCGCCGACAACTCGGCTGATCTCGATCAGGCATTGGATTAAAAGGATTGAGAAGCCGAAGGGAACGGCAAGCTCGGTGGTCCATTGCGGCACATCGAACAAGGTCGCCGTGGTCCGGTGCAGGCGGATGGTCTCGAGCAGGATCAAGATGCCGTACCAGACGGCCCCGGCGGAAAAAACCGCAATCACCCCTAGTGAGAAGATTTCTGAAACCCGCCAGGCACGAGGCCCGAGACGCGCCGTCAGGACGGTGATGCGGATCAATTCCTGGTGGCGCAGAAGCGTTGCCGCCGCCAGATACGTGGCCCACAACTGAAAGAAGCGGGACATCTCCTCGGCCCAGATGGTGGGCGCGTTGAAGACATACCGGCCGATCACCTCGTAGCCGATCATGCCGCCGACAGCGAAGAACATCCACGCCGCCAATACGCCGAGATGGTCGCTCAATCGGTCGAAGAACTTAGCCATGGGTCGCTGCGGGTCCCCGGCGCTGTGCCGAAAATCGCGGGCCTCATGCGCATCATGTCGGCAGCATAAGGCCCGCGAAATCTACACTCGAACCGGCGCCCGGCAAGGGGCGCCGGAGCAATTGGCTCTTACCGTAAGCCTTCCGCGGCCTTCACCAGCTTGGCACCCAGCTCACCCGACTCGGCGAGATAGCCATCAAGAACCGGGGCCGTGGCCGCTCGCCACTTTTCGACCTCTTCTGGCGAAAGCTCCACGATGGTCATGCCGTTCGCCTTGGCATCCGCATAGGCTTCCGCCTCGATGCGCACCACGTCGTCACGCACGGCAATTTCTGCCTTGCGCGAGGCGGCTTCGATCAGCGACCGCTGTCCCTCCGACAGACCCTGCCAGAACGTTTCGTTGACCAGCACGATGAACTCGATATCGGCATGGTTGGTGACCGTCACCGAGTCCATGACCTGATACAGCTTGCGGCTCTTGACACCGGAAATACCGGTCATGCCGGCATCGACCGTGCCACGCTGGTAGGCCAGGAACTGCTCGGAGCCGGAGATTAGAGTCGGCGCGCCGCCCAGGGCCTCGACGAACTTGCCCAGGGTCTTGCCGAAGACCCGCACCTTCTTGTCCTTCATATCGTCGGGAGTGCGGATGGGCGCACCCTTGCCCAACATGATCGCGCCGCCATAGGCCTGCCACCACAGCGGTCGAGCACCGGTCGTCAGGATGGCCTCGTCAATGGGGCCGCGCACCGTGCTGCCCGGCGCGGTCGCCTTGCGGACCATCTCTTCGCTGTTGAACATGAAAGGGACGTAGAAAATGTCGACCGCCGGAATGGTCCCGGCGAAACGTGTGATCGAGGCAACACCCATCTCGATGGCGCCGGAGCCGACCGCCTGCGGAACTTCCTTGTCCTTATAGAGTTGGGCAGAATCGTAGATCTCGACCTTGATGTCGCCCTTGCTCGTCTTTTCGATCTCGTCCTTGAACAAGACCAAGTTCTGCCCAAGATGGCTTTTCAACGGAAGCTGCAGCGAGATGCGCAGAGTCGTCTCCGCCGACGCCGGCACCGCCAACATGCTCAGCAGAATCGCCAGTCCAGCGAACGCAAATACCCGTTTCATTGATATCCTCCCTATCTAAGTTCGGTAGTTAGCCTACCCTAAGTCCCAAGTTCGACGTAGGTATAACAGCAGGCAAGCCCTGGAAGCATCAGAAAATGAACAATAGAATATGCGGCGTGATCGGAACGGTGGAGCAACCCATGCCCCCTCTCGCATCCATTGTCGATATGGAGCAATACCCTCTGCTGGAAGCTGGCTTCCGCGCCGCTTGCCGCGCGACGCTCGCGGAGACCGGTGTGCTCGTCATGCCGGGTTTTCTCCTGCCCGAAGCGACGGAAAGCGTTCGCCGCGAAGGTAACGCGAAGCGAAACAGCGCGTATTTCTGTACCCAGAGTCACAACATCTACCTGACCCCACCGGATCCCGGCTTCGCCGGAGATCATATTCGCAACCTGGAGGTGGTCTCGTCGAAAGGCTGTATCACCGACGATCAGATAGCCGAGAGTTCGGCCCTGCGCCTATTGTATGACGATGAGGCATTCCGCGCCTTCCTGTGCGCGGTGCTGGACGAGGCGGCGCTGTATGCCTATGCCGATCCGCTCTCGTCCATCAATCTGCACTATGCCGGGCTGGGCCAGGAGTTGGGTTGGCATTTCGACAATTCGTCTTTCGCCATCACCCTGATGATTCAACCGCCGGAACAGGGCGGCGCCTTCGAGTACGTCAAGGCGGCGCGCGACTCGAACGCAGGTGACATGGGGTTCGCGACCGTGCGCCGCGTCCTCGACGGGACCACGCGACCACAGCGCCTGGCGATGGAGGCCGGCACGCTGGTTCTATTCCGTGGCCGCGACGCACTTCACCGCGTGACCCCAATCGAAGGCACCCGCACGCGCATGCTTGCCGTGTTAGCCTACAACTCCCAACCGGGAATCGCCCTGTCCGAATCCGCGCGCATGACCTTTTTCGGGCGCTTGGGTTAAGGCCGACCGCAGCAAAACTGGGCTTTCAGCCGACCGGTCGCATCGGTTAGGGTGCGCCGCAACAGCACGCCCTCTTGACCCTGGAGATTTCGACCGTGAACCACCCTGAGCCCGCTCGACGAGAGGCGGCCTCCCGTCCTGCCGAAGCGGCGGCGCGGCGGCGGACTTTTGCCATTATCTCGCATCCGGATGCGGGCAAGACGACCCTGACCGAGAAGCTGTTGCTGCTCGGTGGCGCTATTCATTTGGCCGGAGCGGTAAAGGCGCGTGGGGCCAACCGGCGAGCCCGGTCGGACTGGATGAAGATCGAGCAGACCCGCGGTATCTCGGTGACCACCTCGGTCATGACCTTCGAGTATGGCGATGTCACGTTCAACCTGCTCGATACGCCTGGGCATGAGGACTTCAGCGAGGATACCTATCGCACCCTGACCGCCGTCGATTCCGCGGTCATGGTGATCGACGCCGCCAAGGGTATCGAAACGCAGACGCGTAAGCTTTTCGAGGTCTGCCGCCTGCGCGACGTGCCGATCCTGACCTTCATCAACAAGGTAGACCGGGAGACCCGCGATCCTTTCGAGCTTATGGATGAGATTGCCGAAACCCTGGCCCTCGATACCGCCCCGGTCACCTGGCCGGTGGGCACCGGTGCCGATTTCCGGGGGTGTTATGATCTGTTGCGCGAGCGCATGCTGTTGCTGGGCGACGACCACAAAGAGGTGCCTTGTTCCGGCCTAGATGACGACCGGCTGGCGCAAGCTCTGCCGCCGGCGCAACTGGAGAAGCTGCGCGAAGAGGTCGACCTGGTCCGTGCTGCTTGTCCCGAATTCGATAAAGAGAGCTATCGCGCCGGGCACTTGACGCCCGTCTTTTTCGGCTCCGCTTTAAAAGACTTCGGCGTGCGTGAAATCCTGGATGGCCTGGCCGCCTTCGCCCCGCCGCCCCGGCCGCAGCCGGCAGACCCGCGCGTTGTCGAGCCGGGCGAGGACAAAGTCACCGGCTTTGTCTTCAAAGTGCAGGCGAACATGGACCCTAAGCACCGGGACCGGGTGGCGTTCCTGCGCCTGTGTTCGGGACGTTTCCGCCGCGGTATGAAGCTGCATCAAGTTCGCAGCGGCAAACCCATGGCCGTGCAGAACCCGATCCTGTTCTTCGCCCAGGACCGCGAGCTGGCCGAGGAAGCCTGGCCGGGCGACATCATCGGCATTCCCAACCACGGCACCCTGCGTGTCGGCGATACCCTGACCGAGGGTGAAGACTTGCGCTTCACCGGCATCCCGAACTTCGCGCCAGAAATCCTGCGCCGCGTGCGCCTGGACGATCCCATGCGGGCCAAGCACTTGGGCCGGGCATTGGAGGATCTGGCCGAGGAAGGAGTGACTCAAGTTTTCCGCCCGCGCATCGGCAGCGCCTGGATTGTCGGCGTCGTCGGGCAATTGCAGCTCGACGTGCTGGCAACACGCATCGACAGCGAATACGGTATCCCGGTCGGCTTCGAGGCCTCGCCATACGAAACCGCCCGCTGGGTCGAGGCCGACGATAGAGCCGAGCTGAAGCGTTTCACGGACTCGGTCGGCGGCACCCTGGCCGACGACCGCGAAGGCAACCCGGTCTTCATGGCACGCAATACCTGGGACCTGAATCGCACCCAGGAAGACTGGCCAAAGGTCCGTTTCTTGACAACGCGCGAACGCGCTTAAGGGAGGCAAACACCATGAGTATCGAACGGCAGAAAGTCGGCGCCCGCATGAGCCAGATCGTAACGCACGGCGATACGGTCTACTTAGCAGGTCAAGTGGCCATGGACGCGGCCGGCCAACCTGCCGGTGAACAGATGGCCAATATCCTCACCCGCATCGACGGCCTGCTTGCCGAAGCCGGGACCGACAACCGGCAATTGCTCTCAGCGACCATCTGGCTGGCGGATATGCGCGACTATGATGCCATCAATTTGGCCTGGGATGCCTGGGTGCCGGAGGGCTGCGCCCCGGCCCGCGCCTGCGTCGAGGCCAAATTGGCATTCACCAAGTACACGGTCGAGGTCGGGGTGATCGCCGCGCGTTAGCATTTGCCCCAAAATCATTAGAGGCGAGACTGTTTTATGGCTACACGCGTCCTTGATCTGACCGAAACCCTCTACGACTACCTGCTCGCCAACTCGCTGCGGGAGCCGCCGGTGCTGGCGCGGCTGCGCGAGGAAACGGCGGCCCTGCCCATGGCACGCATGCAGATCGGCGCCGACCAGGGGCAGTTCATGCGCCTGCTGGTCGAATTGATCGGCGCCCGGCGCATCCTGGAGGTTGGGACATTCACGGGATACAGCTCTCTGTCGATGGCGCTCGCCCTGCCCGCGGACGGCAAGCTGATCGCCTGCGACATCAGCGAGGAATACACTGCCATCGCCCGGCGCTACTGGGCCGAGGCCGGAGTCGCCGAGCGCATCGATTTACGCCTCGGGCCGGCGACAGAGACCCTGGACGGCCTGATCGCCAATGGCGGCAGCGGCGCCTACGATTTTGCCTTCATCGATGCCGATAAGACCAACTACGACAGCTACTACGAGCGTTGCCTGACCTTGCTCCGCCAGGGCGGCCTGATTGCCATCGACAATGTGCTGTGGGGCGGCGCCGTGGCCGACCCGGCCGATCAGACGCCCGATACCCTGGCTATCCGCGCCATCAATGCCAAGGTCCACAAGGACGAGCGGGTTTCGATCTCGCTGGCAACCGTCGGGGACGGTTTGATGCTCGCCCGGAAGCGTTAGAGAGAATCTTCCTCAACCCCCGATTTTAAGGCTCTGAAAGCCGCTGCTAGCCTCGCTTTTCGTGGTTAACAGGCGGTTCATTCCTCTTAGGTCAATCTTCACGCCGCCTTGTGAAACTGGATATGTCGGCTAGTGGCTACCCAACCCACTGGTCAACAGACCCAAGAGGCAAGAGATGTGGAAGACATTTGTCATAATTGCCGGCTTTACCGTCTCGGCTTCGGCCACGGCGGCGCAGCCCCAATGCAATGATCGGGACCACGTCCTTGAGCTACTCGCCAAGAAATACAAAGAAGCGCCGATCGCCGCTGGCGTTACCAACAGCGGCGGCCTTGTCGAGGTGCTCAGTGACGGTCGGGGTGGAAGTTGGACGATAATTGTTACCACCCCGCAGGGCATGAGCTGTCTTGTTGCCGCCGGCGATGGCTGGCGTAACATGGAGCAGCTTGCGCTCGAACCGGAGGCCTGATCTGGGAAGCTGCCAGGCGTGCCGTTCTATTGTGAGGGCGCGCCGGTAAAAGCCGAGTAACGCACGCGGTCGCCGCGCCGAATACCGAGCCGCGCCGTGGTGCCGCCGTTGAGTTCCAGGACGCCGGTCACCGGCTGCCCCGACGATACGGTTTCGAGTGAAAACGGCACCGTACGCTCGGCGATTGCCACGATGCGGCCGTCGGCCTTGATGAAGAGCATATCGAGCGGAATGACCGTGTTCTTCATCCACATCGAAACCTCCCACGCCTTGTCGTAGATAAAGAGCATCCCGGCCATTTCCGGCATGTCGCGGCGGAACATCAGTCCCTGCGCCCGCTGCTCGGCGTTCAGCGCCAACTCGACCTCGAAATCTAGCCGCCGCCCATCCGCGGTCTCAATGGACAGATCGTCGATTACGAAGTTCTGCAAAGCCTGCTGCGCATCGACAGGTGTTGCCCAGCAAAAGAGCATGAGCACCATCACCGACCGTAGGAGCCGCTTGGAGGACCATTCCATACATCCTGAGATAGACCGCCGCGGCGCCCGGTACAAGCGGTACATCGAACATCGACAGAGCAGCGAAATGCGCGTTACACTTACTGCATACGAGCGGCCCCCGTAGAGGGCGGGAGGACGCCGACGGCGCGGTAGGGGAGCTTGTCATGACATACTATCCATCCACCGGTTCAAACCTACGTTGGCTATGGGTCATCGTTGCTGCCGGGCTTTGCCTGGCCCTATGGGCGGGCGCGGCGGCAGCTCAGGAAAAGAGCCTCGCTATCGAACTCAACAAAACCGAGGATAGCGGCGAGGGTTGCCTGGCCTCCTTCGTCGTGCAGAACAAATTGGGACATACGCTAGACCGGTTCAGCCTCGACCTCTTCGTCTTCGACAAGGAGGGCATCATCGCCCGCCAGGTGCTGCTGGATATGGCGCCATTGCGCGATGCCAAGACTACGGTCGCCAACTTCTCGCTCATTCAAGTCTCCTGCGAGGACATCGGCAAGGTGCTGGTGAACAACATCCCCTCGTGCCGTAGCGAAGATGGTGGCTTGCTGGATTGTCTCACCGATCTGAAGGTCTCCAGCCGCAACCGTATCGAGCTGACAAAATAACACGAGCCTCATCCGTCCATCTGCGCGCGGCCAACCTCGATTATGCCGGCGCGCCGATCTTCGATGCCCTCGATCTGACCCTGCCGGCCGGGCAAACCACATGCTTGCTGGGCCCGTCGGGCGTCGGCAAGACCAGTTTACTGCGCCTCATCGCCGGGCTGCTACCGGATGCCGACGGCAAGGTGACCGACGATCGCGGCCAAGGGATCAGCGGCCAAATAGCCTACCTGGCGCAGCAGGACTTGCTGTTGCCGTGGCTGTCGGCGCTGGACAACGTCACCTTCGGCAACCGGCTGCGCGGTGAAAGTGCCGGGACGGAGGCAAAAACCCAGGCCCGTGGCTTGCTGGCACAAGTTGGACTGGCGGGGCGCGAGGGCGACCGGCCGGCGAAGCTCTCGGGTGGTATGCGGCAACGGGTCGCCTTGGCGCGAACCCTTATGGAAGATCGTCCGATTGTGCTGATGGACGAGCCGTTCTCGTCCCTCGATGCCATTACCCGGTATGAGCTTCAGGCGTTGGCCGCCGAGTGCCTAGCCGGGCGCACGGTGCTGCTCGTCACCCACGATCCGCTGGAGGCTCTGCGCCTAGGTCATCAGGTTCTGGTCATGGCCGGGACGCCAGCGCGGTTGGAAGCGCCCCTCGTGCCAACGGGCCAGCCGCCCCGCGATCCCGCCGATGCCGGCTTGCTTGCATTGCAAGCGGAGCTGCTCAAGCGCCTCACCCGGGCGAAAATGGATCACGCCCCATGAAGGCTCTGCGCGCCTTGATCATCGGCGCGGGAATGCTTCTGGTTTGGCAAGCGATCGTCAGCCTGACCGGCGTCGCCCACTATATCCTGCCCGGACCGCTGCGTGTCGTGCGAGCTTTCGTAGCCAACGTCGATCTGTTGCTGGCTCATGCCGCGGTAACGGGAGCCGAAATCATCCTGGGCCTGTTGCTTGGATGTATCTTGGGCTGCGTCTCCGCCATTCTGGTCGCTAGTTTTCCGCCGGCTCGCCGATGGCTGTTGCCGGTCCTGGTCGTGAGCCAAGCAATCCCGGTTTTCGCGTTGGCCCCCGTCCTGGTGTTGTGGCTCGGCTACGGCTTGCTTTCCAAGGTCGCCATGGCGACCCTCATTATCTACTTCCCGGTCACCGCCGCCTTCCTCGACGGTCTGCGGCGGACGGAGCCGGGCTGGCTGGACCTGGCACACACCATGGGGGGCAGCCGGGCCCGTGTTCTGCGTCATATCCGCATCCCGGCCGCGTTACCGGCATTGAGTTCGGGCATACGGGTGGCCACGGCGGTTGCGCCTATCGGCGCCGTGGTCGGCGAATGGGTCGGCTCCAGCGCCGGCCTCGGCTATTTCATGCTGCAATCAAACGCTCGGCTGCACGTCGACGCCATGTTCGCGGCGATGCTGCTGCTCGCGGTCATGGCCGTGACGCTGTATTTCAGCGTCGATATAGCGTTGCGTCTTGCTCTGCCCTGGCAGGCGGAAGACACTGGATCCACACCACAAGGTTCAGACTAGTGCCCAAGCCCGACACAGCGGCCCAATTTTCCCGCCAGGCCGAGGCCTACGCGCGCAGCGCCACGCACGCGAGCGACGCCGATCTTGACATTATTGCCGACTTCGCCGCGCCGGGACCGGAAGACCATTGCCTGGATATCGCCTGCGGACCGGGTCATACGGCTTTTCGCGTCGCGCGGACCGCCGGCTTGGTGGTCGCCGCCGACATCGCGCCCGGCATGCTGGCCACCACCCGTCGCTTGGCCGCCGAGCGCGGCCTGGACAATGTGGTGGTGCAATTCGCCGATGCGGGCGCCCTGCCCTTCCCGGCGGCGAGTTTCGATCTGGTCACCTGCCGCATCGCCGCACACCATTTTCCCGATGTGCCTGCCTTCGTCAGCGAAGTGGCCCGGGTCCTAAAACCGGCCGGCCGATTTGTAATCGAGGACAGCATGGCCCCGGACGATCCAGCTCAAGCCGCCTTTCTCGACGAATTGGAGCGCCGGCGGGATGCAACCCATGCTCTTTCGCTCAGCCGTGGACAATGGCTCAAGGTACTGAACGACGCCGGCCTGCGGATCACCGACGAGAAGATTTTTGCCAAGACCCACGATTTTCCGGACTGGGTCCGCCGGATGGGCCTGAATGATGGGCAGGTCGAGGCGATCGAATCCTGGGCCATCTCGGTCCCCGCGACCACCCGCCAGGCTTTGCTAGACGTCGAAGGGACCGCTATCCTGCGGTTGCGGGACAACAAACTCATCCTGCGGGCAGAGCGGCCTAGCTAGGGCCCTGCGCCCTTGCTTTGCGGGCTCCGGTCGATATGATCGTGCCAGGCGTGACGCTGCGGTCTGGGAGCCTCGGCGCACGGAAAGAACAAAATCAAACTGGGAGGCTTTTTGATGACCTATTTCAAACCCCTGGCGACTGCTGTCGCTGTGGCCGCGACGGTTGGCCTACTTGCCAGCGGTTCGGCATCCGCCAAAGTCGAGGGCGATACCATCACGCTCGGCGCCGCTGTGTCGCTCACCGGCAAGTATTCGACCAACGGCAAGAACACGAAGGATGGCTACGACCTAGCGGTCAAGCGCATCAACGAAATGGGCGGCGTCAAGGTCGGCGGCAAATCCTACAAGCTGGCGATCACCTACTATGACGATGAGTCGACCCCGGCACGCGGCGCGCAGTTGGCCGAGCGGCTGATCAACCAGGACGGCGTCAAGTATGTGCTTGGGCCGTACAGCTCCGGCCTGACCAAGGCCATTGCCCCGGTTACCGAAAAATACGGTATCCCGATGGTCGAGGCCAATGGCGCCAGCCGCGGCCTGTTTACCAAGGGCTACAAATACCTCTTCGCCGTCCTCTCGACGTCCGAGCAGTACCTGCAAGAGGCCCTGAACCTGGCCGCCGAGCAGGCCAAAGCCGCGGGCAAGGACCCCAAGACCCTCAAGGTCGCGGTGGCTATCGAGAACGACAATTTCAGCCAGGATGTGCGCGCGGGCGTTGTTGACGACATCAAGCGGCACGGCATGCAACTCGTGATCGACGACAAGCTGCCGCCTGAGCTGAACGACATGGCGGCGACCCTGACCAAGGTGCGGGCATTGAAGCCCGACATCCTGATCGTCTCGGCGCACGCCAAAGGCCCGGCCTTGGCTATCCGCCAGATGAAGGACATGCAGGTCAGCGTACCCATGCTCGCCATGACGCATTGCGATTCTGCAAAGATCATCGAAAAATTCGGCAAGGATGCTGAGTATTCGGTCTGCGCTTCGCAGTGGGACCGGGCGCTCAGCTACAAGGACAATGTGCTGGGCAGCGCCGAGGATTTCGCGGTGGCCTTCGAGAAAGAGTACGACTATGCACCGCCGTATCAGGCAGCCGAATCGGCGGCCGCGGTTCTGGTCTATGCCGATGCGTTCGCGCGCGCCGGTGACTTCGACACCGCCAAGGTACGCGATGCCCTGGCGGCGACCGACATGCAGACCTTCTATGGCAACATAAAGTTCGACGCGACCGGCAAGAACACTGCCAAGCCCATGGTCCTCTATCAAGTCCAGGGCGGTAAGTTCATGGTTGTGGCCCCCAGCAAATGGGCCTCCGCCAAGGTCAATTACCCGGCGCCGGCCTGGGCCGATCGCTAGGAACGGTATTTAGGCTTAAGGACCGCCCGCCCCCGGAGTTGTTCCGGCGGCGGGCGGCCATTTTCCGCATATGAGTAGTCTCGACCTTCTGTTTCAGGCGCCGATCCTGTCGGTCCAGCTTTTGATCGACGGAATTTTGATCGGTGCGGTCTTCGCGCTGGCCGCCTATGGCATGGCCCTGGTCTGGGGCGTCATGAATATCATCAACATAGCCCAGGGTGAGTTCGTCATGCTTGGCGGCTATGTCGCTCTCTACGCGGCCCAGGCCGGCCTGAACCCATTTCTCGGCATACCGGTTGCCGCGGCGGTTATGTTCGTCCTTGGCTGGGCGCTCTACCGGGCCGTCATCTTCCGGGTGGTCGACAAGGATCTGTTCATCTCACTGTTGGCCACCTTCGGTTTGAGTATTCTACTCCAGCAGCTCGCCAATGAGGTCTTCAGCGCCGACGTGCGCACCTTGTCGTCGGGTCTGGGCACCATCTTTCTTTTCGGCGGCACTGTGACGGTTTCAGAGATCAAGTTGGTGGCTTTTGCGGCCACCCTGATTCTGGGGGTCTGCCTGCTTCTGTTCCTGAAGAAATCGCGCATGGGCCAAGCCATCCGCGCCACGGCACAGGACGCGCGCGCGGCACGTATTCTGGGCATTGACGCCGATCGGGTCTACGCCACTACCTTCGCCCTGAACGCCGCCATATGCGGCGCTGCTGGCGCCCTGGTGGTCATGACCTGGATCATCCACCCGTATCTGGGCCTCGCCTACACAGTGCGTTCCTTCATGATCGTCGTGGTCGCCGGCCTGGGCAATCTGGGCGCCGTGATCGCCGCCGGCCTGGGGCTGGGCGCGGCGGAGAATTTCGCCGGTTTTCTGCTCGGCGCCGAGTACCAGGCCGCCTTCGTCTTTTCG